>NZ_JAKSYB010000079.1:0-79717 GCF_022829505.1 Methylobacterium sp. J-043 | reverse complement strand
CGCTCGACGCATCAAAACAACCCTGCACCCTGCTGACGGAAGTGAGTTGGTCCGCGAAGGGCGGTTCCTGACACCGTGAAGGCGGCGCGTTCGCTGGGCGCCGCAGAACGGGGAGCGTAGAAGCAAGCCCGCGCGGGGCCTGAGGCGGGATCCCATCACGCCAGCGTGATGGGATCCCGCCGAAGGCCAAATCCGCCATCCCGAAGGGATCACCCGGATTTGGTCTGACCCCGGAAAACCGCGCTCAAACAGACGTCCATCGCGCGGGTTCAGCGCGCCCCCTCCATTCCGTGTTTCGAGCAGGAAACGCCTTGGATGGAATAGAAAGAACTCGCCTACCCGGTTGTTCCATGGCATCTTCCCGTCGGAGAAATTCCCCTCGTTGGGAATGAACGATGAGGAGGGCCGGCATGGTCCTGTCGGAAGCCGAGGCTCTGGCGCGGCTGGAGGTGCTGCGTCGGCAGCGCGACGCGATCGAGCGGCAGATCGCCGATTTCCTCCTCTACCTCGATCTCGGCCGACGCCTCGGTAGCCCGGCCTCGCCGGACGCGGATGGACGAGCGGACGCCCCCATCCCCGTTCCGGCCCCCGCGCCGCAACCGGTGCAGGCGCCGGCCGCTGCCCCTCCGGCCGCGCCCTCCGCGGCGCCCGAGAGACCTGCGGCGCCGGCTGTCCCCGCGCCGGCCGAGGAAGAGGCAGGCCTGTCGGAGACGGTGCTGGCCCGCCGCTACGGCCGGGCGGTGATCGAGGCGGTGCTCGCCGTCCTGGAGGAGGCAGGCCGCCCGATGCATGCGAGCGAGATTCTGGCGCGGATCACCGAGCAGGGCTTTGCCCTGCCGGGGCAGGATCCGGTGGCGGCGCTCAACACCCGGCTTTGGAAGCGCTCAGGCCCCGGCGGTCCGCTGAAGCGCCTGGGCGAGGCCGTCTACGCCCCGGCCGATGCGGAAGAGGCGTAAGGGAAGACGGATCGGCGGTGCGCCCTGAAAACACGAAGAGGCGGCCCGCGCGGAGCCGCCTCAGAATCCTGTCCGATGTCGTCCGCGGGCGCGACCGTCCCGTCCGAAGGAGCGCCGCCGATCCGCGCCGTGTCAGCGCGAGGCCGCGACGGAACCGGTCGATTCCGTCACCTCGGTCCGATCCAGGCCAAGGTTCGAGCCGAGGTTCGGGCCAAAACCCTTGTCGAGACCTTTGCCAAGGTCCGGCCCCTGGGCCGTCGCGGGCGGGTTGGCCTGGGCGAAGGCGTCGCCCTCGCGGGCCAGGGCCTCGCCGTGGGCGAACAACGCCTTCATGTAGGGCTGGTCGAACGGTTTCTCCGAGGTCTTGGCGAAGCGCCCGTCGATGAGGGCGATCCGGAGATCCAGGCCGGTGCGGGCGGCATAGCCCTTGGTGAGCGCGAGCGCCGCGCGGGTCTGCGCCTTGATCGCCGCCGACATGGTGCGGCCGAGCACCGAGAGCGTGGTGCGCGAAGCCATCTGGAATTCCGGCTCGAGCCGGTTGTTGACGACGAGGTAGACCCGGTTCGTCGGCAGGCGCAGCCGCGTCTCCCCCTCCAGGGCGGCGGCCGGCGCGAGGTAGAACGGGGCCATCGCCCCGCCGTCGTCGTGCAACTCCGTGACAGGCTTGGCTTTCGCCCCCTCCTTCACGTCGGCGGGGATCTCCACTGGCGGGAAGACGCCGGGCACCGCCGCCGAGGCGAGCACGATCGAGCGGAACAGGGCCAGCGCCCGCGGGTCGCCGGTCTCGGCATTGCGTTGGGCGATCGCCCCCATGTCCCACAGCACCGGCCGCTCGCTGTCCACCTGCGTCGTGGCGATCAGCAGACGGCGGCCCTTGGCATGCTCGGCCGCCACCGCCTTGAGCAGGGCCGGCGTCACCGCGCGCCCGATCCGCTGCTTGAGCGGCCAGGTGTCTGTGAGCGCGTCTTGCGTGCCGCCGAACTCGAACACGTCGGCCGCCGAGATCTCGGTGTAGTTCTCGCGAAGCGCCGCGTCGGCCCGGTCGCCGAGCGTCGGCGCCGCGAAGGCGAAGGGGGCGATCAGCGCGCCGGTCGAGACGCCGGTGATGACGCCGAAATCGGGGCGGTCGCCGCGCTCCGCCCAGCCCGCCAGAAGGCCGGCGGCGAAGGCGCCGTTCTCGCCGCCGCCGGAGAGCACCAGCCAGGGATCGGCGGCGCGGGGCGCCCCGTCGATCAGCGACTGGAACGCACGCGTGTCGTCGCCCGCGATCCGCACCGAGGCCGGCAGGCCCTCGGGCTGCGCGGTCGCGGCCTGGGCGGCGGTGTAGTCCGGCCGCCCGTCGGCCGTCTTCTTCGCCGCCGGCCCGGCCAGCGCCCCCTGCGACAGGGTCAGCGCGAGCAGCATGCCGGCCAAGGTGCCAGCCAAGGTCCCGCCCCTGCGCGGGCCGGACGGAAAAGTCTGCATGATCGGTTCGTTGAACAGTTTTGGCATCGACGTACGTCTCCCGACGATGTTCGACAGCCCGCCTCGGCCGGAAAACACGGCTCGCGGCGGTCCGTTCCGTCCCGTCTGCGCGGCGGCGAATGCTTCGCCGGGCAAGCTTTGCCGTTTCGCTCGTCCCGTGCGCACCCCCGCAGCCTGTCCGGGCATCCGGGCGGAAGAGGCGAAAACGAGAAAGACCTTGATGAAGACTTATAAGATCTCGGGAAGATTCGGACGATTTGGCTCGCCGCGCAATCTTCGCTTTCGGATCATCCACGGTCGGATGCGGCATGGGCCCGTGCGGGGCCCGTGCCCGGCAGCGGGTCCGGGCCGTGCGGGGGCGCACGATCCGCCGGATCGGGGATCGGGCGACGCTCGAGGCCGATCACAGGGCCGAGGGGAGGACCAAGGTCGGCTTTACGCCGGGGGGCACCGTGCTCTAACGCCAAAGGCATAAGCGGAGGGCCGACGCCAAGGTCCTTCACGAAGCCGGAGACCGAGAGCCGATGAAACTGCCGCGCCGCTTCTTCCAGCCGCTCGCCGCGGGTGCGCCCGAGCCGTTCCGCGAACTGCCGATCAAGCTCGAGCGGATGATCCACTTCGTGCCGCCGCACAACGAGAAGGTCCGCGCCCGCGTGCCCGAACTCGCCAAGACGGTGGACGTGGTGCTCGGCAACCTGGAGGACGCGGTCCCCGCCGACCAGAAGGAGGCGGCGCGCAAGGGCTTCGTCGAGATGGCCAAGGCCACCGATTTCGCGGCCTCCGGCACCGGCCTGTGGACCCGCATCAATGCCCTGAACTCGCCCTGGATCCTCGACGACCTGTTCACCCTCGTCGCCGAGGTCGGCTCGAAGCTCGACGTCGTGATGGTGCCGAAGGTCGAGGGGCCCTGGGACATCCACTACATCGACCAGTTGCTCGCCCAGCTCGAGGCGCGCCACGGGGTGACGAAGCCGATCCTCGTCCACGCCATCCTCGAGACGGCGGAGGGCGTGGCCAACGTCGATTCCATCGCCTGCGCCTCGCCGCGCATGCACGGCATGAGCCTCGGCCCCGCCGATCTCGCGGCGTCCCGCGGCATGAAGACCACCCGCGTCGGCGGCGGCCACCCGGATTACCGGGTGCTGTCCGATCCGAAGGGCGAGGAAGCCCGCGCCTCCGCCCAGCAGGATCTGTGGCACTACACCATCGCCCGGATGGTCGATGCCTGCATGGCCAACGGCATCAAGGCGTTCTACGGCCCGTTCGGCGACTTCTCCGATTCGGCCGCCTGCGAGGTGCAGTTCCGCAACGCCTTCCTGATGGGCTGCGCCGGCGCCTGGACCCTGCATCCGAGCCAGGTGGCCCTGGCCAAGACCGTGTTCGCCCCCGATCCGGCCGAGGTGAACTTCGCCTCCCGCATCGTCGAGGCGATGCCCGACGGCACCGGCGCGGTGATGATCGACGGCAAGATGCAGGACGACGCCACCTGGAAACAGGCCAAGGTCATCGTCGATCTCGCCCGGCTCGTGGCCGACAAGGACCCGGATCTCGCCAAGGTCTACAATCTGCCCTGATCGTCGCGCATGCTGGCCGCGCGTTGGAACGGAAGGGCTGCGAGGCCTATCTATCGGTCATGACCCAGACCAGCATGAGAACCGCCAAATTCGGCCTCGGGGCGGTGGTCCGGCATCGGATCTACCCGTTCCGGGGCGTGGTGTTCGACGTGGACCCGGAATTCGCCAACACCGAGGAATGGTGGCTCGCGATTCCGGAGGACGTCCGGCCGCGCAAGGACCAGCCGTTCTACCACCTGCTCGCCGAGAACGCGGACAGCGAGTACGTCGCCTACGTCTCGGAGCAGAATCTCGTGCCCGACACCTCCGGCGAGGCCCTGCGCCATGCCGGCATCCCCGAGGTGTTCGAGCGCAGCGCCGACGGCGCCTACCGCATGCGGATCGGCCACGCGAACTGACCGATCCCGCACGGAGCCTTCTGCGAAAGATGCGAGGCACCGCCCCGAAAGGTGGTTGCCGGCTTTCGAAATAAGACGACGCAAGAACAACAGCCTGACATCGCCCGGAAGGGTGTGCCTGGGGCGACGGGCGCAAACGTCAAGCTGCGGAACGCTTTGTTCAACGGCGGCTGCTATCGAGGCGCGGAACGTCACCGTTGCGCGGGTTCGAGATAGCCATGGATGTGGTCACCATGCTTGTCATGAGCCTCGCGGCGGCCGCGGCCGCCGCAGGCTTCCTGGCCGTCGAGTGGCGGACCCTGCGCAGCCCCGCGCTGCTGCTGTGGAGCGCGGGCTTCGCCACGATCGTCCTCGGCTGCTCGCTCTCGCCGGCCCGCGCCGCCTCCTTCCTCGTCGGGGTCTGGTTCGCCAACGGCCTGCTCGTCGTCGCCCACCTCCTTTTTCTCTTCGGCACCGCCCGCTTCACCGGGCGCCGGATCGCACGGCTCTGGTGGGGCCTGCTCTTGGCCTGGGCCGGGCTCCTGCTCCTGCCGGCGGGGATCGACCCGACGCCGGCCTTCGCGATGACCAATTCCGGCCTCGTCGCCCTCGCCGCCCTGCGGGCCGCCCATCTCCTGCTGTCGCGGGCCGGCACGCCCTTCCCGGAGCGCACCGCGGCCTCCGACGCGCTGGGCGCCGTCTTCCTCGCCCACGGCACCTTCTACGCCGCCAAGGCGCTGCTCGTGCCCGTTCCGGGCGCCTTCGTCAGCCTCGTCGGCTTCAAGGGCGTGCTGATCCAGGTCTCGCTGTTCGAGGGCATTCTCGTCGAGATGCTGCTCGCGCTTCTGATGGCTGCCGCGGTGCGCCGCCGCCGGGAGGAGGCGATGACGGCGCTGGCTGAGCGCGATCCCCTCACCGGCGCCTTCAACCGCCGTGCCTTCGAGAGCCGCGCCGCGGAGGCGTTGCGCGACATGGCCGCCCGGCGCCAGCCCGGTGCCCTGCTGCTGCTCGACGTGGACCGGTTCAAGACGGTCAACGACAGCTTCGGCCACGCCGTCGGCGACCGCATCCTCGTGGCGCTCACCGGCGTGCTGGAGGCCTGCCTGCCGCGCGATGCGATCCTGGCGCGGCTCGGCGGGGACGAGTTCGTGATCCTCGTACCGGGTCTCGACGCGGCGGCGGCGTCCGGGCTCGGCGCGGCGATCCGTGACCGCATGGCCCGCCAGGGCGGCCGGGGTCTGCCCACCGGCGCCACGATCAGCCTCGGCGCCGCCCTGTTCACCGGTGGCCCGGCCGGGCTCGACACCCTGATGGCGCTTGCCGACACGGCGCTCTACGAGGCCAAGGCAAATGGCCGCGACCGCCTGCAGGCCCGCCGCCTGGAGCCGGTCGCGGAGCGGATTCCGGATCGATCCGTGCCGGGGGCAGCCAAGACGCACGTGTCGGCGCAGGACGGTTGCTGCGCCTGAGGCGGTTTCCTCTTCGTACCGTGCCGCGACGTCCGCACGGCCCGACGCGATCAATCGGAGCCTGTGCGAGTGACGCGACCTCCGAATCGAAAGGGGCGCCCGCGTAAGCGGACGCCCCTGGTCGAGGATGTCGTCGGGGATGCCGGGCCGGATCTCAGGAGATCAGGTCGAGACGGGCCGTCTCGAAGCCCCCCGCCCGCACGCTGTCGGGCAGCGCGGAGGAATCGGAATAGCCGGCCTCGCGGGCCATGGCGTCGAGGGCGGTGCGCTCGTCGTCGGCACTGCCGGTCCAGAGGATCGCGCCGCTCGTCTTCTGCCGGATCTGGAAGATGCTCATCGTGAACCGTCCCTCGTCGGAAATCTCTTGACGGGATAACCCGGCGAGGCCGAGCCGGTTGCAAGCGAGGTCTCGGCGAAACCTTGAGCGAAGTGAAGAGGCGTCCGCCGCCTCTCGGGAGCGACTGATCTCGGGACAGGCCGTCGATCGCGTCTGCCTGCGGCATCTTTCACAGACTTCGGCCGGGGAGGAGCTTGCCACGCCATCCGCCACGAAATCGCCGGTTGCGGCGGACAAGCAGGCTGCGGCGCATCGGCGCGCCCCATGAGGCGATTCGCGATGCCGGCCCGTTTGTTCTTCCATCCCGCCGCGATGGGCCTCGCCGCCCTCGTGCTCGCGACCTTGCAGACGACCCCGCCGGCCTGCGCCGCCGAGGAGCCGCCTGCGGCCGGGGTGCCCGATCCCGCCGCGCTCCTGCCCGCGGTGAGCGTGGTCCCCGCCGAGCGCCGGGAGATCGTCGAGCGGGCGGTGGTGACCGGGACGCTGGTTCCCCGCGACGAGATCCTCGTCGCCCCCGAGGTCGAGGGCCTGCGCATCGTCGCGCTGCTGGTCGAGGAGGGCGACCGGGTCGAGCGCGGCGCGGTGCTGGCGCGGCTCTCGCTGGAGATGATCGAGACGCAGGAGGCTGCCAACCTCGCGGCCACCGCGAAGGCGGAGGCCGCGATCCTCCAGGCGAAGAGCCAGATCGTCCAGGTCCAGGCCGCCCGGACCGAGGCGCGCCAGGCCCTGGAGCGGGCGCAGGCGCTGGTGCGGACCGGCAACGCCACCGCCGTCACCCTGGAGCAGCGGGTCTCGGCGGCGCAGGGCGCCGACGGCCGGCTCGAGGCGGCGCGAGCCGGGCTGGCGCTGGCCGAGGCGGATCTCGCCGCGGCGCGGGCGCAGGGGCGCGAGATCGGCCTGCGCCGGGCCCGCACCGAGATCCGTGCCCCGGAGGCCGGCCTCGTCAACCGCCGCACGGCGCGGGTCGGCGCCACCGCGAGCGCGGTCGGCGAGCCGCTGTTTCGCCTGATCGCCCGCGGCGAGATCGAGCTGGAGGGCGAGGTGCCGGAATCCGCCCTGCCGCGGCTCAGGGCCGACGCCCCGGCGCGGCTCGAATGGGAGGACGGGCGCGTGACGCTTGGCGCCGTGCGCCGGGTCTATCCCGAGGTCGACCGGGCGACGCGGCTCGGCCGGGTCCGCATCCGCCTGGACGCCGACCCGGCGCTGCATATCGGTGCCTTCGCCCGCGGCCGGGTCGAGGTCGCCCGGCGCGAGGGCGTGGCGGTGCCGCTCGCCGCCGTGCTCTACGCCGCCGACGGCTCGGCCAGCGTGCTCGCGGTTTCGGACGGCCGCGTCTCCGCCCGCCGGGTCGAGACCGGCCTCTCGGCCGAAGGCTTCACGGAACTGCGCTCCGGCATCGCGACCGGGGAGGCGGTGGTCGCCCGCGCCGGCTCGTTCCTGCGCGACGGAGACCGGGTGCGGCCCGTCCCGCCGACGGCCCGGGCGGCCGCGGCCCGCTGAGGATCATAGCATGCGCCTCAACGTCTCGGCCTGGGCGATCCGCAAGCCGATCCCCTCCCTCGTCCTGTTCCTCGTGCTGATGGTGCTCGGCCTCGTCAGCTTCCGCTCCCTGCCGATCACCCGGTTTCCCAACATCGACATCCCGATCGTCTCGGTGACGGTCACGCAGAGCGGGGCCGCCCCGTCCGAGTTGCAGACCCAGGTCACGAAATGGGTCGAGGATTCGGTGGCCGGGGTGAAGGGGGTCAAGCACATCCTCTCGACCATCTCGGAAGGCTCCTCGATCACCACGATCGAGTTCCGCCTGGAGGTGAACCAGGACCGCGCCGTCAACGACGTGAAGGATGCGATCTCGAAGATCCGCATCAACCTGCCGCGCACCATCGACGAGCCGATCATCAGCCGCGTCGAGATCGCCGGCCTGCCGATCATGATCTACGGCGCCTCCGCTCCGGCGATGACGCCCGAAGACCTGTCGTGGTTCGTCGATGACGTGGTGGCGCGCCAGCTCCAGGGGGTGAAGGGGGTCGGCGGCGTCGAGCGCCTCGGCGGTGTGGCCCGCGAGATCCGCGTGACCCTGAAACCCGATCGCCTGCTCGCGCTCGGCATCACCGCCGCCGACGTGAACCGGCAGTTGCGCCTCACCTCCGCCGACATGGCCGGCGGGCGCGGCGAACTCGCGGGCGGCGAGCAGTCGATCCGGACCCTCGGCGCCTCGGCGAGCCTGGAGATGCTGGGCGCGACCTCCATCGTCGTGCCGGGCGGGCGCAAGGTGCGCCTCGACGAGCTGGCGACGCTCATGGACGCGGCCGAGGAGCCGCGCACCTTCGCCCGCTTCAACGGCGAGCCGGTGGTGGGCTTTGCCATCTCCCGGGCGATGGGGGCGAGCGACGCCGAGGTCGCGGTCGCCGTGGCCCGGCGCATCGAGGCGCTGCACGCCGAGAATCCGGGGGTGCGCTTCGACCTGATCGACACCAGCGTCGTCAACACCATCGGCAACTACCACTCGGCGATGATGGGCCTCCTGGAGGGTGCCGCGCTCGCCGTGATCGTGGTGTTCCTGTTCCTAAGGGATTGGCGCGCCACCCTGATTGCGGCGGTGGCGCTGCCGCTCTCCGTGCTGCCGACCTTCTGGGCCATGAGCGCGCTCGGCTTCTCGCTCAACGCGGTCAGCCTGCTCGCGATCACGCTGGTGACCGGCATCCTCGTCGATGACGCCATCGTCGAGATCGAGAACATCGTCCGCCACATGCGGATGGGCAAAACCGCTTACCGCGCGGCCTTGGAGGCCGCCGACGAGATCGGGCTCGCGGTCATCGCCATCACCGCGACCATCATCGCGATCTTCGCCCCCGTCTCCTTCATGCCCGGCATCGCCGGCCAGTACTTCAAGCAGTTCGGGCTCACCATCGCGGCGGCCGTGTTCGTGTCGCTGCTCGTCGCGCGCCTCATCACGCCGCTGCTCGCCGCCTATTTCCTGCGCGATCACGGCCCGGACCATGAGCGCGAGGGGCCGGTGATGCGCGCCTATACCCGCCTCGTGGCGTGGTCGGTGCGACACAAATACCTGACGCTGACCTTGGGTCTCACCTGCTTTGCCGGCTCGATCGCCTCGACCCGGCTGCTGCCCGCGGGCTTCATCCCGGCGGAGGACGCGGCGCGCACGATGTTCGTGGTCGAGCTGCCCCCCGGCGCCCGGCTCGACGACACGCAGCGCCTCTCCGACGGTCTGGTCGAGACCCTCCGCCTGATGCCCGAAATCCGCTCCGTCTTCGTCGATGGCGGGCGCCAGTTGCCGGGCAAGAAGGAGGTGCGGCTGGCGAGCCTCACCGTTAATCTCACCCCGAAGAGCGAGCGGGCGCTGACGCAGAAGCAGGTCGATCTCAGAATCGCGAACGTCCTGCGCCAAGTCCCCGACATCCGCTTCTGGTCGCTGCAGGAGGGCGGGCAGCGGGAATTCGCGCTGATCGTCTCAGGGCCCGATAAGACCGTGGTCGCGGATGTCGCCGCCCGCCTCCAGCGCGAGGCCATGGGCGTGCCCCACCTCGTCAACCTGATCTCGACCGCGCCGCTGGACCGCACCGAGATCCGCATCACGCCGAAGGCGGGGGTCGCCGCCGATCTCGGCGTCTCGACCGACGTCATCGCCGAGACGGTGCGGGTCGGCACCATCGGCGACATCGCGGCCAACCTCGCCAAGTTCAACGCGCGTGACCGCCAGATCCCGATCCGGGTGATGCTGCCCGAATCCTTGCGCGGGCAACTGCCCGAGATCGCGAGCCTGAAGGTGCCGGTGAAGGCGGGTGCGGCGGTGCCGCTCGCCACCGTGGCCGACCTGACGCTGGGGCGCGGCCCCACGGCCATCGACCGCTACGACCGCACCGTGCGCGTCGCCGTCGAGGGCGATCTCCAGGGCTCGGACGCGCTCGGCTCGATCATCGAGCAGGTGATGGCCCTGCCCGCCGCCACGAACCTGCCCGAGGGCGTCACCATCCGCCAGACCGGCGACGCCGAGGTGATGGGCGAGGTGTTCGAAGGTTTCGCGCTCGCCATGGGCGCCGGGCTGATGATGGTGTTCGGCGTACTCGTGCTGCTGTTCGGCAACTTCCTCCAGCCGCTCACGATCCTGTTCTCGCTGCCGCTTTCCATCGGCGGGGCGATCCTCGGGCTCTTGATCTTCCATATGCCGATCTCGATGCCGGTCGTCATCGGCATCCTGATGCTGATGGGCGTGGTGACGAAGAACGCGATCATGCTGGTCGATTTCGCCATCGAAGAGATGGCCCGCGGCGTCGATCGCGTCACCGCCATCGTCGATGCCGGGCGCAAGCGGGCGCGACCCATCGTGATGACCACCATCGCCATGGCCGCCGGCATGGTGCCTTCGGCGCTCGCGCTCGGCATCGGCGGCGAGTTCCGCGCGCCGATGGCGGTGGCGGTGATCGGCGGGCTGATCGTCTCGACCGGGCTGTCGCTCGTCTTCGTGCCGGCGATTTTCCTTCTGGTCGACGACCTGTCGCGGCTGTTCGTGCGCCTGTTCGGCCGCTTCGTCGGCGGGGCGGACGAGCCGGAGGAAGAGGCGGCGTATCGTCCGGGTCCGCCCGCCAACGCGGCCGGTCTTGCCCGTCGGCCGACCGCCGCCGAGTGATGCGGCGCGCTCGGTCACAGCGCGAAATGTTATCCCAACCAAATCGAACAGATTGTATCCGAGACCGCGGGGCTGTCGTTTGCGGGCTGGGTGCGCCGGCCCGGGCCGGAGGTGAAGGGTCTTGGACGTTGGTGCCAAATCCGGGGACTGGACATCGTCCGACGATCCCTTGCAGGCGCGAAACGCGGAGGGGCTTTCGGTGAGACTACAGCCGTATTGGCCCCAAAGCTCTGCATTGGGCGAATACGTCAGGGTTGCATCGCCCGGGCGGTGCGAAGCTTTTCGCAACACTTTTGTTGTATCCGGAGTGGAACACCGCTTCGCGTCCACCATGGGCCTTGCGGCCGATGGATGATCGATGCGGGAACCTCGAGACCGACACGGAGGCCAGGACGCACGCGAACGCGGCCGGGACGCGCGCTCCGAGGATGTCGTCGTTCTCGTCTCGGACCGCCGCGAGCGGGCGGAGCGGCTGGCCCGCGGCATTGCCCTCGTTCTGCCCTGCCGCGTGATCGAGCCCGGCGCCGGCTTGCCGTCCGGCCGGCCCGTCGCCTTCGTCGTCGATATCGCCGCCGATCTATCCGCCGACCGTGTCACCGACCGGGGGCGGGCCTGGATCGGATGGCTCACCACGAACATCCGCGAGAGCGGGCTGCCCTGCCTCTATCTCGCCCGCGGCAACGCGGCCCAGGACGCGGCAGCCGCGACGGTGCTCGGCGCGCCGACGGTGATCGATCCGCGCCAATCCGCCGGCATCGTCCCGACGCTCACGCGCCTCGTCGCGGAGGGGAGGGCGGCGCGCCGCATGGCGCCCGCGCGCGTTCAGGGAGCGGCTGACCGCTCACCCGAGCTGCGTGTGGCGCGGGCCACCAGCCTCCTCACCCGCCTGTTCGACAAGGCCGCCGCCGGTCGTCCGCCGAGCCCGGAGGAAGCGGAGGAGGGCACGCGGATCGTGCTCGACACGGTCTCCGAAGTCGGCATCCGCGCTTGGCTCGATCTCGTCTGGCGCCACGACATCCAAGTCTACCAGCACTCCCTGAGCGTGGCCGGCTTCGCGGCCGCCTTCGCGGCCGAACTCGGCTTTTCCCCGAACGACCGGCAGAGGCTGGCCAAGGCCGCGCTCCTGCACGATGTCGGCAAGGCGCTGATCCCCCACGCCATCCTCAACAAGCCGGGCCCGCTCACGCCCGACGAAATGGCGGTGATGCGCACGCATGCCGCGCTCGGCGCCGACCTGCTGGCGAAGGAGACCGCCTTCGAGCCCGAGATCCTCGACGTGGTGCGCTACCACCACGAGCGCCTCGACGGATCGGGCTATCCGGAGGGATTGAAGGGGCCGCAGATCAGCGATCTCGTGCGGCTCGTGGCGATCTGCGACGTCCACTCGGCCCTGACCGAGCGCCGGGTCTACCGCCCGCCGCTGCCCGCCGCCGAGGCCGCCGCGATCATGCAGGCCCAGGCCGGCCAGCTCGATCCCGACCTGCTCCGGGTCTACCGCCCGATCGTCCTCCGCGCCGGCGGCGCCGCGGGCGGCCCGTCCGTGCAGGGCTGATTCCGGGCTCCCAAAGGGATCGTCCCTTTGGCGGGGTATCGGGGCGGCGCCCCGATGTCCTTTCCCAGGGCTCTGCGGGGGGACCCGCGAAAAGGCTCGCCTTTTCGAAATACCGAATTCTTCGCGGCGCGATCAGCCGCGGGCCGCGACCCGCTCCGCCAGCAGGCACAGGATCTCGAAGGCGATGCCGGCGCCCGCCAGCGCCGTGATGCCGGCGGAATCGAGCGGAGGGGCGACCTCCACCATGTCCGCCCCGACGAGATCGAGGCCGCGCAGGGCCCGCAGCAGGTGCAGCGCCTCGCGGGTGGTGAAGCCGCCGATCTCCGGCGTGCCGGTGCCGGGGGCGAAGGCGGGGTCGAGGGCATCGATGTCGAAGCTGAGATAGGTCGGGCCCTCGCCCACGACGGCGCGGGCTTCCGCGGCCACCTCCGGCAGGCCGCGGGCGCAGACCTCCTCCATCGTCAGGATGCGCATGCCCTGCGCCAGGGCCCAGTCGCGCTCGTCGGCCGCATCCATGCTGCCGCGGATGCCGATCTGGATGCAGCGCCGCGGGTCGAGCACCCCGGCCTCGACCGCGCGCCGGAACGGCGTGCCGTGGGTGAGCCGTGACCCGCCATACTGCGCGTCGTCGGTGTCGCTGTGGGCGTCGATGTGGATCAGCCCGAGCGGCCGGGCGGCGCCGAGCGCCCGCAGCACCGGATAGGTGATGAAATGGTCGCCCCCCACCGTGAGCGGCACGATCCCGGCCTCGGCGAGCGGCCGGTAGAACGCCTCGATGCGCCGGGCGGTCTCGGCGGCGTCCACCGGGTTGACCGGGACGTCGCCGAGATCGGCGCAGGCCGCCAGAGCGTAGGGCGCCACCCCCGTGGCGTGGTTGAGCGCCCGCGTGCCGGTGGAGGCCTCGCGCACGGCCCGCGGGCCGAGCCGGGCGCCGGGCCGGTTGGTGGTGGTGCCGTCGAAGGGGATGCCGATCAGGCCGATCTCGACCCGCCCCGCCGCTTCACCCGCCCCTTTTCCCACGGCCTCGGCGGGATCGAGCACCGGCAGCCGCATGAAGCTCGCAAGGCCCGAGAAGCGCGGCGTCGCCATCCCCGAGGCCGGCTGGAACCGCGCCAGCCGTTCCGCCCGCGCGCCCGCCGACCCGCTGTCATCCGCCATGACGATCCTCCCCCGGCGCGGCTTGTTGCGCGATCCGCATCAAGCCGCCCGGATGCTCCGGCCGCAAGCCGTTTCCTAAAAGCCGTTTCCTGCCCGCGGCCTCATGCACCTGTGGCGGCCGGGGCAAACTACGCAGGGGCTGCCCGGCAGGCGGATACATTCGCCTGCGATGGCGTTGGGCATTCGGGCGCGATACGGCCAAGCCTGATTAAGGGGTGGGCAGCCGCTCGGGAAAGGTGGGCCCGGCAGGCGGATCGGGCGAGCGGACAGGAGAGGGCGGTTCATGACAGCTCAGGTCGCGGTCATCGACCGTTCGGAGGCCGAGGATTGGGACGAGATCCTCTGGCAGCACCCGGCCGCCAACCTCTACACGTCCCGGAGTTGGGGCCGCTACAAGAGCCGGCTCGGCTGGACCGTCCGGCAGGTCGCGCTGAACGACAACGGCGCGGATCTCGCCTATATCCAGTATCAGGAGCGCCGCACCGGCCCCGTGCGCCGGATCCTCGTGCAGGGCGGGCCGGTCCTCACGATGCGTGGGCAGTTCCGGGCGGAAGCGGTGATGACCGCCTTCCTCGACCATCTCGCCCTGCGCCCGGCGGACCTGCTCGCGGTGAAGAGCTACCGGCCCCAGGACCCGGAGGGGGTCACCGCCCTGCTGTCGCACGGCTTCGTGCCCGTCGTCGGGGCTCAGGATCACACGATCGAACTCGACCTGACACCGGAGACGGACGCGATCCTGGCCGCGGCCGACCGGCGCTGGCGGCGGGAGGTCAACAAGGCGACGGGACAGTCCGATCTCACCGCCGTTTTCCTGACGGACCCGGACGAGCGGCTGCGGGCCTTCGACACCTTCGTGCGGATGTATGCCGCCCTCCAGCAGCGCAAGGGCTTCTCGAGCGACCTCGACACGGCCGCCTATCGCGACCTCGCGGCGTCCGACCCGCACCTGCTCTTCCTCGAAATCCGCCAGGGCGGAGAGCCGATCCTCGTGCGCATCGTCCACATCGCGCGCGAGCGCTGGACCGATTTCTTCACGGCGTCGGACGAGCGGGCCCGGTCGACCGGTGCGGCCACCCTCGCCGTCTGGCGGATCATCGAGCGCGCCCGGCAGGAAGGCGCCCGCCGCTTCGATTTCGGCGGTGTCGATCCGGCCGGGAACCGCGGCGTCTTCGATTTCAAGCGGGCCTTGAGCCGCAACGTGATCCAGGGCGGTCCGACCTGGATCTACGCGCGCAACCCCCTCATTCGCCGCGCCGCCGCGACCGCCCTGTTCCTGCGCCAGATCTGACCGCGGGCGGGCGAGGGGGGAGGCGAGGGGGCAGAGCCGAGACGAGCTTGCTCCTCGCCTCTCGATGCAACGGCTCAGCCGCCTTGCTTGTCGCGCAGGCTGCCGGCGTCGCCCGAGGTGTTCGTCATCGGTCCGGCGAGGCCGCTGGAATTGGCTTCCGCCGCGTCGTCGCTTTCGCCGTCCTGGTCATTGACCTGCCGGGCGCCGACATGGTCGTGGTACTGCTCGGTCTGGACGTGGCGGCTGTCGAGGCCGCGCTCGTCGGAGTGTTGGGACTTGTCGCGGTTGCTCAGCACCGCGTTCTCGCCGAGGATGCCCTCGGGCAGATCGGTCATGGCGCCGCTGCCGTCGCCCTTGCCCTGCGCGCCGGGCCCCATGCTGTGCCGGTCGGCCTTGGCCATGATGTCGCTCCTGTCGCTGTGAATGACGTGGAGGAGGATCTGGGCTCTGGTCCGAAGAGGGCAAGCTGAGCAGAAGAAAACTTAAAGGTCCCACGCCGGGGAACATTTTTGTCTGCTGGGCGACTGGCGCGTTCTAGCCTTGATATCCAAGACGAGGCTCGCCCAGTACGGCGTACGCGCCGCGGCGGGTCAGCCTCATCGCGATTTCGCTGCCAGCAGCTCGGCAAAGCGTGCCACCAGCCGCCGTCCGACCTCCTCCTTGCCGAGCTTCGGCCACGTCTCGACACGGCTGTCGACGCCGCCGCCGCGGGCGACGAGGTGGACGGTGTTCTCGGTGCCGCCCATGACCCCGCCCTCCGCCGAGACGTCGTTGGCCACGATCCAGTCGCAGCCCTTCCGCGCGATCTTCCGCTGCGCGTTGGCGATCACGTCGTCGGTCTCGGCGGCAAAGCCCACGACGAGGGGCGGGCGCCCCTCGGCGCGGCCGGCGATGGTGGCGAGGATGTCCGGGTTCTCGACCAAGTGCAGCGGCGGCGGCAGGCTGCCGTCCTTCTTGATCTTGCCCGCCCGCATTTCGGCCGGGCGCCAGTCGCCGACCGCGGCGGCGAAGATCGCGAGATCGGCGGGCAGCGCCGCCTCGACCGCGGCGAGCATCTGCCGGGCGCTCTCGACCCGCACCACGGTGACGCCCGCCGGGTCGGGGATCGCCACCGGCCCGGAGACCAGTGTGACGCGGGCGCCGGCCTCGGCCGCGGCGGCGGCGACCGCGTGGCCCTGCCGCCCCGAGGAGCGGTTGGCGAGGTAGCGCACCGGATCGATCGGCTCGTGGGTCGGTCCCGAGGTGACGAGCACGTGCCGCCCCGCCAGCGGCTTTTTCGGGGTTTCGCGGCCGGCCAGGAATCCCAGGCCTTGGCCCCCTGACCGTTGTGCCAGCAGGGCTTCGAGCGCGTCGGCGATCTCGTGCGGCTCGGCCAGCCGCCCGGGGCCGAACTCGGCCTCGGCCATCGCGCCCTCGTTCGGCCCGACCATCGCGACGCCATCCGCCTGTAGGGTTGCGAGGTTTCGCCGCGTCGCCGGATGCAGCCACATCCGCACGTTCATGGCCGGGGCGATCAGGATCGGCAGGGTGGTGGCGAGCAGCACCGTCGCGGCGAGGTCCGGCGCGTGGCCGGTCGCCATCCGTGCCATCAGGTTGGCGGTGGCCGGCGCCACCACGATGGCGTCGGTATCCCGCGCGAGCTTGATATGGCCGATATCGGCCTCGCTCTCCCGGTCGAACAGGTCGGTATGCGCCCGCTCCCCGGCGAGCGCGGCGGCGGCCAGCGGCGTGACGAACTCCTGGGCCGAGTCGGTCAGCAGCGGGCGCACCTGCGCCCCACGCTCGCGCAGGCGCCGGATCAGATCGAGCGCCTTGTAGGCGGCGATGCCGCCGCCGACGATCAGGAGGATGCGGCGGCCGGCGAGGGCGCCCGGAGAAGATAGGGACATGAGCGCAGAACGAAGACTCGTGAGGCGGGCGTCAAGAGCGGGGAGGGGCGTCCCCGAAGAGCCACCAAGCTCCGATGGAGCCTTGTGCGTCAAAGTGTAACGAAGGTTGCAGCTCCTGCCGACTGCAAGGCCTTCATCAGGATTTGTCTCTCAAGATGAGGCAACTAGGAGGGCGGATAGATCGACTTTAGGTTGTTGCAATGCCACTATCCTGCGACGAATCAGTCCGGGAGGGTGATGTGAGCGTTGAGGAAAAGCTGCGTACGCTAGCCGAACGTATCAAGTCACACTCCAGCGCAATGGCGACTGAAGAGGCAGTGAAAACATCGGTCGTATTGCCGTTTCTGGCGGCGCTCGACTATGATGTTTTCAATCCAAATGAGGTCGTTCCAGAGTTCACGGCCGACGCTGTTGGTAAGAAGGGCGAGAAAGTCGATTATGCGATCAAATTTGATGGCGATATTCGCATACTGGTAGAATGCAAGCCGATTACGACGAAGTTAGATAAAATTCACCTCGCGCAACTTTATCGATATTTTTCAGTGACATCGGCCAAATTTGCAATCCTGACAAATGGCCGCACATTTCATTTTCATACGGATCTAGAGGCGCCCAATAAGCTCGATGATCGTCCTTTTCTTACATTCGAGATGTCGGACATTCACGCTCAGACCGTTGCCGAACTGACGAAATTTGCCCGGAGTAGTTTCAACGAAGATGCTATTCTCCAATCTGCCCACAGGCTCAAGTACACGTCTTTGATCAAAAAAGAGATCATGGGCTTATTGGACTCGCCTTCGGAAGAATTTGTTCGAATGGTCGTTGCACCTGTCCAGGCCGGTCGCTTCACGGCGCAGGTGAGAGAGCAGCTCACGCCGCTGGTAAAGGCCGCCTTTCGCGAAATCATCCGTGATTCTGTGCAATCTCGCCTTTCGAATGCGCTCGCCGACACGGCTGCACTGGATATTGCCGAAGCACAGCCCGTTGTGGAAGATGCCGAAATCGTTACCACCGATGAAGAACGCGAAGGTTTCATGATCGTTCGTGCCATTGTGCGGGAGGTCATCAAGGCCGATCGTGTGATTATGCGCGATCAGAGAAGCTATTGCGGCATTTTGATCGACAACAATAATCGTAAGCCGCTTGCCCGGCTTCATTTCAATCGGTCGATAAAATATATCGGCCTTTTCAATGGAGACAAAGAAGAGCGAGTTCGCATCGACAGTCTGGATCACATCTATGAACTGACGGATCGACTTCGTGCAACGGCACGGTTTTACGCTGAAGGCGGGTCACGTAAGGCTGAAGCAGTCAGTTCTGAAACGGTAGCTACTGCTTGATGCGGTGGCATAACAAGCCGTACTTGGCCCAGATGGCGCGCACTTCCTCGTCGGTCGCAAAATCACCGCGCGCTGCGGCCGCCTCCGACTCGTCCAGTTCCGCCTCTTCCTCAGAGGTGAATCGGTAGACGCCCTGGTCCTCGCCCGCATAGCTCCGCGCCATGCGCGCGATCGCGTCCTGCACCTCGGGCGCGAGGTTCCGGGCGGCGGTGATCGCCTTGTCGAGCAGCTCGGTCATGACAGGAGAAAATCGGCCGGTGAGAAGGCCTCTCACTGGAAGGCCAGCACCAGCGCCCCCACCGCGATCCCCCACAGCGCGACCGTCGCCCAGATCGCCCGCCTCCGTTCCAGCCGGGCGATCCGCTCCATCACTTGGATGTTCTGCGATCCCTCCTCGTCGAGGCGGATCATGATGCGGCGGATGCGCTGCGCGATGTCGGGGATGTCGGAGACGACCTCGGCGAGCGTCAGCGCCGCGCGGGCGCCGCCCTCGATCCGGCCGACGGGGCCGAGATGGCGGGCGATCCACGAGCGCACCACCGGTTCGGCGCCGGTCCACATGTCGAGCTGCGGATCGAGCGAGCGGGCGACGCCCTCCACCACCACCATGGTCTTTTGGAGCATGACCAGTTCGGTGCGGGTGCTCATGTCGAACAGGGCGGTCACGTCGAACAGCAGC
The DNA here is from genome assembly GCF_022829505.1 of Methylobacterium sp. J-043. Lineage (NCBI taxonomy): Bacteria > Pseudomonadati > Pseudomonadota > Alphaproteobacteria > Hyphomicrobiales > Methylobacteriaceae > Methylobacterium > Methylobacterium sp. J-043. The sequence continues at coordinate 60,986 of NZ_JAKSYB010000079.1, read as the reverse complement.
GTGAGCACCTTGGCCATGGAGATCTCGTCGGCCCGGCGCTGGTGGATCGGCTCGCCGATCGCCCGGATGGCCTGCGCGAAATCGTCCACCGAATGGTGGCGCGGCACGTAGCCGGCCTCGAAATGCACCTGGGCGACGCGGCGATAGTCGCGGGTGATGAAGCCCAGAAGAATCTCGGCGAGGAAGCGCCGCTCGGCGTGGCCGAGCCGGCCCATGATGCCGAAATCGACGGCCACCAGCCGCCCCTGCGGATCGACGAACAGGTTCCCCGGATGCATGTCCGCGTGGAAGAACCCGTCGCGGATCGCCTGCCTCAGGAAGGACTGGATCACCGTGCGGCCGAGCGCCTTCGGGTCGTGGCCGGCCGCGACGATGCCGGGGCGGTCGTTGAGGCGTACGCCGTCGATCCACTCGCTTGTCAGCACGTCCCGCGAGGTCAGGGCCCATTCGGGGCGCGGCGTGCGGAAATCCGTGTCGCCCGCCGTGTTCTGCGCGAGTTCCGACATCGCCGCCGCTTCGAGGCGAAGGTCCATCTCCATGGTGACGGAGCGGGCCAGGATCTCGACCACCTCCCGCGGGCGCAGGCGCTCGGCATCGGGCAGGAGCGCGCTGACGATGCGGGCCATGAACCGCATCGCCTGGATGTCGCGCGCGAACCGCTCGCGCACGCCGGGCCGCATCACCTTGACCGCGAGGTTACGCTGCGTGCCGTCGGCGTCGAGCACCGTCGCCTTGTGGACCTGGGCGATGGACGCCGCGGCCACCGGCTCGCTGAAGGCGGTGAACAGGACCGGGACCGGCTTGCCCAGCTCCTGCTCCACCACCCGCAGCGCCACCCCCTGCGGGAAGGGCGGAACCCGGTCCTGAAGCCGCTCCAGATCGCGCGCCGCGGCCATGCCGACGATGTCGGGCCGCGTCGCCAGGAACTGGCCGAACTTGACGTAGGAGGGGCCGAGCCGGGTCAGCGCCCGCTCCAGCGGGCTGGCACCGGGGGCCGTCGCGATGCCGCGCCGCTCCAGCGAGCGGCCGAGCTTCAGCGCGAGCCGCAGATGCGGCGGCAAGGGCGCCGGGTCGATCAGCGCCAGCCCGCCCTCGCGGGCGAGCACGAAGCCGACATGGGCGCCGCGGGCGAGGTGGAAGACCGCGCCGAGCATCATCGCCTACCCTTCGCGGCCGAACTCAAGAAATCTTCCAGCCGGAATGGATCGCGACGATGCCGCCGGAGAGCCGGCGGTGGCTGACATGGGCAAAGCCCGCCGTCTCGATCATCCGGGCGAACGAGTCGGGGGAGGGGAACTTACGGATCGACTCGACGAGGTACTGGTAGGATTCGCGGTCGCCCGCCACCCGCTCGCCGATGCGCGGGATCACGTGGAAGGAGTAGGCGTCGTAGATCTTCTCCAGCACCGGCAGATCGACCCGCGAGAATTCCAGGCACAGGAAGCGCCCGCCCGGCTTGAGCACCCGGTGCGCCTCGCGCAGCGCCACGTCGATGCGCGGCACGTTCCGGATGCCGAAGGCGATGGTGTAGCTGTCGAAATGGTTCGACGGCAGGGGCAGCGTCTCGGCGTTGCCGGTGACGAAATCGATGCGGCCGTCGTACTTGTGCCCGGCCCGCTCGGCACCGACCCGCAGCATCGCCTCGTTGATGTCGAGCACGGTGACGTGGGTCTCGGGGCCGCCCGCCTCGAGGGTGCGGAAGGCGATGTCGCCGGTGCCGCCGGCCACATCGAGATGGTGGTGGGGCCGCGTGCGCGACGGGCGCAACATCGAGATCAGGTGCGACTTCCAGAGCCGGTGCAGCCCGCCCGACATCAGGTCGTTCATCAGGTCGTAGCGGCGCGCGACCGAGCGGAACACGTCGTCCACCTTGGCCTGCTTCTCGGAGAGGCGCACGCGCTCGTAGCCGAAATCGGCGGTGGCTGCGCTGTCGCCGGCTCTCGGGTCCGTTCCGCTCATCCGATCCTACCTTAGCGCTCGCCCGTCGCCGCTCACGGCGTCGGCCGAGCCTCCTTAGCGAATGCCGGCCGGAACCGCCATGCGGCAGCGGGGATGCGAGGTGGGGCCGGTCGGGGGGAAATCAGCGCCGCAGCGGCCCGCCGACGAGCCAGGCGGGGTCGAACCAGCGGTCGGCCTCGCCGTCGTAGGGCAGGCGGGTGACGTCCCAGTGCTGGATGTATCGCGCGTACACGTTCCAGACCGCGATGCCGCCGCCGACGAAGATGCGGCGGCCGGGATAGCGGGCCAGCACCTGTTCCGGATCCTCGTGCGAACGGATCACGTCGATGGTGCGGTCCTTGAACGCGAATTCGGGCACGGAGGCCACGGTCTTCGGGCCGGCGATCAGCACGTGGCCCATGGTGAGCGCGAAGAAGCGCGTCACGTCCTCGACGAAGAGCGGATCGGTGTTGCCCTCCCAGGGGAGCTGCCCGTTGAGGCCGAGCTGGCCCCGCTGGCCGATGGCGCAGATGCAGCGGACGTCGATCATGGCTGAAACCTGAAAAACAAAGAAAGCGGGCTCTGCCCGCAAGCCCGCCGGAGCCTTGGCCCCGGACCCCGTTACTGGGGTCCGGAGAAGGCGAGAACCCGGTCGCTGGGGAAATCGTAGAGCTTGCCCGTCTCGTTCCATTCGGGGGAGGCGAGGCGCACGAAATGCGGGGCCAGTTCCTCCGGGGTCTTCAGCGTCGCCGGATCCTCGCCCGGCATCGCCGCCGCGCGCATGCTCGTGCGCAGCGGACCCGGATTGAGCAGCATGGCGCGCACCCGCGTGCGCTCGTTCTCGGCGGCATAGGTGCGCACCATCGCCTCCAGCGCCGCCTTCGAGACGGAGTAGGGCCCCCAATAGGCCCGGCATTTCGCGGCCGCGCCCGAGGAGACGAAGACCGCCCTCCCCGCGTCCGAGCGCTGCAAGAGCGGGTCGAACGAGCGGATCAGGCGCCAGTTGGCGGTGACGTTGATCGCCATCACCCCATCCCAGACCTTGGGCGTGACGTGGCTCACCGGCATCAGGTTGCCGAGGATGCCGGCATTGCCGACCACGATGTCGAGCCGGCCCCAGCGCTCGTTGAGCGCCGCACCCAGGCGGTCGATGGCGTCGAAATCGGTGAGGTCGAGCGGCACCAGCGTCGCGTTGCCGCCGGCGGAGCGGATCGCGTCGTCGAGTTCCTCCAGCCCCCCCTGCGTGCGGGCGACCGCGACGACGTGGGCCCCCGCCCCCGCCAGGGCGAGCGCCGCGGCCCGGCCGATGCCGCGCGAGGCGCCGGTGACGACGGCAACGCGGCCGTCGAGAATTCTGTCGGCCATCGGCTTCAGTCCGCCTCGGCCAGCATCGCGAAGCGCTTGGGCCCGGCAATCGCCAGATCCGTCAGCCCGGTCGGGTAGTCACCGGTGAAGCAGTGGTCGGTGTATTGCGGGCAGGCGGCGTTCCGCTCGGTCTCGCCCATCGCCCGGTAGAGGCCGGGGATCGACAGGAAGGCCAGGGAATCCGCGCCGATGTATTGGCGCATCCCTTCGAGATCGTGGGTGGCGGCCAAGAGCTTCTCGCGCTCGGGCGTGTCGATGCCGTAGAAGTCAGGGTACGTGATCGGCGGCGAGGCGATGCGGAAATGCACCTCGCGGGCGCCGGCGTCCCGCATCATCCGCACGATCTTCACGGAGGTGGTGCCGCGCACGAGGCTGTCGTCGACGAGCACGATGCGCTTGCCCTCGACCGCGGCGCGGTTGGCCGAATGCTTCATCCGCACGCCGAGTTCGCGCACGGTCTGGGTCGGCTGGATGAAGGTGCGCCCGACATAGTGGTTGCGGATGATGCCCATCTCGAAGGGCAGGCCGGCCTCCTGCGCGAAGCCCAGAGCCGCCGGCACGCCGGAATCCGGCACCGGGATCACCACGTCGGCCTCGGGGGCTGCCTCGCGGGCGAGTTCCTGGCCGATGGCCTTGCGCACGCCGTAGACGCTCTTGCCGTTCACCACCGAGTCGGGGCGGGCGAAGTAGATGTACTCGAAGATGCAGGGGCGCATCGGCTGCTTCTCGGCAAAGCGGATCGACTCGACGCCGTCCTCCGAGATCACCACCACCTCGCCGTTCTCGACGTCGCGGATGAAGCGGGCGCCGATGATGTCGAGCGCGCAGGATTCGGAGGCGAGGATGTAGCGGCCGTCGAGTTCGCCGAGCACCAGCGGGCGGATGCCCAGCGGGTCACGGGCGCCGATCAGCTTCTTGTTGGTGAGCGCGACGATGGCGTAGGCGCCCTGGATCTGCTGCAGCGCGTCGATGAAGCGCTCGACAATGCGCGGTTTGCGCGAGCGGGCGGCCAGGTGGAGGATCACCTCGGTGTCCGAGGTCGATTGCGTGATGGCGCCGTCGCGCACGAGATCGCGGCGGATCGACAGCGCGTTGGTGAGGTTGCCGTTATGGGCCACGGCGAGCCCGCCGCCGGCGAGTTCGGCAAACAGCGGCTGGACGTTGCGGAGAATCGTGCCGCCGGTGGTCGAGTAGCGCACGTGGCCGATGGCCGAGCGGCCGGCGAGGCGCTCGATCGTGGCGCGGTCGGAGAAGGAATCGCCGACGAGGCCCTGGCGGCGTTCGGAGTGGAACACGCCCTCGTCGTAGGAGACGATGCCGGCCGCTTCCTGGCCGCGATGCTGCAAGGCGTGCAGGCCGAGCGCGGTGATGGCCGAGGCGTCGTCGTGCCCGTAGATGCCGAAGACGCCGCATTCCTCGCGAAGCGTATCCCCGTCGATGTCCAGGTTGCGGACATCGGCGCTCGCGCTGACAACAGACATGTCGATCTCGAATCCTGGAGGCGCGCAGGGCGCGGGCCTCGCATCCGGCACGGCGGGAAACGGCCGGAGACGCTTCCGCTCGCGACCTCTGCCGCGAGGGGTTACGCCGGGACCGTCGTGAAACCGTTACCTAGGCCCGGATCGCGTCGCAACCAAGACCGATTCCAGCATATCGCGCGCAACGCGGCTGCGTTGCTGGCGCAGGACAATCGCTCGACAGCGATCGCCCTGATTCTGTTGCTGGCCTCAGTCGCCGACGCCCGCCACTGCGGAAACTCTCGGCTCCCTGGGCTTATCGCTCCGCTCGATGCTTTCCGGGGTTACACCCTGAAAAGCCCGCTCCGCGCGCCGCGAAGCCGCTTCAGCGCCGGCTCTGATCGCTGGTGAAACGCAGATTTCGGATTCGAGGCGCGGTTTTCCTCAGCGCTTCGGCTCGGACCCGGCCTCGCTGCGGCGCTGGGCGGGGAGATCGGTCTCCGGCGGCGGCTCCTCCGGCCCGTCGCCCTTCGGCTTGCGGAACTGCTTGAGGAAGCCCTCCGGATTGTCGGGCAACTGCGCCACCAGCGCCTCGCCCGAGCTTTCGAGCAGCGACCGGCTCTTGGCCTGGGCCGCCCAATCCGGAACCTTGCCCTGGACGAGCCAAGCCAGGAACACCCAGCCGATCACGCAGATCAGGAAGCCGCGGCCCGCCCCGAACAGGAAGCCGAGCGAGCGGTCGACGGCGCCGATGCGCGAATCGAGCACGAGGTCGGAGATCTTCACCGTCACCAGCGAGACCACGATCAGGGTGGCGAGGAAGATCGAGGCGATGGAGGCGACGAGCGCGACCGTGTCGCTGGAGATGTGCTGTTTGACGGTGGGCAGGAGCAGCGGGTGGAGCGACCACGCCACCGCGGCGGCGGCCACCCAGGCGATGATCGCGAGCACCTCGCGGGTCACGCCGCGCACGGCGGCGAGCAGCGCCGAGACGAGCACGATGCCGAGCACCACGAGGTCGAGGACGGAAAACGGCATCGCAGGATATGGTTCGCTGGGGCGGGACGGGGCAGCCTTGCCCGGACGACGACGGCTCCCCCGGGCCGCGCGTCCGCTCTGGTCTTTAACCATATACCCCGGCGAACCTCGGCCGTCACCTTCGGGCCGCGCTCCGTACGAGCGCCGCCGACATTGCCGCATGTCCGACGCGGCAGAGGGGCAAGCTTCTTCCGGGATCGAGCGTCCCGACGCCGATCCGATCCGCCACGGAGGTCGGCGACGAGAGCGAAATCCCTCGCGGCCGCAGTGGCGCGCGCGGAATGTTTCGCGACTGCTCCGAAAGAGGAAAACATCTTCCGAGCGATCTCGGCTATAACCGGGGTATTCAATATACGGACGGGGTGCGCGGGATGGCCGGGACGATCGACAGGCGCGGTTTCCTCCGGGGATCGGCAGTCTTCGCGGCCGGTGCCGCCGCCGGGTTCTCCTGTATCGAGATCGCGAATGCCGCGCCGATCGCGGTGCCGACGGTCGACCGGTTGTCCCTGCGCGTCCTGATCGATTCGGCCCACGACCAGTTTCTGAAGCCCGCGACCGTGCAGGGCGTGCTGCATCAGCCGCCGGGCAACGGGCGCGGCAGCGATTACCGCAAGGTGCTGCACAATCAGTGGGGCCTGTCCCTCTTCGCCGAATCCTGGCGGGCGGAGGAGGCGCGCACGATCCTGCTCGATTTCGGCTACAGCCCCGAGGCCCTGCTCAACAACATCGAGATCCTGAAGGTCGACCCTACCAAGATCGATGCGCTGATCGTCAGCCACGGCCATCACGACCATTACGGCGGCCTGACCGGGTTCCTCGACAAGTACCGGAGCGCGCTCGCGCCCGACCTGAAGCTCTATGCCGGCGGCGAGGACAATTTCTGCCACCGCCACAGCCCGAGCGGCGTCCCCGGCCAGTTCACCGATTTCGGCCAGCTCGACCGGCGCGAGCTGACGGCGCAGAAGATCTCGACCGTGCTGTGCGAGACGCCCACCGTGGTCGCCGGCCACGCCTTCACCACCGGGCAGATCAAGCGCGCCTCCATCGAGCGCATCCTGCCCAACACCTTCGTCGAGCGCGGCATCACCGACGGGCTGGGCTGCGATGCCAGCCACTATTCGCCCGCCGAACTCCAGGGAAAGATCATCCCCGACGAGCACGTCCACGAGCACGCCACCTGCTTCAACGTGAAGGGCAAGGGCCTCGTGGTGATCTCGTCCTGCGGCCATGTCGGCATCGTCAACTCAGTGCGGCAGGCGCAGGAGGTGTCGGGCATCGAACGCGTCCACGCCATCGTCGGCGGTTTCCATCTCGGACCCGCGCCGAAGGACTACCTGACCCAGGTCGTGGCCGAGATCAAAAAGCTCCAACCCGACGTCGTCGTGCCGATGCATTGCAGCGGCCTGAACTTCGCCCTCGAGGCGCAGGCGCAGATGCCGGACAACGTCATCGTCCCGACGACCGGCAGCCGGCTCGTCTTCAGTGCGTAATCGGACGCTCGCGGCCGGACTGCTGCTCTGCCTGCTCGCGGCCTTCGACCCTGCGCGCGGCGAGACCCCGCCACGCCGCTCGGCCGCCGAGCTGATGGACGTGCTGATGTGGAACCGCGAGCCGGTCGGCGGTCCGTTCGCGCTGATCGATCAGGCGGGGCGGCCCCGGACGGAGGCCGATTTCCACGGCCGGCTCCTTCTCGTCTATTTCGGCTTCACCGCCTGCCCGGATGTCTGCCCCACGGACTTGATGGAGATCGGCCGGGCGCTGACGCTGTTGGGCGAGGCCGGCGACGCCGTCCAGCCGCTCTTCATCACGCTCGACCCCGAGCACGATACCGCCGCGCTGCTGGCGGACTACGTGCCGAACTTCCACCCGCGTCTGGTCGGCCTGACCGGCAGCGAGGCGGCGGTTCGCCGGGCCGCCGAGGCCTACAAGGTCTATTACGCGCGGATTGCAGGCTCTGACGGCGGCCGCGCCATCGAGCATTCCGCCTTCGTCTACCTGATGGATCGGTCGGGCGCCTATCTCGGATTCTTCCCGCCCGGCACCTCGGCCGAGCGGATGTTGACGATCCTGCGGCCGCATCTCGCCGCACGGCCCGCGCCCGAATAGGGCGCCCTCTGATCCGGTCAGGCCCGCGCTACATCTCCTCCTCGAACCGTACCGCCCGGGGCCGACCCCCGCCCTTGCGCGGCGCGCCCGAGGCGATGCCGGCCACGAGGTCGGCGATGTGGCGCAGCGCGTCCGTCGGCAGCGCCCGGTCTCCGGCCTCGCCGCGCCCTTGCGGGGTGATCGCCTTGCCGAAGCCGAGCTTCAGCGCCTCCTTCAGCCGGGCCGGCGCCTGCGAGACCGGCCGCACCGCCCCCGACAGGCCGAGTTCGCCGAAATAGACCGAGTCGGAGGGCAAAGCCGCGCCCGAGAGCGAGGAGACGAGCGCGGCGGCCACCGCGAGATCCGCGGCCGGCTCGGTGATGCGCAGGCCCCCGGCGACGTTGAGGTAGACATCGTGCCCCCCGAGCCGGATGCCGCCATGGGCCTCCAGCACGGCGAGCACCATCGACAGGCGGTTGGGATCCCAGCCGACCACGGCGCGGCGCGGCATGCCGAGCGAGGAGGGGGCGACGAGCGCCTGGATCTCGACCAGCAGCGGGCGCGTGCCCTCCATTCCGGCAAAGACGGCGGTGCCGGGTGCTGCGTGGTCGCGCCCGGCCAGGAACAGGGCGGAGGGGTTGAGCACCTCGGCGAGCCCGGCATCGGTCATCTCGAACACGCCGATCTCGTCGGTCGGCCCGAAGCGGTTCTTCACGGCGCGCAGGATGCGGAAATGGTGGCCCTGGTCGCCCTCGAACGAGGCCACCGCATCGACCATGTGCTCGACCACGCGCGGCCCCGCGATCTGCCCGTCCTTGGTGACGTGGCCGACGAGGATGACGGCCGTGCCCGTGGTCTTGGCGAATCGGATCAACGCCTGGGCGGAGGAGCGCACCTGGGTGACAGTACCGGGCGCCGATTCCACCGTCTCGGTCCACATGGTCTGGATCGAGTCGATGATGACGAGTGCCGGCGGGTGGCCCTGCGACAGCGTCTCGACGATGTCCTCGACATTCGTTTGCGCGGCCAACTCCACCGGGTGCCCCGCCAGCCCGAGGCGCTCGGCGCGCAGGCGCACCTGCCCCACCGCCTCCTCGCCGGAGATGTAGGCGACGCGTTCCCCGCTCTTGGCCATGGCGGCGGAGGCCTGCATCAGCAGCGTCGACTTGCCGATGCCGGGATCGCCGCCGAGCAGGATCACCGAGCCGCGCACGAAGCCGCCGCCGGTGACGCGGTCGAGCTCGTTGATGCCGGACGGCGTGCGCGGCGCCTCCTTGGCCTCGCCGGTCAGACCTTCGAGGGGGAAAACGCGGCCCCGCGCCCGCGAGGGCCGGGTCGCCGCCGGGCCGGATTGGGGGCCGGTGGAGGCGACCTCCTCCTGGATCGTGTTCCAGCCGTTGCAGGCCTCGCAGCGCCCGCGCCAGCGGTTGTAGACCGCCCCGCAGGACTGGCAGACGAAAGTCTGTTGGATCTTGGCCATTCGGGGAGGGGGTGTCTGTGAAGGAGACCGGCGGGACGGCTGTTCGTCACTCTACATAAGAGCGAACATAACGGGAACCCAGACCCGTCAGGATCTCGTAGCCGATGGTGCCGGCGGCGTGGCCCACCGTGTCGATGTCGAGCCTATCGCCGATCAGCGTGGCTTTGCCGCCGCGCCGGGCCTGCGATGCGTCGGTGACGTCGAGGATGATGAGGTCCATCGAGATCAGGCCGACGATCGGACAGGGCACGCCGCCGACCAGCGCGTGGCCGCGATTGCTGGCCGAGCGGGGATAACCGTCGGCATAGCCGAGCGAGAGTGTGGCCAGCCGGCGCGGGGCAGGGGCCTGCCAGCGGCCGTTGTAGCCGCAGGTCGCGCCGGCCTCGACGTCGCGGACCTGCAGGATCGTCGCCTCCAGCCGCACCACCGGCCGCATCGGATTGGGTTGGCCCGGCTCCGGATTGCCGCCGAAGAGCGAATAGCCCGGCCGCAGCAGGTCGTGGCGGGCGTCGTGCGCGAGGCAGGTGCCCGAGGAATTGGCGAGCGAGGCGCGCATCTGCGGAAGGGCCGCCCGCACACGGGCGAAATCGGCGGCTTGGCGCACGTTGAGCGGATCGCCGGGCAGTTCCGCGCTGACGAGATGGCTCATCACGAGGTCGATGCCGGCCCGCGCGATCACGGGCTCGCCGGCTAGCGCCAGGGCTTCCGGTACGGAGAGGCCGAGCCGGTTCATGCCGGTATCGATATGGAGCGCGGCCGGCCGCACGCCCTGCGTGGCCTCGGCCCACTCGGCGAGTTCTTGCGCGTCTCCCAGGACCGGGCGCAGGCGGTGGGCGCAGAACCTCTCCGCGCTGCCGGGCGGCAGACCGTTGAGCACGTAGACCGCGGCGTCCGGCAGCGCGGCGCGGGCGGCGATCCCCTCGGAGAGATGCGCCACGAAGAACGTCCGGCAGCCCGCCCGCCACAGGGCGGGTGCGACCGCCGAGAGCCCGCAGCCATAGGCATCCGCCTTCACCACGGCACCGCACTCGGCCCGCGGCGCGCAGGCCGCAAGCGTCCGCCAGTTCGCCACCACGGCCGAGAGATCGACCGTCAGGCGGGCGCCGTGGCCGCTCGGGAATGGATCGCCCGTGGTCGGGTTTTCCGGGAGGGATTCTAGGGGCGCTATGACAGACTCCTGCGGGGAACGCCCCGGCGGAGACGGGACCGGACCGTCGATCCGGCCACCGATATCACATCTGCTCCGGCATCCGGTCGCTCTGCGCCAGGTTCGAGAACCGGGTGATGTTGGCGTCGAACTGCAGCTCCACCGTGCCGGTCGGGCCGTGGCGCTGCTTGCCCAGGATGACTTCGGCCTTGCCGTGGACGCGCTGCATCTCCGCTTCCCAGGCGAAGAACTCCTCCGTGCCCTCGCGCGGCTTCTTGTTGCCGACGTAATATTCCTCGCGGAACACGAACATCACCACGTCGGCGTCCTGCTCGATCGAGCCGGATTCGCGCAGGTCGGAGAGCTGGGGCCGCTTGTCGTCGCGGTTCTCGACCTGACGCGAGAGCTGCGACAGGCCGATGATCGGCACCGCCAGCTCCTTGGCCAGCGCCTTCATGCCGGTGGTGATCTCGGTCATCTCCTGCACGCGGTTGTCGCTCTTCTTGCCGGAGCCGGAGAGGAGCTGGAGATAGTCGATGATGAGGAGGTCGAGGCCCTTCTGGCGCTTGAGGCGGCGCGCGCGGGCGGCGAGCTGGGCGATCGAGATGCCGCCGGTCTGGTCGATGTAGAACGGGATCGTCTGCATGTCCCGGGCGGCGTCGGTGATCTTGTAGAAGTCCTCCGGGCGAATGTCGCCGCGGCGGATCTTGTAGGACGGCACCCCGGACTGCTCGGCGATGATACGGGTCGCCAATTGCTCGGCCGACATTTCGAGCGAGAAGAAGCCGACGATGCCGCCGTTGACGGTCTGCATGGTGCCGTCGGGCTGCTTCTCGCCGCGATAGGCCTTGGCGATGTTGAAGGCGATGTTGGTCACGAGCGAGGTCTTGCCCATGGCCGGGCGCCCCGCGAGGATGATGAGGTCTGACGGCTGCAGCCCGCCCATCTTGGCGTCGAGGTCGGTGAGCCCCGTGGAGATGCCCGAGAGCTTGCCGTCGCGCTGGTAGGCTTTGGCCGCCATGTCGATGGCCGCGGTCAGCGCGTCGGAGAATTTCTGGAAGCCGCCGTCGTACTTGCCGGATTCGGCAAGTTCGTAGAGCCGGCGCTCGGTCGCCTCGATCTGGTCGCGGGGCCTGGACTCGACGGGGGCCTCGTAGGCGCCGTTGACCAGATCCTCGCCGATGGTGATGAGGCGGCGGCGGATGGCCAGATCGTAGATGGTGCGGCCGTACTCGCCCGCATTGATGACGGTGGTCGCCTCGGCCGCCAGCCGCGCGAGGTACTGCATCGGCGTGACGCCGCCGAGGTCGATGTCGCCGAGATAGGTCTTGAGCGTGATCGGCGTGGCGAGCTTGCCCGCCTTGATCAGCGAGACCGAGACCTCGAAGATCTGGCGGTGCACCGCCTCCATGAAGTGCTCGGGCAGCAGGAAGTCCGAGACACGGTAATAGGCGTCGTTGTTGACCATGATCGCGCCGAGCAGGGCCTGCTCCGCGTCGATGTTGTGCGGCGGCACCCGGTATTCGGGCTGCACCGTCTCGAGATTGGCCGTGAGGGCGTTGGGCAGGGCCATGGCGCTTGTCCGTCGCTCCGATGCGGGCGGGCTGGCCGCCCCGTTTCATGCCCGCCGGACCTTGCCTCGGGATGGTGAAGCCTTCCTTAGCCGACCTCACCGGAGGCGGCTGCGACGCTCATGCCACGGGTGCCGAAACGCGAGACGCCCGCGGCTCCCGGCAACGGGAATCGCGGGCGTCATGCTGGAACGAATTGAGAACAAGTCAACGCCGGAGGCCGGCGCATCCCCGTTCTCCACCGCTTATGCGGCTGTCAGGGGGTTCGAAAGGGCAAGCCCTTTCGCGGGTCCAGGGCGGAGCCTTGGAAGAGATCGGGGCGCTGCCCCGATCCCCCGGCGAAGGGATGATCCCTTCGCAATCCCGGACTTAGCCGCGGTCGTCGGCGCCCTCGCCGGCATCGGCGAGCGCCTGGCCGACTTCGAGGCCGAGGTCGTCGAGGTTGAACTGCTCGCGCTCGGTCACCGACTCGCCGCGGGCCTGACGCTCGGCCTCTTCCGGCGAACGGGCGATGTTGACGGTCACCTTCACCTCGACCTCGGGGTGGAGCGTCACCGGCACGGTGTGCAGGCCCAGCGTCTTGATCGGCTGGTTGAGCACGAACTGGCCGCGCTCGACGCTGAATCCCTCCTTGGTGACGACCTCGGCGAGGTCGCGGGTCGAGACCGAGCCGTAGAGCACGCCGGTCTCGCCGGACTGGCGGATCAGCACGAAGCTCTGGCCGTCGAGCTTCTCGGCCACCGTCTGGGCCTCGTTGCGGCGCTCGAGGTTGCGGGCTTCGAGCTGGGCGCGCTGGGCCTCGAAATGCTTCTTGTTGTTCTCGGTGGCGCGCAGGGCCTTGCCGCGGGCGAGCAGGAAGTTGCGGGCGTAGCCGGGACGCACGTTCACGGTCTCGCCCATCTGGCCGAGCTTGGCGACGCGTTCGAGCAGGATGACTTCCATGGGGCTTCTCCTTGAGGTTGCTTGGAAGCGGGTACGATCAGGCGTCGCCGCGAGCTTTCGGGCGGCGCCGGTCGAGGGCGGTATCGGCAATGCCGAACAGGATCAGGGCGAGCATGGCCACGCCCTGGGTGAGGAACAGCAGCACGTAGAGGCCGGCGAGCAGGGCGAAGCGCCCCGGCCGGCCGCGGCTGCGGTCATGGAAGGCGGCGAGCCCCTGGAGCGCGAAGGCCGCACTGAACGCGCCGATCAGGGCGATGCCGAGCGCGCCGGGATAGCCGGGCACCATCGCCAGCGTCAGGGCGGCGGCGAAGACCAGCAGCGTGGACCGCGGCATCATCGTGGACGGGAGGTCGGGCCAGGGCCGGAGCAGGCGCCCCGAGATCTGCACGATGCGGGCGGCGGCCCAGAGGTAGAAGGTGAACAGGATCGTGAGACCCTGGGCGGCGATCGCGGGCGCGACAGTCGCCAGCGCGTCGGCGACCTCGCTGGCGAGGTCGTCGGCCTTCTGCGGCTCGTCGGTCGGCGCACCAGCCTGCGGCGACGCGTCGGCGGGCTCGGCGTTCCCGGCCGGGGTCTCGTTCGCGGTGCCGCTCGGGGGAGGGGCGGGAATCCGGCCGCGCTGCACCTGAACCTGCACGATCCGGCGGCTCATCGTGGTGAGCTGCGTGCGAAAGGTGTCGTAGTCGGGCGAGGCGATGACGGCGATGGCGATGAAGGCGAGCGCTGCGGTGCCGGCGACCCAGGCGAGCAGGCGCCCGGTGGGATACCACTCGATCGTGCCGTCCGCGTTCGGCCGGCCGAGCAGGGCGAGATAGGCGAGCCACCACGCGGGGATGGCGAGGTAGGCCGCGAAGGCAAGGCCGAGATAGGGCGAGATGAAGAGCGCGAGCGCCAACCCACCCGCAACGACGGCGGCGAGCGCCGCACGATGGCTCCAGCCCAGGCCGACGATGAGGATCGGCAGCGGGGCGAGCAGGTAGAGAAGGATCGAGAGCGTCGTGGCCTTGAGCAGCACGCCGAACAGCAGCGCCGCCACGAGGCCGGCACCGGCGCCGACGGGAATGTCCTTGGTCATAAGGTCCGCTGTCCCGCTGTCCCGTGATGGGCAGGGTTAGGGGCTAAGAAACGAGGCCCCAACGATCGGACGCCCCCTTTTCGGAAAGGCCGCCCTCACGGTGATGGCCGGCCCCCGTGAGGGCCGGCAGAAAACCCTACTTGATGACGTAGGGCAGCAGGCCGAGGAAGCGCGAGCGCTTGATCGCCTGGGCAAGCTCGCGCTGCTTCTTGGCCGAAACCGCCGTGATGCGCGAGGGAACGATCTTGCCGCGCTCAGAGACGTAGCGGGAGAGCAGCTTCACGTCCTTGTAGTCGATCTTGGGAGCGTTCTCGCCCGAGAACGGGCAGCTCTTGCGACGACGGAAGAACGGACGACGGCCACCGCCGCCACCACCAGCACCGAATGCCATGATCAGTTCTCCCCGCCGAAGTTGCGCTCGGGACGGTCGCCGCGATCACCACGGTCGCCGCCACCGAAGTCGTCGTCGCGGCGGCGCGGACGGTCACCGCGGTCGCGGTCCTTCCGGTCGTCGCGGTCGCGCTTCTGCATCATCGCGGAAGGTTCGGCCTCCAGCTGCTCGACGCGGACGGTCATGAAGCGCAGCACGTCCTCGGAGATCTGCATCTGGCGCTCCATCTCGGCCAGGGCGGCCGGGGGGGCGGAGATGTTGAGGAGCGTGAAATGCGCCTTGCGGTTCTTCTTGATACGGTAGGCGAGGGACTTGACGCCCCAGGACTCGATCTTCTCGATCGTGCCGCCACCCGTCTCGATGACGCCCTTGTAGGTCTCGACCATGGTCTCGACCTGCTGGGCCGTCACGTCCTGGCGCGCCAGGAAGACGTGCTCGTAGAGAGGCATTCTTGGGCCTTTCCTTGCCATAAGGAAGCCCGCCCGCGCGTCGCGGGTTGTCGGGCCGGTTCATCCCGCATTCTCTCGGCGCCAAGCCCTTCGAGCCGTGATGATGGCCCGAGCGGTTGATCGAAGGCGGAGACACCGGACGACGGGATTTCTCGGAAGAACACCCTGTGCCGTAAACGGCACCGTCCGTTCAGCCCCCGGCCGGAGCGAACGCGAAGGCCGGGCCTTTAGAGGGATTCGTTCCTTATGGCAAGGGCAGGGGGCCGACGGGCAGGTCGAAATGCAGGACTTCCTCGCGGGTGCCGAGCCGGTCGTAGAGCGCGAGCGCTGGACCGTCGCCGGGATCACCCTGGACGAAGACGACCCAGGCGCCCCGGCGCGCGGCATGGGCCTGAAGCTGCCGGATCAGCGCCGTGGCGATGCCGCGGCGGCGGTGCTCGGCCTCGACGGCGAGATCGTAGAGGTAGATCTCGCGCCGTGCCCGCTCGAACTTGTCGAGTTCGTAGGCGACGAGGCCACCCAGAACGGTGCCGTCGCGCTCCGCCACCAACACCGCGACATGCGCCTTGGCCAGCAGGTCCGCGAGGTAGGCGTCGTCCGGCGGCGTGGCGCCGTAGGTGTCGGGC
This sequence comes from Methylobacterium sp. J-043, assembly GCF_022829505.1. NCBI lineage: Bacteria > Pseudomonadati > Pseudomonadota > Alphaproteobacteria > Hyphomicrobiales > Methylobacteriaceae > Methylobacterium > Methylobacterium sp. J-043. The sequence goes on along the minus strand of NZ_JAKSYB010000079.1, from coordinate 45,422 downwards.
TCGGCGAAGGCGCGTCCGAACAGGGCGTTGAGGGCGCGCATCGACGGGATATCGCCGGGGCCGAGGCGCCGGACCGTGAAGCCCGGCTCGGACCCATCCTTCCTCGAAGTCATGGCGGAGGCCTATTTCAGGGAGCCGGCGATGGCCTGCTGAATCCCCAAAATGTCGGCGCCGCGCTTGAGCGTGCGCTGGATCGGGTCGAGCCGCCCCGAGACCCAGATCTTCAACTCCGAATCCATGTCGAAGCTGCCCGCGGTCTCCACCGAGAACGAGGTGATCGCGCGGTAGGGCACGGTCAGGTACTCGACCTTGCGGCCGGTCATGCCCTGGCGATCGACCAGGATCAGGCGGCGGTCGGTGAAGACCATCAGGTCGCGGATCACCTTGAAGGCGACGCGCACGCTCTCGCCCGGCGCCAGCACCCCGGCGAGCTGCCGGTCCACCTCGTCCGCGGAGAGGTCGCTGCCGTGCCCGAGCAGCCCGTCGAGTAAGCCCATCACGCGTCTCCTGCTTTGTCTCCGGCAGGATGTGGGGACGGCCCCGCTCGCGTGCGAGGGAAGTTTGCGCTCAGCGATGGCGGCGCTTGCGCGGTTTCTGTCCCTTGTGCGGATGGGCCTTGCGCTGGGTCCGGTCCATGCAGCTCGCCCAGATGCGGCGGCCGATCTCGCGCAGGCCGAGATTGAGCGGGTCCGGGGCGGAGAAGACCTGCGCCCGCGCCTCGCTGCGGCAGAACGCGTCCTCCGCGCTGCGGATCGGCGGCTCGCTCTGCGCGGCGGCGGGCGACGGCCCGAGGCCGGTTCCCATGCCGATGCCGAGAAGCGTGCCGAGAAGCAGGCCGGCCGCGGTCAGACCGCGCCGGGCCGGCAGACCGAAGTGGTTGCCCAGGACACGCAATGCTCGGCCCTCCCTGTTCGGCCCCGGCGCTCGCTGCCGCGCGCATCTGCGGCCATCGAATCGCCTCTCGCAAACCGTCCGCCCCACCTTCGTCGCCGGGGCGAGAACGGTCCGCGACCGGGCTCTGTGTGCGGCACTCTAACGTCGTGGGAAACAGGCTTGCCAAGCCTTGTCGGTCGATTGCAGCCACCAACTGCGTCGTCTGCCCACAGAGAATGCCGCCGGTCGTCCGGCCGGGTGCCGTCGAGCGGTCTCGCATCGCGTCATGACGAGGCGGAGGGGCAAAAGAAAACGCGCCGGGCTCGAAGCGTCCGGCGCGCGTGGTCGTGTCGAAAACGGCCGATCGGTTTGGCGGATCGGCTTTGCGGCGCTCCCGGAGGTCCGGGGGCGTCCGCGGGAGGCTCAGCGACGAATCTTGACGTTGGCCTTGCGGGCGGCATAGCGCGCGTCGCGGGCCGCCTTCTTCTCCGCGGCTTCGGCAGCCTTGCGCTCGGCAAGTGCGGCGGCCTCGGCGGCCTCGCGGGCGAGCTGAGCGGCGAGCTCGGCTTCCTCACGCAGGCGCTTCTCCTCCGCCGTCTTCCGCTCGGTCTCGATGCGGATGCGCTCGCGCTCGCGGGCGCGCTCGTCACGGGCGCGGGCGACCTCGGCACGCGCCTGGGCCTTCGCACGCATCTCCGGATCGTCGAGCGGTGTCCGGGCCTTGAACTTCTCGAGCAATGCCGCCTTAGCGGCCTGGGAGTTCTGACGGCGGTCTTCGAAATTCCTGAAGTCGAATGCGCTCATATGACCTTTCTCATGCATTGAAACGGCCGGATGCCGGATCAGTCACAGTCCGGGCAGCCTGGACTCGGATCGAGCCACTTATAGACCGGCGCAGTCGATGCACGAGTGCGCCGCAACACGCAACAGATGTCGCCCCTGTTCGGGGCGACTCCAGTAACATTTTCGGACCTGTTGCGGTATGGGATCAGGTTTTAGGGCAGGAACTCCAAGGGTCCAGCCTCAGCTGACCTGCAGGTTGACCGCGGCCGGTTTGCCGCTGCGGCGGTCGTTCTCGACGTCGAAGCTGACCTTCTGCCCCTCGACCAAGCCGCGCAAACCCGCCTGCTGGACCGCAGAGATATGCACGAACACGTCCTTGCCCCCGGTATCGGGCTGGATGAACCCGTAACCCTTGATCTCATCGAACCATTTCACGGTACCAGTCTGCATCCGGGTTCCTCCTCCGCTCACCGCGGCACCCCGTATGAAATGCGTCCCGTCCTCGGCCGAAAAGGCCGTCCCGTTCGTCGAAGCGAGCGAGGAAAAAAGCCGGCGCCGCGTCCCTTCCGGGGGCATCGAAGGCCTTGCCAAAGGCAGCCACCGATCGACGGTGCCGCAATGGTTAGATTCGATGCGGTAGCGGTGCAAGCGGCGCAAAGGTTTCCGCCAAGCACTGCTCTTCACGCAAAGCGGACATTCGAGGCAAAAACTTAGCCATTCGGGACAAGTACGCTGGTCTGGCACCGGACGTGACCGATTTGCCTCCGCGTAACATTGTCGTGACGACAACATTTGTTGGGAGGATTGCCGCAAGCGATCGCTGCTGCTGATTCGAGCCGTCGATCCGTACGGTCATTGTCGCCGCATCCCGAAGACGCGCGGCCGGCATGAAGTGATGTCGGGGGGCGGGGAGGAGATGGGCGTGTTCTCGGGCACGAAAAAGGGCCGGTCGCCCGGCCCCATTCCGTCGTCTCATCAGAGTGACCCCACCCCGACCGCGGTCGATCGAGGCAGGACTCCTGAAGCTGAGGGGCTCGCCCCCGATCAGTAATCGTAGCCGCGACGGTCGTAACCACGGCGCTCGTACCGGTCGCGATCCCGGAAGCGCTGCTCGCGGTAATACCCGTCGCGGTCGCGCCTGCGCATCTCGCGGCTGTCGTCGCGATCGCGCTGCGCCCGGGACCGGAGATCGAGCCCCGGCCGTCCGTCCGGACCAATGGTGATCGACTGCGCGGAGGCCGGCACCGCGGCGATCATGGTCGCCGCGACGATTGTGCCGGCGAGCAGGGTCGTCATGGTCTTCATGAGGGATCGCTCCTTTGTTGGTTAAGACGACAATGCATCGTCCCCGGAGCGGTTCCAGTATCTTGCCATCGGCAGATCCATCGCGTCTGGACTTTCCGGATGAGGAGAAGGCGCAATTCGCCGAACATCAATCTTCGCGTCCGGGCGCCTCCGAAGGCCGACATCGTCCTTCGATTGGTGGCGTTGCGGATTGGGATGTGGGCGGAATCCCCGGAGCGAAATCCGGGTCCTGTTCCTCCCAATACATTCATGGGAGCGAGCCCGTCGTGTCGATGATCCGTCTTCGTCCGGGCTTGCCCTCCGCTCACCCCATACGCCGCGGCGCGGCGATCCTCGACGACACGCCGAGCCGGGAGGTTCCCGGCTTGACTCGATCTCAAGGCTGCATCTCAAGGCGGCGGGCGCGGATCGGTCCCGCCGCCGCCTTGTTGCCAGTCCCCGGAACCTGCTTGCATGCCCGTCCGCCCGCTGATCCTCTATCCCGATGCGCGTCTGCACCGGGCGGCTGAACCCGCCGCCGCGGCCGGGGAGGCCTTGCGCGCGCTCGCGGCGGACGTGCTCGACACCCTCGGCGCCGTCTCGGCGATGGGGTTGACCGCGATCCATATCGGGCGCCCGGAGCGGGTGGTGGTGATCCGGCTTCAGCCGGACGAGCCGCACGCGGTCTACGTCGATCCCGTCGTCGCCTGGGCCTCGCCCGAGCGGGCCGCGCATCCGGAGGGAAGCGTCTCGATGCCGGGCGTGGTCGAGCCGGTGGAACGGCCGGCCCGGATCCGGGTGCGCTACCGCGATCTCGACGGCGCCGAGCACGAGGAGGAGGCCGAGGGCCTGCGCGCCGCCTGCCTGCAGCACGAGATCGACCAACTCGCTGGCATTTTCTGGATCGACCGGCTGACCCGGCTGCGCCGCGACCGGGTTCTCAAGCGCTACGCCAAGCTGCGGGCGCAGCAGGCGCGCGCGGGATCGTGAGGTGTCGCCCCTTGCGTGCAAGGCTCGGTCCGGGGCGTCGGGCATGGTATGCCGAACCTCGGCGTCTCGTCCCGAAAACGGCCATCGCCGTCCGCGACGAGGCTCCACCGTCCGAGATCGATCCATGTCCCGCCTGCCGCACGTCGCCCTCCGAGCCCTCGCCCCGGCGGCCCTGGCCGCCGTCACCCTCGTGCTGTCCGCGCCCGGCGCCGCCGCGCAGGGGACCGGGCAGGGGACGGGGGCGCGGGCGGGCGATCAGAAGGCCGCGGCCCGGCCCGCTTCCGTGGTCGGCTGCACCTCGCTGGCCAACCTGCGCGGACTCCTGCGCAGCGCGGGCGAGGACCGCGCCGCCGCACTCGCGGTCGCGAGCGATCCGAAATCCGATCTCGGCTGCAGCGCGGTGGACCGCGCCACGGTCACGGGGCTCGCCGACCATGTCGCCCTCAACGGCCGCGCCTACGATTGCCTCACCCTCAAGGGCACGGCGGTGTGCCACTGGACGGTGGCGGGCGCCGTCACGCCGCCCGAGCGACCGGCAGGCAAGCCGGCCCGCGGCAAGTAGGCTCGGGCGCGAGGGGCGCCTCAGAACCGTGCCGTCAGGAACAGGCGGAGGTTGCGGCCCGGCAGCAGGATCTCGTCCTTCTTGAACGAGGCCGAGTTGCGGATGTCGTCGTCGAGCAGGTTGCGGCCCTGGAGCCCGAGCGTCACCTCCGTGGCGCCGTAGACCGCGGGGTCGAGCGCCTGGGTGTAGGCGAGTTCGGCGCGGAGATCGTTCCAGCCCGGCGTCGTCGTCTCGAACGGGGCGATCTCGGTGTGGTCGAAGGCGTGGAGCAGGTTGATCCGCGCGAACCAGCCATTGGCCCGCACGAAGGCGCCGCCGCCGAGCCGGTGCGGCGGGATGCGCGGCACGAAGCTGCCGTCGTCGAACCGGGCGCGGACGAAGTCGTACTGCGCCTCGATTCCGGCCCAGCCGTCGCCGACGGGGAAAAGATCGAGCTGCGCTCCGATCTCGGCGCCGTAGAAGCTGGCATTGGCCTGCGAGTAGACGATCTGGCGCAGCTCGTCGCCGGAGCCGCAGGAGCCGAAATCGTCGTCGCAGCGGTTGCCGGTGTCGCGCCGGAAGATGAAGCCGGTGTAGCGGGTGACGTAGCCGGTGGCGTCGAGCCGCAGCGGCCCGTCCGCCCGGCGGAGGGAAATCTCGGCGGTGCGGGCGCGCTCCAGCCGCAGGGTCGGGTCGCCGATCTCGAAGGTCGCCGAGGCGTGGTGCGGCCCCTGCGAGAACAGTTCGGGGCCGGTGGGCGCACGCTCGACATAGGAGCCGTTGAGGCTCGCCACGAAGCCATAGGGCAGATCCTGCAGGGCGCCGATGCTGGCGCTCTTCGGGGCGAAGCGGCGCGTCAGGGCGTAGCTGAACGGGTCTCCGTCCGTCGGAAGGTAGCTGCCGGGGAACTGCGTCGCGATGCTGTTGAGCCGGTCGCCCTCGATCCGGCCCGCGGCCTGGAACCGGAGGCCGCCGCCGACCGCCAGTTCCTCGAACAGGTAGGCCGCCAGCACCCGCGACTCGGTCGGCGGCAGGAAGCTTTCGAGCTGCGAGTTGAGCACCCGCCGGCTCGTCTGGACGCCGACCGCGCCGGTGAGCGTGCCGAGCGCGGTGAAGACCGGCACGTGCTGCGCCTCGACCCTCGCCTCGACCTCGCGGTTCTTGAAGATCGCCTGCACGCCCTCGCCGGCCGGCCCCTCATGCGCGTGGTCATGGTCGTGATCGTGGTCGTCGTGCCCGTGGCTGTGGCCGAAGCCGATCTCCTCGTGGCGGTAGACCGAGCCGCCGGCCCAGAAGCGCAGCACCTCGAACGGGCCTTCCAGCGGGCGATATTCGCCGCGGGCGAGCACGCGGTCCTCGTTGGGGTTGAGCCGGGTGCGGGCCTCCTCCGCCTCGCCGCCGGGGATCTGATAGAGCGCGTTGAAGTGGCTGTAGGAGATGCCGAGGAAGCCGCGGTCGCCGATGGCCGAGATGCCGACCGAGCCCCCTTGCGTCTCGGTCGCCGAGTTGCGCTGGATGCCGCCGGGGATCGCATAGGAATCGGTCGCGGTCGCGAACCCGTCGGCGTGGACCGCGATGCCGTTGGCGCCCGCATCGACGCTGGCCGCGCCGAGCCGGCCGTTGTCGACCGTGGTGTATCCTGTCGTAACCTGGCCCGTGATCCCGCGGGCGGGAATGAAGGTCGGCACCTGATTGTTCTCGGCCGAGACCACGCCGCCGATCGCGCCCGAGCCGTAGCGCAGCGTGGCGGGGCCCCGGATCACCTCGATCCGGCTGGCGTTGAGCGGGTTGACCGGCACCGCGTGGTCCTCGCCAAGATCCGACACGCCGCCGTTGACGATGCCGTTCTCCTGGATGCGGACCCGGGCGTTGTCGAGGCCGCGGATGATCGGCCGCGAGGCCGCCCCCGGCGCGTAGGTCGAGGCGGAGATGCCGGGCCGGTCGGCCAGCGCGTCGCCGAGCGTGCGCGGCTGGTCGCGGGCGATCCGATCCTGCGGCACCACGGTGACCGGCGAGAAGGTGTTCGTCACCACCGGCAACACCTCGGCCGCCCGGGCGAACGGCACGGCGGGGGAGGGAGCCGCCGGAGCGGCGGGCCGGCCCTGAATCGGGCTCACCGAGGTCACGCTGATCTCCTCCAGCGTGGCCGCCTCCTGCGCCCGCGCCGAGAGCACGGTTCCGGGGACACCCGTCAGCACCGCCCCCGCCGCCAACAGCATCCGTCCCGAACGTCCGCGTCGCATTCCCGTCGATCCAACCTTGTCACGTTACAATGTTTCATCGCGAGGATGTTACAATGTTGCAAGGCTTATCTGCCGCCGTCCCGGCGGGGGCGGGTGGGTGTGACCGGCCTGCATCAGGCGGCGATCCGGTGCGCTGCTGCACGGTGCGCGCCCCGTAACCCGGCGCGGGGCGTCGCAGGTGCTTGTGCCGCGCGGAGCTGGACGTGACATTGGGGTCCCCGGAGATGGTGCCGCCTGTCCGGATCGATCTTTCCGGAACCCGATGCCCACCGACGTGCTCCTGTCCGCCCTCCGCTTCCTCCTTTTCGGCCTCGGCCTCCTCATCCTTCTCTTCCTCGTTCCGCTCGCGACCCACGCCCTGTGGTGGACCGCGAAGGGCGGACGCGCGGAAAGCTGGTCGACGGCGGATTGGTCGAGCGCCGGGCTGCTCCCGCCGGCTGCGGCCGTGCCGGGGGCGATGGTGCGGGTCTACGCCGCCCGGGTCGGGCGCTGGCGGGGCATCTTCGCCCATCACAGTTGGGTGGTGGTCAAGGAGGCGGGCGCTGCTCGCTACAACCGCTACGACGTGGTCGGCTGGGGCAGGCCGGTGCGCACCGACGCCTACGCGCCGGACGGGCGCTGGTTCGGCAACGAGCCGGAGATCGTACTCGGGCTCGACGGCGAGGCGGCGGCGCGGGCGATCCCCGAAATCCGCGCGGCGGTGGCGGACTATCCCCACCGCAGCCAGGGCTCGTATCAAGCGTGGCCGGGCCCGAACTCGAACACCTTCGCCGCCCATGTCGTCGCGCGCATCCCCGACAACGACGTACCGCTGCCGCCCACCGCGCTCGGCAAGGACTGGACGCCGCCGGGCCGCATCGCCGAAATCACCCCGAGCGGCACGGGCTTGCGCCTGTCCTGGCGCGGCTATGTCGGCCTCACGATCGGCTGGGTCGATGGGCTGGAGCTCAACCTGCTCGGCGCGGTGGCCGGCCTCGACTGGCGCCGCCCGGCCCTCAAGCTGCCGGGTTGGGGCCGGATCGCCCTGATCCCCGGCGGCGACGCGGACAAGGCGGTGCCGGCGGCGGAACCGGAGCGCCGCCCGGCTGCGGATTCCGTTTCCGGCTGAGCCGGCGTCGCGGCGGGCTCAACGCCGCGACGACTTCTGCTGCGGCAGGGTCACGTCGCCCTGCCACTGGCTGGCGAAATCCAGCGCCGAGCTGTAGGCGACCGAGAAGTTGCCCTTGCCCTTCACGCCCGTGAAGGCACCGGTGGCCGTACGCTCCGGGGTGATGCGCCGGACGCCCGATCCGTGATACGAGCCGGCGGACCGGACCGCGATACCGGCACCGCCCCACGGACACGATGACCGACCTTTCCCTCCGCCCGGCGCAAAGCCATGACCGCGACGCGATCTGGTCGATCCTCGAGCCGATCCTGCGGCAGGGCGAGACCTACGCCCTGCCGCAGGACTGGGACGGTGAGCGGGCGCTCGCCTACTGGTTCTCCCCGGCCCACCATGTCTTCGTTGCGGAACGTGCGGGCGCGGTGCTGGGCAGCTACTATGTCCGCGCCAACCAGCTCGGCCCCGGCGACCACATCGCCAACGGCACCTACGCCACGCATCCCGAGGCGCGGGGGCGGGGCATCGCCCGCGCCATGGGCCTGCATTCCTTCGAGACCGCCCGGTCGCTGGGCTTTTCCGCGATGCAGTTCAATCTCGTCGTCGCCACCAACACCCACGCCGTCGCACTCTGGACCAGCCTCGGCCTCAGGGAGGTCGGCCGCCTGCCCGGCGTGTTCCGCCATCCCACCCTCGGGCCGGTCGATGCGCTGGTGATGCACCGCCCCCTGTAACCCGCCTCCATTGAACACGGCCGCGCTTGGGGCAGATTGAGCCTCGCGCACCGTGAGAGGTGTGGGGAGGGCCCGTGCCTTGAGCTTCCTGATCTGCCTCGCGGCGCTCTTCTTCCTGATGGGGATCGCCTATCGCGGCTTCTCGGTGATCCTGTTCGCGCCGGTCGCCGCCATGGGCGCGGTGCTGCTGACCGATCCGGCCGCCGTGCCGACTCTGTTCTCCGGGTTGTTCATGGAGAAGCTGGTCGGCTTCCTGAAGCTGTACTTTCCCGTCTTCCTGCTCGGCGCCGTGTTCGGCAAGCTCATCGAGATCTCAGGATTCGCCCGCTCCATCGTCGGCGCCGTCACCGGGCTCTTGGGCGAGGGCAGGGCGATCGTCGCGATCGTGCTGGTGGGCGCGATCCTCACCTATGGCGGCGTCTCGCTGTTCGTGGCGGTGTTCGCGGTCTACCCCTTCGCCGCCGAGCTGTTTCGCCGCTCGAACATCCCCAAGCGCCTGATCCCCGGCACGATCGCGCTCGGCGCCTTCACCTTCACCATGGACACCCTGCCGGGCACCCCGCAGATCCAGAACATCATCCCGGCCTCCTTCTTCAAGACCGACGCCTACGCCGCCCCGTGGCTCGGCGTCATCGGTGCGCTCTTCGTGTTCGCGGTCGGCGTCGCCTATCTCGAGTGGCGCCGCCGCTCCGCCGGGGACGAGGGCTACGGCGAGGGCCACACCAACGAGCCGCAGGCGGTCGAGGACAAGGTCGTCATCCACCCCGCGGTGGCGATCCTGCCGCTCCTCATCGTCGGGATCGGCAACAAGCTCCTGCTCGCCTGGATCACCGCAGCTTACGGCGAGCAGGCGAGCGCGGCACTGACGCCGGAGATGGCGGCCCATCCCGTGACCGTCCAAGTCAAGACCGTGGCGGCGATCTGGGCGGTCCAGGGTGCGCTGCTTCTCGGCATCCTCGCCACCGTGATCCTCGGATACCGCAACCTCGCGGAGCGCTTCTCCGATGGCTCGAAGGCGGCGGTGGCCGGCTCGCTGCTCGCCGGCATGAACACCGCCACCGAATACGGCTTCGGCGCGGTCATCGCCGCGCTCCCCGGCTTCAAGGTGATCTCGGACGCGCTCTCGGCGATCCCCAACCCGCTGATCAACGAGGCGGTGACGGTCAACGTACTGGCCGGCGTCACCGGCTCGGCCTCGGGCGGACTCTCGATCGCGCTCGGCGCCCTGTCGGGCCGCTTCGTCGAGGCGGCGCAGGCCGCCGGCATCCCGCTCGAAGTGATGCACCGGGTCGCCTCCATGGCGAGCGGCGGCATGGACACGCTCCCCCATAACGGCGCCGTCATCACCCTGCTCGCCGTCACCGGGCTGACCCACCGCCAGTCCTACGGCGACATCTTCGCGATCACGATCATCAAGACCGTGGCCGTCTTTTTCGTGATCGGGGTCTACTACCTGACCGGATTGGTCTAGGGCCATACCCGCCCACGTTGCGCGAAGGGCCGACAGACGCTGCGCGCAAGCGATCGTCCGTCGAGGCAAAGGCCGGTTCGGCGCAGCGGGGCGCGCGAAAAACCACCGGGAGGAGCCTGCCCGAATGAGCACCACCGCCACCCTGCCGTCCGGGCGGGCTCCGCTCCACAAGTCCCTGTTCGTGCAGGTGATCGCCGGGCTCCTGGCCGGCATCCTCGTCGGCGTGCTGGCGCCCGGCTTGGCCGGGGAGCTGAAGGTCCTGAGCGACGCCTTCCTCCGGCTGATCGCGATGATCGTGGCGCCGATCGTGTTCTGCGTCGTCGTGCACGGCATCGCCGGGGCGGGTGACCTCGGGAAGGTCGGGCGGGTCGGCGTGAAGGCGCTGATCTATTTCGAGGCGATGACGAGCGTGGCCCTCGTGCTCGGGCTCGTGCTCGCCTACCTCGTCGGGCCGGGCCACGGCATGAACATCGATGTCGCGAACCTCGATGCCGGCGCCCTCGGCGGCTACGCCGATTCCGCGCAGAAGCTGCAAGGCGGCGGCATCGCCCATTTCCTCCTGGCCATCATTCCCCGGACCGCCTTCGACGCCTTCGCCCGCAACGACGTCCTGCAGGTGCTGTTCTTCGCCGTGCTGTTCGGGGTGAGCCTCGCGCTGGTCGGCGGCGAGAAGGCCCGGGCGGTCTCGGACCTGATCGACGCGCTGGCCACGGTGCTGTTCAAGGCCATGGGGCTGATCGTGCGGGTAGCCCCGCTCGGGGTGTTCGGCGCCGTCGCCTACACGGTCGGACGCTACGGCATCGGCTCGCTGGCGCAGCTCCTCTCGCTCGTGGCCCTGTTCTACGTCGCGGTGGCTTTGTTCGTGTTCGTGATCCTCGGCACGGTGATGCGGCTTGCGGGCCTCAGCCTCGTCAAGCTCCTGACCTACCTGCGCGAGGAGTTGACCATCGTGCTCGGCACCGGCTCGTCCGACGCGGTGCTGCCGCAGATCATGCGCAAGCTCGTACACCTCGGGGTGAAGGAGTCCACCGTCGGCCTCGTGGTGCCCACGGGCTACTCCTTCAACCTCGACGCCTTCTCGATCTACCTGACGCTGGCCGTGGTCTTCATCGCGCAGGCGACCAACACGCCGCTCTCCTTCAGCGACCTGATGCTCGTGCTCGGCGTCTCGCTGGTCACCTCGAAGGGCGCCCACGGCGTGCCGGGCTCGGCCATCGTGATCCTGGCCGCGACCCTGAACGCCGTCCCCTCGATTCCCGCGATCGGCCTCGTGCTGGTGCTCTCGGTCGATTGGTTCGTCGGCATCGCCCGGGCGCTGGGCAACCTGATCGGCAATTGCGTCGCCACCGTCGTCGTCGCCGCCTGGGAGGGCGACCTCGACCGGGAGCGTGCCGCGCGGGTGCTCGACGGCCGGGAGAGCGCGGACGCTGCCGCCGGTTAGGGGGAATGCCGGATGCGCGATCGAACGTATCGCCCCGAGGCCGGTTTCCGACCAGGAGGCACCGCACCGGTCGTGACGGGGCCGAGGACGGCACCGGAGTCGGGTATGACGGGAACGGCACTGATCGCGGGGGTCGGCGGCATCGTCGGCAACAATCTCGCCCGGCACCTCGTGGCGCGGGGCTGGACGGTGGAGGGGCTCGCCCGCCGCCCACCTGAAATCGCCGGCGTCACACCGGTCGCCGCCGACCTGCTCGACCCGGAGGCGCTCGCCCGCGCGCTCGACGGGCATCGGCCCAGCAACGTCTTCCTCGCCACCTGGCTGCGCCAGCCGACGGAAGCCGAGAACATCCGCGTCAACGCGGCGATGGTCGCAAACCTCCTCGAAGCGCTCCGCCCGGCGGCAAGCGTGCGCCACGTGGCACTGGTGACCGGGCTCAAGCACTATCTCGGGCCGTTCGAGGACTACGGGAAGGGAAGCCTGCCGCCCACGCCGTTCCGCGAGGACCTGCCGCGCCTGCCCGTCGAGAATTTCTACTACGCGCAGGAGGATGCGGTGTTCGAGGCCGCCGCGCGCCAAAACTTCTCGTGGAGCGTGCACCGCCCGCACACGATCGTCGGCTACGCGCTCGGCAACGCCATGAACATGGGCGTGACGCTGGCCGCCTACGCCACGCTCTGCCGCGAGACCGGGCGACCCTTCCGCTTCCCCGGCTCGGCGGCGCAGTGGAACGGGCTCACCGACGTGACCGATGCGCGGCTGCTCGCCCGCCACCTCGAATGGGCGGCGCTGACGGAGGCCGCGCACAACGAGGCCTTCAACGTCGTCAACGGCGACGTCTTCCGCTGGCAATGGATGTGGGGTCGGCTCGCCCAATGGTTCGGCATCGCGCCCGCGCCCTTCGACGGCGCGGGGAACCCGCTGGAAGCGCAGATGGCGGGGGCCGCCCCGCTCTGGGCCGAACTGGCCGAGCGCCACGGCCTGATCGAGCCCGACCTGAACCGCCTGGCTTCGGCGTGGCACACCGATGCCGATCTCGGCCGGCCGATCGAAGTCGTGACCGACATGAGCAAGAGCCGTCGCCTGGGCTTTCTCGATTACCAGCCTTCGGACGATGCGTTCTTCGACCTGTTCGCGCGGCTGCGGGCGGAGCGGGTCATCCCCTGAGCGGACCTCACCCCACTGTCCCGGCTCTCTGGCGCCGGGTCGGGTGGGTCATGGCTTCCAGTTCGAGCAGATCGTTGAGCTGGGCCTCGGTGAGGAGGCCCTCCTCCAGCACCAGATCCGCCACCGCGCGGTTCTCCTTGAGCGCGCGGCGGGCGATGCGGGAGCTGGCCTCGTAGCCGAGCGTCGGCGCGAGCGCCGTGACGAGGCCGATCGAGCCCTGGACGAGGCTGCGGCAGCGCTCGCGGTCGGCCTCGATGCCGTCGACGCAGCGCTTGGTCAGGGTGTCGATGGCGGCCGTCAGCATCCGCAAAGAGCTCAGTACGCAATAGCCGATGGTCGGCTCGAAGGCGTTGAGCTGGAGCTGGCCGCCCTCGGCGCAGAGCGTCACCGTGAGGTCGTAGCCGATCACCATGTAGGCGACTTGGTTGACCACCTCAGGGATCACCGGGTTGACCTTGCCCGGCATGATCGAGGAGCCGGCCTGCACCGCCGGCAGCCGGATCTCACCGAACCCCGTGCGGGGACCGGACGAGAGCAGGCGCAGGTCGTTGCAGATCTTGGACAGCTTGACCGCGACGCGTTTCAGGACGCCGGAGAACAGCACGAAGGCGCCGAGATCCGAGGTCGCCTCGATCAGGTTCGAGGCCAGCACCATCGGCTGGCCGGCGAGCCGCGACAGCTCCTCCACGGCCAGCGCGGCGTAGCGCGGGTCGGCGTTGATCCCGGTGCCGATCGCGGTCGCCCCGAGATTCACCTCGCGGAACAGGCCGACGATCTCGGTCAGCCGCGCCACGTCCTCCTTGATCGTGGCGTGGAAGCCGTCGAACTCCTGGCCCAGCGTCATCGGCACCGCGTCCTGGAGCTGGGTGCGGCCCATCTTGAGCACGTCGGCGAACTCCACCGCCTTGCTCTTGAAGGCGTAGGCGAGGTCGTCGAGCGCCTTCACCAGCGGTTGCGTGGCGAAGATCACCGCGAGCCGCAACGCCGTCGGGTAGGCGTCGTTGGTGGATTGGGCCATGTTGACGTCGTCGTTGGGGTGCAAAGCGGCGTAGTCGCCCGGCGCCCGGCCCATCAGGCGCAAGCCGACATTGGCGATGACCTCGTTGGCGTTCATGTTGGTCGAGGTGCCGGCCCCGCCCTGGATCGCGTCGACCACGAAGGATTCGGCGTAAACCGGATCGGTCGCGACGAGGGTGCAGGCCTCCTCGATGATCTTCGCCTTCCCCTTCGGCAGGGTGCCGAGCCGGTGGTTGGACCGCGCCGCGGCCTGCTTCACCAGGGCCAGCGCCCGCACCAGGTCCGGGTAATGGCCCACCGACACGCCGGTGATCGGGAAGTTCGCCACCGCCCGCTTGGTGTGGATGCCCCACAGGGCATCGACCGGCACCTCGCCGTCCCCGAGCAGGTCGTGCTCCGAGCGGGTCTTCGCCCCCTCCATCGCCACCTTGCGCACGGTGGCGACGGCGAGATCCTCCTCCTGGGGTGGCGTCTCCGCGGCAGCCCTTGCCGCCGTCCCGCGCGCGTCCGGGCGGGCGGCCTTCTCGGCCGCCGCGATGGCCGCGGCCTTCATCTCGGCCTTGGCCGCCTTCTTTCCCGTACCGCCTGTACCGCTGGGCTTCCCGGCCGCACCCTTTGCTTTCCCGGCCGCACCCCTGGCCTTCTTGACCTCACCCTGGCCGCCGGCCGCATCCTTGGCGGAGCGCTTGGCCTTGGTGTCGGATGCCGTCTTCGCCACGGAAGTCTCCCCCGATGCGTCGATCCGGCCGAATCCTCGATGTCAGCGGCCGGTGACCGTCGGGTCTGTGTTCAGATCTTGGCGCGCCGGACTGTCAACCGCTCTCAGTCTGGTTGACGTGTCAGCAGTCCCGCGTCGTCAGCCTTCGCACGCACGACGCGGGACCGGGGTGAGGGGTTAGAAGAAAAAGGTCGTGTTGAGATAGCCGTAGAAGGTGTCGCCGGTATCGGGCGCGTTGGGGGCGTTGCGCAGGAAGTCGTCCTTGGCGAGATAGGCGAGACCCGTATCGAGGAGCATCGTGTCGGGGATGATCCAGTAGCGCACGCGTCCCTCGATCTGGTGGCCGGCGAAGGTGCCGGAGCGGCCGGTGCGGTCGCGGATCAGGGTCGCGGCGAAGGTGTCGGTGGCGCTCTCCAGCCAGAGCGGCCGGTAGGCGATGAAGGCGTCCCAGACCGGGCTCGGGGTGATCTCGGCGCGGATCGCGGGCGAGATCAGGTTGGCGCGCTGCACCGGGCCGTAGAGGCCGGTCGGGCCGTACTCGAAGCGCCGGGCGCCGAACAGGGTGTCGAAGCGGCTGAACTTGCCGTCGTTGGCCCGGTCGCCGCTGGCGTGGTCGTAGTGCAGCGAAAACCGCGGCTTCCATTCGTGGTCGAGGGTGTAGCCGACCTCGGCGTGGACGAAGTAGGCCGAGACGGTGAGGTCGCGCAGGTCGGCGGCCGAGGCGGTCTCGCGGGCTAGCCCGGTCTGGTAGATCCCCTCGAGATCGTAGTCGAACTCGCCGACCCGCGGCTGGCGGGCCAGCCGCAGGCCGGGGGTGAACAGGCGCCGGTCGCGGGTCTGGACCGAGCGCAGGCCGGTGCCCGAATCCTGCTCGTAGAGGCCGTAGCCGTAGAGTTCGAACGTGCCGCCGAAGATGCCCGCGAAGGTGTAGGAGGCGCCGAACAATTGCAGGTTCAGGCTCTCGCGGTCGAACTCGATGCCGTTGTCGAGGATGCCGTTGACGTCGTCCGGCAGGCGGGTATGCGGCATCGACCACAGGGCGGTGAACTTGTCCTTGTTCGCGCCCTGCCAGTCGAAGGTCACACCGGTATAGGCGTTGATGGTGTTGCGGAACTGCTGGCGCGAGACGAGGCGGCGCGAGCCGATGTTCTTGGTGAAACGGCCGACCGTGAGGTTGCTCTTCGAGCCGTTGTCACCGAGATCGCCCGTGTCGAAGTTGAGATAGGCTTGGCCGGGCTCGAGAGCGTTGATCTCCGTGGTGAAGGCGGAGGAGTTGCGCTGCTGGAAATAGCCGCGGCTGTCGAACAGCTCGACGCCGAGGCGTACAGGTCCCTTGATCCCGTACTCCACATGCAGGGTGGTGAGGTACGAGTTCAGGATGTCGTTGGCGGGGAAGGTCGGCACCGGGCGGAACTGGTTGGCGATGCCCTCCACCCGCGGCCGGAACGAGCCGCTGATGCGCCAGTTCTCCGGCTCGCCGAGCCCCTTGTAGAGGAAGTTCGGCGGCTTCACCGGCATGGCCGCGAAGTAGGGGCCGTCCTGCTTCTTGCGGGACGCCGCGATCCCGGCCTGCACCTTGGCGGTCGCGGCCTCCGTGGCCGTGACGGGCCGTGTTTCCAGGGGGCCGGCAAAGGGTCCGCTCTGGGCCAGCACCGGACCGATGAAGAGGGGAATGGAGGCGCCGGCAAGTAACGACGCGCAGAGAACCGACCGCTTCACCACACCGCTCCTGTTCTTTCGCAGAGTTCGTCCGAGGGCGGTTAGTGATTGCTTGGTCTGGTATACCAGCGCAAGAACTGCCTTTTGGATCGATGCATTTTGTCGAAGCGGCGCCGGGCCGGAGATCCGGCCGGGACCGGTTTTCCACACGGCGCCGGGAGCGCAAAACAAAATAAAATCAGGGATTTGAGTTTCTTGATTTAATCCGCCCCATGGGTCGGTCGCTTGTCCCCCGTCTGCAACGGATGGAACGGAACGTCAGAAGTACTTGGATTTCTCGGGATTAAATTCGAATTTTCCTGTTGCGGCGCGGAGCGGGCTTCGTGCCGCAACCGTTCCGTGCAGGCTGATGGCGGGCTCGGATGGATGACAAGCCCGTGTCCCGGCCCCACTATGGGTTCGCCGCCGCCCGCGGGTGGCGGCGCGTCAAGTCCCGTGTTCGGAAGGTCCGCCGATGCGCCTCAAGGCCGCGCTCCTGCTCACCGCTTTCGCCGCGGCCGCCTGTTCGCCGGCCCGTGCGCAGGATCTTTCCGGCAATGACTTGTCCGGCACGCTGAAGAAGGTGCGGGAGGCCCGCGCCATCACCATCGGCCACCGCGACGCCTCGGTGCCGTTCTCCTATCTCGACGGCAATCAGAAGCCGGTGGGCTACGCCTACGAGATCTGCCTGAAGGTGGCGGATGCGGTCAAAGCGCATCTGAGGCTCGACACGCTGGAGGTGCGGCTCAACCCCGTCACCTCCGCCACCCGCATCCCGCTGATCGCCAACGGGACCATCGACCTCGAATGCGGCTCGACCACCAACAACGCCGACCGGCAGCGGCAGGCGGCCTTCACCAACACCCACTTCCTCACCGCGACGCGCTTCGTCGCCAAGCGGGAGAAGGGGCTCGACAAGACCGACGACCTCAAGGGCCGCACCGTGGTCTCGACCTCGGGCACCACCAACATCCGCCAGATCAACGAGATCAACACCGCCCGCGGCCTCGGGATGCGGATCCTGCCGGCCAAGGACCATGCCGAGGCTTTCCTGATGGTCGAGACCGGCCGCGCCGACGCCTTCGTGATGGACGACGTGCTGCTCGCCGCCCTCGTCGCCGGCTCGAAGACGCCCGACGCCTACGCGATCTCCTCGGAGGCGCAGTCGCGGCCCGAGCCCTACGGCATCATGCTGCGCAAGGACGACCCGGCCTTCAAGGCCGTGGTCGATGCCGCCACCGCCGCGCTCTACAAGAGCCCGGAGGGCAAGGCGCTCTACGAGAAGTGGTTCACGCAGCCCATTCCGCCGCGGGGCATCAACCTGAAGCTCCCGATGAGCGAGGCGATGCGGAAGGTCCTGGCCAGCCCCAGCGACAGCCCGGATCCGGCGGCCTACTGACCGTGCCGGCGCGGCTGCGGCCGAGCGAGCTGCGAATGATGGGCGCCCGATGAACTACACCTGGAACTGGGGCATCTTCCTGGAACCGTCGCCCGAGGGCGTCGGCACCTATGCCGACATGCTGCTCTCCGGGCTGGCCTGGACGGTTGTCACCGCCCTCTGTTCCTGGGCCATCGCCTTCAGCCTCGGCTCGGTGGTCGGCGTCATGCGCACGCTGCCCTCGCGCACCGCCAACGCCATCGGCGCGGCCTATGTCGAAGGGTTCCGCAACGTGCCGCTCCTGGTGCAGATGTTCCTGTGGTACTTCGTGCTGCCGGAACTCCTGCCCGCGCGTCTCGGCTCGGCCGTCAAGCAGATCCCGGACGCGCCGTTCATCACGGCGGTTCTCTGCCTCGGCTTCTTCACCGCCGCGCGGGTGGCCGAGCAGGTGCGGGCGGGCATCCGCGCCCTGCCGCGGGGGCAGGCGCAGGCGGGCCTCGCGCTCGGCCTCACCTGGGCTCAGACCTACGGCGCCGTGCTCCTGCCCAACGCCTACCGGATCATCCTGCCGCCGCTCACCTCGGAATTCCTGAACAACCTCAAGAACACCTCGGTCGCGCTCACCATCGGCCTGCTCGAACTCACGGCGCGGGCCCGCTCGATGCAGGAATTCTCGTTCCAGGTGTTCGAGGCCTTCACCGCAGCGACCCTGCTCTATGTGGCCCTCAACCTCGTGGTGATCGCGGGCGCGACCCTGCTGGAGCGGCGCGTGGCCGTGCCGGGCGGGCGCTGATGCTGGCCGGTCTCGACCTTGCCGTCGTCGCCGATTCGCTGCCCTACCTGTTCGGCGAGGGCATGGTGTTCACGCTGACGCTCACCGCGCTCGCGGCGGGCGGCGGCATCGTGCTCGGCACCGGGCTGGCGCTGCTGCGGCTCTCGGGCGTGCCGGGTCTGACGCATACGGCCAAGCTCTATGTCGAGCTGATGCGGTCCCTGCCGCTCGTGCTGGTGATCTTCTGGTTCTACTTCCTCGTGCCCTATCTCGGCGCCTGGGCGATCGGCGCGGACACGCCGATCCGGGTCGGGGCGTTTGCCAGCGCGCTCGTCACCTTCACCCTGTTCGAGGCGGCCTACTTCTCCGAGATCGTGCGGGCCGGCATCCAGTCGATTCCCAAGGGCCAGAGCGCGGCGGCCCGGGCGCTCGGCATGAGCTACGCGCACGTCATGCGGTTCGTAGTGCTGCCGCAGGCGTTCCGCAACATGGTGCCGCTGCTGCTGACGCAGACGATCGTGCTCTTTCAGGACACCTCGCTCGTCTACGTGCTCTCGCTCACCGATTTCCTCGGCGCCGCCTCCAAGGTCGCGCAGCGCGACGGGCGGCTCGTGGAGATGTACCTGTTCGCCGCGCTGGTCTACTTCGCCGTCTGCTTCGCGGCCTCGCTGCTGGTGCGCCGGCTCCAGGCCCGCACGGCGATCGTGCGGTGAGGAATAATCAAGATGAGGGTGGGCCGATGACCGTGCCGCTGACATCGCCGCCGCCGCCCGCCGCGGGCGGGCCGATGATCGCCATCGAGGCGGTGTCGAAGTGGTACGGCGAGGTCCGCGTCCTGTCCGGCTGCTCGACCGCGGTGACGCGCGGCGACGTGGTGGTGGTGTGCGGCCCCTCGGGCTCGGGCAAGTCGACGCTCTTGAAATGCGTCAACGCCCTGGAGCCGTTCCAGGAGGGGCAGATCACCGTCGACGGCACGCGGGTGCGGGACAGGGCCACCAACCTGCCGCGGCTGCGCGCGCGGGTCGGCATGGTGTTCCAGCATTTCGAGCTGTTTCCGCATCTCAGCGTCATCGACAACCTCACGCTCGCCCCGCGCAAGGTGCTCGGGCGCTCAAAGGCAGAGGCGACCCAGCGCGGCCTCGACCTGCTGGCCCGCGTCGGGCTCTCGGCGCATGCGCAAAAACATCCGGGCCAGCTCTCGGGCGGGCAGCAGCAGCGGGTGGCGATCGCCCGCGCGCTCGCCATGGACCCGGTGGTGATGCTGTTCGACGAGCCGACCTCGGCGCTCGATCCGGAGATGGTCGGCGAGGTGCTCGACGTGATGGTGGAACTGGCCCGCGACGGCATGACCATGATGGTCGTGACCCACGAGATGGGCTTCGCCCGCAAGGTGGCCGACCGGGTGGTGTTCATGGATCGCGGCGAGATCGTCGAGGACGTGGTGAAGGACGCCTTCTTCGACCGACCCCGCAGCGAGCGCGCTCAGCAGTTTCTGTCGAGGATCCTCGCGCATTGACGCCGACAGGCCGACGCCGGCTCCGCCCGTGAGGCGGTCCGGCCGTCGGGTGGCGACGCGTGCGGCTGCACCGGTCTCGGTTGTCAGAACAGCGAGATGAGGACGATGCCGGCCACCATCAGGGCGGCCCCGCCCAGCCGCGACGCGCCGGCCCGCACCCGCTTCATGCCGACCCAGCCGAAATGGTCCAGCGCCACCGAGGTCAGCAGGTTGGCGGTGATCAGGAGGCCGTTGAAGGCGCCCGCGCCGACCTTGTCGACGAAGAGCAGGCCGGCGAACACGGCGACCGCACCGGTGAGGCCGGCCAGCGGCATCCACCAGCGCACCCCCTCGATGTCGGCGCGCTGCGGCAGGGGCTTGGGCCGCAGCAGGAAGACCAGCACGAAGACGAACACCACCGGCAGGAACGAGACCAGGGCCGCGAGCCACGGGTTGATCAGGGCTCCGCGCAGCTGCGCATTCCACACGACGCCGATCGCCTGGAGCGCCCCCGCGACGACGATGAAGGGATAGAGCAGCCGCGGGTTGAGGCCGTGGCCGGTGTCCTTGGTCTCGCCGTCCGCCCCGCCTTTGTCGGGTGTGACGCGGGCGATGAACGTCACGCCGACGGCCATGAGCAGGCCGCCGAGCCAGGGCATCAGCTTGAACCCGCCGCCTTGCAGCCCGAACAGGCCCAGCGAATCCATCGCCAGCGAGGTCAGGATGTTGGCCGTCAGCGTCAGTCCGTTGAAGGGGCCGGCGCCGACCTTGTCGACGAAGGCGAGGCCGCCGAACACCGCCACCGCGCCGGCCACGCCGCCGAGCGGCGCGTACCATGGCATCGCGGCGAGCGTGTCGAGGCTCGGCAGCGGCGTCGGCATCACGAGGAACAGCGTCGCGAAGACGAAGACGATCGGCAGGAAGGAGATTGCCGCGGCAAGGAACGGGTTGACGAGGTGCCCGCGCAACTGCGCGTTCATGGAGTTGCCGAGCGCTTGGAGCGCGCCCGCCACGATGATGAAGGGATAGAGCAGGGCGGCACTCACGCGGGTCGGCCTCCGGATTGGCGAGGAAGTGGGACAGGGGGTGGGATCAGGCGGGGATCAGGCAAGAATCAGGGCCGCGAGGGCTAGCGCCAGCGCCGGCGGCATGACGAGGGCGCCGAGCTTCAGGAACGCCCAGGCGGAGACGTTCTCGCCCTCGCGGCGGATCGCGGTGAGCCAGAGGATCGTGGCGAGCGAGCCCGTGACCGAGAGGTTCGGCCCGAGATCGACACCGATCAGGATCGCCCCCGCCACCGTCTCCGGCACATGGGCGGCCTGCACCGCGGCACCCGCCAGGAGACCCGCCGGCAGGTTGTTCACGAGGTTCGATCCGAACGCGACGAGCGCGCCGCCGGCCCAGGCGGTCGCGGCGGGATCGCCCTGCGCGGCGTGGGCCAGGAGGTCGGCGAGCCGCGCGAGCAGGCCGGTCTTCTCCAGGGACTCGACGAGGACGAAGAGCCCGGCGACCAGCGGCAGCACGCCCCAGGAGACATCCCGGGCGACCGCGACCAGCCCGCCCCGGTTGATCGCGAGCACGACGAGGGTGGTGGCGAGCCCGGCGATGAAGGTCGGCAGGCCGAGTTCGATCCCGGCGGCCGAGGCGCCGATCAGGGCCGCGCCGGTGGCGACGATGCCCCCGGCCGCGATCGTGCCGCCGAGCCCGAGCTTCGGGATCGCGACGTCGGTTGCGACCGTCTCGGCCTTCAGCCGCGCGTTCTGGGTCAGGCGCAGGACGATGTAGGTCGCGAGGATGGCGAGGAGGGAGGGTAGGGCGAAGGTCGCCAGCCAGCGGCCGAGCGGCGGCATGTGCTCGGCGAAGACGACGAGGTTGGCCGGGTTCGAGATCGGCAGCACGAAGCTCGCCGCGTTGGCGATGAAGGCGCAGATGAACAGGTAGGGCAGGGGCTGCTTCACCCCGGCGGCCCGCGTCGCGGCGAAGACGGCGGGCGTGAGCACCACCGCGCAGGCATCGTTCGAGAGGAAGACCGTGACCACCGTCCCGACGACGTAGATGAGCAAAAACAGCCGCGTCGCCGATCCCTTCGCGGCCCGCACCGCGTGGGCGGCGAGCCAATCGAACAGGCCCTGCTTCCGGGCGATCTCGGAGAGCAGCATCATCCCGACGAGGAAGAGGTAGACATCGGTGCCCTTGGCCGCGCCTTCCAGGGCGGTCTGCCAGGGGATCAGGCCGAGGACGACGAGGAGCACCGCGCCGGCCACTGCCCAGATCGCCTCCGGCCAGGAGAACGGGCGCAGGATCACGCCGAGTGTCGCCAGCGCGGCGATACCCCAGGTCGCGACGTTCGGGGTCAGGGTGAGCGCGCCCATCGGCGTCGGGAATCCTTCTCGGTGAGGGTTACGAGGTCGGGCCGCGGGTCACCATGACCTCCCGTTCCGGTTCGGGCCGAGCTGGGTCCCGAACAGGCCCTTCTCCGGCCAAGCCCCGACGGCGTCCGCGTCGCTGCCGATCCCCTTCGAGACCGGGAGCGGTGCGCGCGGGCCGGCCGGCTCGACCGCATCCTCGTCCGTGCCGCCATCGGCATCCTGCGCCCGCACCGCGATCCGCCCTGCGCCGGGCGGTCCGTCGAGGCGCGCGCGATAGCGACCGCCGCCGTCGGCCCGCATCGGGTGCCAGGGGCCGCCGTCGATGCTGTATTCGCACCGAGTGACGGCGGCCGATCCGAGGACGAGGGCCCGGATCTCCGGGTTGGGCCCGGCGCGACGGTCGTCGGCACGGGGTGCGTCGAACGCCAGCCGCCGGTCGCCGGGGGCGGTGATGAGCACGAACGGCCAGGACCGATCGAGTTCCTTGAAGCGCCATGCGACCCCGCCGCGGTCGAGGGCGACGATGGCGTAGCCAACCGGGCCTTCCTCGATCTGGCCGGTGGAGCGGCAGGCCGCGTAGACGGTGCGGCCGTCGTTGGCGAGTTCGTTGTAGTGGGTATGGCCCATCTCCACGAGGCGGACCGGCCCGCGGTGAACGAGGTCGGCGACGCGGACCGCTTCGCCCTCGGCCTTCAGGTCGGCCGGGTAGCTGTGCATGAACAGCGCGCAGTCCTGGCCGCTCGCCTCGGCCTCGGCCAGTTCCCGATCGAGCCAGGAAACCTGCTCCGGCCCGAGCCGGAAGTCGGGACCTCCGGAGCCGGCGCCGCAGATATCGAGGAACAGGCAGCGCGTGCCCGAGACCGTGACGGCGTAGGGAAGGCGCGGCACGCCGAGGCCGGCATAGAAGGCATCGAGGCTGCCGCCTTCCATGTCGTGGTCGCCGGGGATGACGTGAACCGGCAGCCGCAGGCTGTCGATTCCGGCTCGGACGAGGGCGTACTGCTCCGGCCGGCCGTTGTCGGCGTTGTCGCCGGGCAGGAATACGAAATCGAGGCCGCCGACCTCGCCGAGTTGGGCGATCACGGCCCGATAGTCGCGGGCGTTCTCGGCCTGCGGATCCGTCAGATGCAGGTCGCCGACATGGGCGAAGACGAGGAGATCGTCGCGGGTGCTCATCGTCGGCCTCCTCCACGGGGGTTGCGGATTGGATCGCGGGACGGGGACAGGCTGCATACTTCGGGAGGTGCCTGTCTGGATGACGGCATCATCGGGGATGCCCCGGTGATGACGCCCTCGGCGCGGCAAAACCCCCGCAGCAAAACTGGCTGCAGGACATGCCGCCCACAGGGGCAGCCGCCGCTCAAGCTGTTTTGGGCCCCACGGTTCCGTCTTAATCCATCACAACGGCGCGATTATCTGAGAAGGGATGTGGGTGGGGTCGGGATGCGTGCTGTCGGGACGGCTCTGGCGGGGTGTGGTTCCGAGCCGCGATCCGTCGATGCTTCGTGTGAGAGGGGGCGGGGGGAACAGCGTCCCGGGGCGTCGGTTCTCCGAAGGCCCAATCCCATCAGCAATAGGGAGACACGCCATGAAGGCTCTGACCCTCGCTCTCGCGAGCACCCTCCTGATCACGCCCGCCGCCTTCGCCGCCGAGGGCTCGGGAGCCTCCGGGACCAGCCGCTCCGGCACGGCCAACAGCACGGGCGCCAACGATGCTGGTTCCGGCGCTTCGCCCGGCGCGGCCGGTAGCGGCCCCACCTCGGGCGACAAGAGCCGGTCCGGTACGACCAACAGCACGGGCGCCAACGATGCCGGCTCCGGCTCCTCGCCCGGCGCCAGCGGCAAGGGCCACGACGCCCGTTAGAGCCGTATCCGACCTGATTGCATCAGGCCGTCATCTCTCGATCCTCGTTTTGACGCGCAGTCTTTCGACGAACCGGTTTCCGCTTCGTCGGACGGCACTCGAACGGGAGCGGGGAGCGCTGTCCCGAAACGGTGGTCACTGGCTTTCGGGACAATGCAAGAACAAGAGGCCTGAATCGCGTCCCGGACGCTGAAGGGGCTCGGCTCGGCCGGTCACGTTCGGTTGAGGCGTGACGGCAGCGCCTTCCGCGTCACCTTTGAAGACGATTTCCGGCCGCCGTTCCAGCGACGGGGGCTCGGGATGCTCCCCCGAAGCGATCCCTGCGCCGCCCCTCCCGAGTTGGTGCGTCGGCGGCGGACCGTCCGGGTTCCATGCGGTTCCCGGACGGTCCTTGGCGGTCTCCGCTCGACCGCCTTCCCTCGGAGGAAGGCGGCATTTAAGCGGGATCAGTCGTTCTTCACCGTGCCGTCCGGGCCGACCTTAACCTCCTGCTCGCGGTCGGTGAGGGCCAGCTTGATCTCGTACTCGACCGCATTGCCCTCCCGCTCGACCTCGGCCTCGTAGGCCTTGCCGCCCGGCGCCTTCTTCTCGGCGAGCGCGATCGCGTCCTTGAGCGAGACCTTGGCGTTCTGGAAATCGCCCACCTTCAGACGGGTGAAGTAGCGCTCGAACGGCTGGTTCTCGGACTTGTAGAGTTCGCCCGTGTCGGCGTTGACGCCGTGCTCGACGAGCTTGCCGCTCGGGTAGACGACCTTGATCGAATAGTGCGCCGGGTTCTTGCTGTCGGCCTTCTCGAAGTCGGCGTCGATCGCCTTGCCGCCCTTCTCGTCGCCCTCGGCCTTGCCCTCGGCGGTGGCGATGGCCTGCGCGAGGCCGACCTTGGCCGACTTGGCGACCTGCCACTCCTTGAGGTCGCTGTTGGACTTGGTGGCCTCCGTGGCGGTCGGGGCGCGGCCGGTGTTCTCCGGGTTCTTGGTCAGGTCGGGGTTCTGGGCCGCGGCAAGGCCGGTCATCAGGGCCAGCAGGCCGGTGGCGGCGGTGAGGCGCAGGGCGTTCGTCTTCATGTGGCGGGGTTTTCCGTTTCTTGCGTTGGCGGCGCCTGGGGCGCTCGGGCTTGTTGCGGACCCACAGAACGGTCCGAGCCGCCGCTTGGTTGCAGCGCATCACGACGTTCGAGACGTGCTGGTGCGCGCCGCCGATCGCGCGTCGTCGCGATTGAGTGAGCCGGAGCCAGCACGCCGGTTTCTCTCGTCGCGTTGACATATATTCAATTAGAATATAACTAAGTCGCGAAATGGATATAAGGCTGGTCGAGCGAGATTCCCATGAGCCAAGCTGAGTCCGAGGCCGCCTTTCTGGCGCGCTACGATCCCGCCGACTACGCCCGGCCCGCCGTGGCCGTCGATCTGGTGCTGTTGGGTCTCTTGGGCGGTCGCCCGACCCTCTTGCTGCTGAAGCGCGACCGGCACCCGCATGCAGGGCGTTTTACGCTGCCGGGCGGCTTCGTCGGGATCGACGAGGCGTTGGATGAGGCTGCCGCGCGCGTCCTGCGCGAGAAGGCGGGCGGGGCGCAGGCCCATCTGGAGCAGCTCTACACCTTCGGCGCGGTGGAGCGCGATCCGCGCATGCGCATCATTACGGTCGCCTATCTCGCGCTCCTGACCGAGGCGGCCTTCGTCGAGGCACGGACGCGGGCCCCGGCCCTGCTTCCCGGCACGGTCGCGGCGCCGCCCGAGGAGGCGGGATCCGTGACGGTCCATGCGGCCGACGGCGCGGCCCTGCCGCTCGCCTTCGACCACGCCGAGATCGTCGCGCTGGCGATCCGGCGCCTGCGGGGCAAGCTCGACTATTCGGAGGTCGGCTTCGCCCTGCTCCCCGAACGGTTCACCCTGCGCCAGCTCCAGGACGTGCACGAGGCGATCCTCGGCGCGGGCCTCAACAAGCCCGCCTTCCGCCGCCGGATGCTCGACCGCGGCTGGCTCGACCCCACCGGCCGATTCGAGACGGGCACCTCCTACCGCCCCGCCGAGCTGTACCGCTTTCGCCAAACCCCTTCGCAAATTCCCTCGCAAGGAGACTGACATGGCCACGATCCGCCGCTTCGGCGTTCTCTCCCAGTTGCGGAGCGAGGCGAGCCACTACGTGATCCGCTACCGCAACGGCCGCCCGCGCCAGAGCGGGCGCGGCCTCGTCTTCTGGTTCCGCCCGGAGACCGCGAGCATCAGCGAACTGCCGATGGACGACCGCGAGATGACGCTGTTCGTCCGCGGCCGCAGCGCGGACTTCCAGGCGGTCGCGGTGCAGGGCAGCGTCGGCTGGCACGTCGCCGATCCCGAGCGGCTCGCCGCCCGCGTCGATTTCTCCCTCGACCTGCGCACCGGCCGGTTCCAGGGCGAGCCGGTCGAGCGGATCGAGGCGCGCATCGCCGGGCTGGCCAACCAGGCCGTGCTGCAATTCCTCGGGAGCGCGCCGGTGCGCGCCCTGCTCGATGCCGGACCGGAGGCCCTGCGCGGGCAGGTGCAGGCGACGCTGGCCGCCGATCCGTCGCTGGCCGAGATCGGCGTCGCGGTGGTCTCGGTGCGGCTCACCAACCTCGCCCCGTCGAGCGAGCTGGAGCGCGCGCTCCAGACGCCGACCTACGAGGCGCTGCAGCAGAAGGCGGACGAGGCCACCTTCGCCCGCCGGGCGCTGGCGGTGGAGAAGGAACGCGCCATCGCCGAGAACGAACTCGCCACCCGGACCGAACTCGCCCGGCGCGAGAGCCTGCTGATCGCCGAGGAAGCGCAGAACGCCCGCAACCGGGCGCAAGGACGGGCCGAGGCGGAAGGGATCGAGGCCGGCGCGGAGGCCGAGCGCATCCGCATGGTCGAGGGGGCGCGGACCGAGGCCGAGGCCGCGCGCGTCGCGATCTACCGCGACGTGGCGCCGGGCACCCTGCTCGGCCTCGCCGCCCAGGCGCTGGCGGGCAAGCTCGACACGATCGAGCACGTCAACGTCACGCCGGACCTGCTTGCCACCCTGATCGGCGAGGTCCGCCGGCCGGCCGGCCTCCCGGCGCGCTGAGGGAGGGAGGCATGGCCGCGCTGACTCCGCGGGCGGTCTTCGTCACCCGCGAGACCGATTACGAGCTGCTCATCGCCCGGCACGCCACGCGGGGACAGGCCCGCTTCTTCCTGGAGAGCCGTGGCCAGGGTCTCGCGCAAGTCGAGGCCCGCCACGAGCGCTTCCACGCGGTGCTGGCGCAGGCCCGCGCCGCGGTGCCGGGCGAGTGGCGCCAGGCCCTGGTACGGCGGGCCGATCTCGATCGCTTCCTGTTCGCCGCCGACGACGTGGTCGTCGCCGTCGGGCAGGACGGGCTGATCGCCAACGTCGCCAAGTATCTCGGCGCGCAGCCGGTGATCGGGGTGAACCCGGCGCCCGACCTCTATGACGGCGTGCTGGCGCGCAACCCCGTCGAGCGGCTCCCCCGCTTGCTGCCGGCGATTGCCGCGGGCGATGTGGGCATCGAGCGGCGCACCATGGTTCAGGCGGTGATCGACGGGGCCGAGCGCCTGTTTGCCCTCAACGAGATCTTCGTGGGCCACCGCAGCCACCAATCGGCCCGCTACCGGATCGAGGCGCCGCGATCCGGGGAGGCACAAGGGGAGGCGGAGATCGAGGCGGAGGAGCAGTCCTCCAGCGGCCTCATCGTCGCCTCCGGCACCGGGGCCACCGGCTGGGCCCGCTCGATCAGTGAGGCGACCCGGCTCGGCCTGTCGCTCGCCCCCGACGAGCGGGCGGTGGGCTACTGGGTGCGCGAGCCGTTCCCGAGCGTCGCCACGGCGACGCGTCTGCGGGCCGGCAAGCTCACCGATGCGCCGCTGGTCGTCACCTCGCGGATGAACGAGGGCGGCGTGATCTTCGCCGACGGGATCGAGCAGGACTTTCTGGGCTTCGGCTGGGGCCGGCAGGTGCGGATCGCGCCGGCCGACCGGGTCCTGCACCTCGTCACCGGGTGAGCCGGGCGGCGTCGCAGGCCCGAGGTGTTCGGGAACACCGGTTTTCTGGCCGCCCATCCCGTATATGGAACGCGTGCGGGATATCCGTGTGGGTCTCTCGACCACAATCATCCGTAGGGCGCGATCCTGTCGCAAAACCGCCAAGGGTGCCGATCATGGGGCGCGGGATCGCGCGCCGCCAGCGTCGGCGCGGGGTACGACCGATCCGGGAATGGGCAGCACGTGGAATCGGCAGCAGAGCATCGGATGAGCGGTCTCGCCGAGGCGGGGCGGCACGACGACGGATCGGGTGGGCGCCTCGGCGGCCGCGCCGTCCTGCGGGGGCCCGCGCGGCCCGACCTGATCCGCCGGGAGACCCTGGCCGACCTGTTCCGGGCGAGCGCCGCTGCGCGCGCTGACGCACCTTCCCTGATCGACGCCGCCGAGCCCGGCTCGGACGGGCGCCGTCCGGTCCTGACCTATGCGGAGGTCGATGCCCGCTCCGACGCCATCGCCGCCGGGCTTTTCGCCCGCGGCATCGGCCCGGGGGATGTGGTGGGGCTGTGGATGGCCCGCGGCACCGAACTGCTGATCGCGCAGATCGGCATCACCAAATCCGGCGCCGCCTGGCTCCCCTTCGACGCTGAGGCGCCTGCCGACCGGGTCGCGGTGTGCCTGAACGATGCCGAGGCCAAGGCGCTCCTCGTCTCGGAGGCCCTGCGGCCCCAGGCGCCGGAGGGCACGCCCGCCGTCACCACCGAAGCGCTTCTGCGGGCGGGGCAGGGAGCCTCCGCGCCCGATCTCGACGCTGCCGGCCTCGGACCGGAGCACCCGGCCTACCTGATCTACACCTCGGGCTCGACCGGCGTGCCGAAGGGCATCAGCATCAGCCACGCCAACATCTGCCACTTCCTGCGCGCGGGCAACGCCGTCTACGGCCTCTGCGCCGAGGACGTGGTGTTCCAGGGCGCCTCCGTCGCCTTCGATCTCTCGATGGAGGAGATCTGGGTCCCCTATCTCGTCGGCGCCTGCCTGTTCGTGGCGAGCCCGGCGATGATGGGCGACGTGGAATCGCTGCCCAAGATCATCGCCGAGGCGCGAATCACCGTCCTCGACACGGTGCCGACCCTGCTCGCCATGATCCCCGGCGACCTGCCCACCGTCCGCCTCGTGCTGCTCGGCGGCGAGGCCCTGCCCGAGCCCCTGGTGGCGCGCTGGGCGACCGGTGAGCGGCGCCTGTTCAACACTTATGGCCCGACCGAGGCCACCGTGGTGGCGACCGCCGCCGAGATGCGGCCGGGCCGGCCCGTCACCATCGGCGGCCCGATCCCGAACTACTCCGTCTACGTCGCCGACGAGGCGCTGAACCTGCTCGGCCCCGGCGAGCAAGGCGAATTGCTGATCGGCGGCCCCGGCGTCGCCGGGGGCTACCTCAAGCGGCCCGAACTGACGGCCGAAAAGTTCGTCGCCAACCCCTACCCGTCCGAAGGGACCGACCCGGTGCTCTACCGCTCGGGCGACGCGGTCTCGATGACGGCCGACGGCGACATCCTCTTCCACGGCCGCATCGACGACCAGGTCAAGATTCGTGGCTTCCGGGTCGAACTCGGCGAGATCGAGGCGCGCATCCGGGCGCAGGACGGGATCAATCAGGCGGCGGTGGTCTTGCGCCGGGACGACGAGGTCGACCGGCTGGTCGCCTTCCTCGTGCCTGAGCGGAATGCCGCCCTCGACCGCGCGGCGCTCCGAAAGAATCTCGCGGCGCAGATGCCGCCCTACATGGTGCCCGGCCATTTCGAGACGGTCGAGACCCTGCCGCGGCTCACCTCCGGCAAGGTCGATCGCAAGGCGCTGCGGATCGCGCCGCTGACCGTCGCGGTCGCCGACGGCGAGCAGGAAGCCCCCGACAACGAGACCGAAGCCGCGCTGCTGGCCGCCGCCAAGAAGGTGTTCGGCGACGGTCCGATCGGGTTCGAGGCGGACTTCTTCTCCGAACTCGGCGGCCACTCGCTGCTCGCTGCCCGCTTCGTCGGCGCGGTGCGCGAGACCCCGGCGCTCGCCGGCATCACCCTTCAGGACGTCTATAACGGCCGTACCCTGCGGGTGATGGCCGCGAATCTGATCGAGCGCACGGGCGGGGCGGGGGCGCAGACCGCGATCCGCGATCTCAGCTTCGTCCCGCCCCCGCTTCTGCGCCGCGCCCTGTGCGGGCTGGCGCAGGCCATCGCCCTGCCGTTCGTGATCGCGCTGGCCACGGCGCAATGGCTCGGCATCTTCGTCACCTACCTGCTGCTCACCGGCGGCGGGCTCGGGTTCTGGGGCGAACTCGGCGTCCTCCTGCTGGTCTATATCGGCATCAACGCAGTGACCGCGACGGTCGCGATTGCCGCTAAATGGCTGATCCTCGGGCGGACCAAACCGGGGCGCTATCCGCTCTGGGGCGTCTATTATTACCGCTGGTGGCTGGCGCAGCGCCTAACGCCGCTGGTGCACATCAAGTGGCTGCAGGGCTCGCCCGTCATCGTCACCTATCTGCGCCTGCTCGGCGCGAAGATCGGCGACGACGTGCTGATCTCCGACCTCGATGTCGGCGCGGCCGATCTGCTCACCATCGGCCGCGGTTCCTCGCTCGGCGGGCGGCTCGTCATCGCCAACGCCGAGGTCGTCGGCAACGAACTCGTCATCGGCCGCGTCGAGATCGGCGAGGACGTCGCCATCGGCACCTCCTGCGTGATCGGCCCCGGTGCGGTGATCGGGGATCACGCCGAGATTTCCGACCTCACCACCGTGCCGGCCGGCACCGAGGTCGGCCCGGCCGAGGCCTGGGACGGCTCGCCGGGGCGCCGGGTCGGCACCGTCGACTTCTCCGCCCTGCCCGAACCGGCCACCGCCTCGCCCGCCCGCCGGGCGGCCTTCGGCGCGGTCTACGCCTTCCTGCTCGCGGCGGTGCCGGCGGTCGGCCTGCTGCCGATCTTCCCGGCCTTCTACATCTTCGACCAGATCTCCGATAACCTCTCGGAACTCACCGATGTCGATTACCACGTCTACCTGCCGCTGCTGACTTGGCCCACCGCCATGCTGATGACGGCGGGCACGGTGCTGCTCATCGCCGCCATCCGCTGGGCGGTGCTGCCGCGGGCGACATCCGGCACCGTCTCGATCTGGTCGGGCTTTTATCTCCGCAAGTGGCTGGTGGCGCTCGCCTCCGAAGTGACGCTGGAGACGCTCTCCTCGCTGTTTGCGACCGTCTACATGCGGGCGTGGTACCGGCTGATGGGGGCAAAGATGGGCCGGGGCGCCGAGATCTCGACCAATCTCGGCTCGCGCCACGACCTTGTCGCGATCGGCGCCAACAACTTCATCGCCGACGAGGTGGTGGTCGGCGAGGAGGAGATCCGCCGCGGCTGGATGCATCTGCACCCGGTCGAGACCGGCGCCCGCGTCTTCGTCGGCAATGACGGCGTGCTTCCGCCGGGGGCGAGGATTCCCGACGACGTGCTGATCGGCATCAAGTCGAAGCCGCCGGCCAACGCGGCGATGAGCCCGGGCGAGACGTGGTTCGGCTCGCCGCCGATCCGCCTGCCGGTGCGCCAGAAGGTCGATCTCGGCTCCAACGCCCAGACCTTCGAGCCGAGCGTGGCGGCCAAGCTGCGGCGCGGCCTGTTCGAGGCCTTCGCCACCTCGTTCTCGCCGATGCTCTACATCTCGCTCGCCATCTGCGCGATCGACTGGGTGTTCTATCCGGCCATCCTCGCCGAGGATTGGGGCGGGCTGGCGCTCGCCTTCGTGCTCGCGAGCGTCGCCATCGCGCTGATCCAGACCGGCAGCGTCATCGCCCTCAAATGGCTCCTGATGGGGCGCTACCGCCCCGGCATGCGGCCGATGTGGTCGTGGTGGGCCATGCGCACCGAGGCCATCGCCGTCGCCTATTGGGGCTTGGCCGGCAAGGTGCTGCTGGAGCACCTGATGGGCACGCCCTTCCTGCCCTGGATGCTGCGGCTCTTCGGCGTGAAGGTGGGCAAGGGCGCCTGCCTCCTGATGACCGACATCACCGAGTTCGACTGCGTCGAGATCGGCGACTTCGCTGCGATCAACCGCTCGGCGGCGCTCCAGACCCACCTCTACGAGGACCGCATCATGAAGGTCGGCCGTGTCGTGGTCGGGCGCGGCGTCTCAGTGGGCGCTTTCTCGACCGTCCTCTACGACAGCCATGTCGGCGATTACGCGCGGCTGCGCCCGCTCACCATCGTGATGAAGGGCGAGTCGATTCCGGCCCACTCGGAATGGGAGGGCGCGCCCGCCGTGCCGGTGGTGCACGCGGCGGCCGAGCCGGCGGCGCGGGCGGCGTGAGGCCGGCGCCGCCGCAGGGCCTGGATGGCTTCGCCTTACGCTCGCGAGAGCATCGTCCTGGATCCGATATTTAGGGCGATGCTCTCGGCACTTCTTTTTGCAGCATCTTTTTCCGAAGGCCGGCAACCACCTTTCGGGACGATGGTCTGGGACGGCGCAGGATGATCCGCCCCGTCGTCGCGAGTGTTCAGCGCAGCGATCCAGCTTCGCGACCTCATTGGATGATCGAACAGGCGTGAGCGTGGCCCACCGATCGGTGGGGTGGGCTGACGCGACTCACGCCGCTTCGGGCTTCGCCCCGAGGCGCTTGTCGAGATAGGTGTCTACGGTCTGGGTCAATTCGTCGACCCGGCCGTCGAAGAAGTGGTTGGCGCCCTCGACCATCTGGTGCTCGATGATGACGCCCTTCTGGGTCTTCACCTTCTCGATCACCGGGATCACCTCGCGGGCCGGGGCCACCCGATCTTCCGAGCCGTGCACGAACAGGCCGGAGGAGGGGCACGGCGCCAGGAAGGTGAAGTCGTAGCGGTTGGCCATGGCGGCGATCGAGATGAAGCCCTCGATCTCCGGGCGGCGCATCAGGAGCTGCATCCCGATCCACGAGCCGAACGAGACGCCTGCGATCCAGCAGGACTTCGCCTCCGGGTTGACCGACTGCACCCAGTCGAGGGCGGCGGCGGCGTCGGAGAGTTCACCCGAGCCGTGATCGAAGGCGCCCTGGCTGCGCCCGACCCCGCGGAAATTGAAGCGCAGGGCTGCGAATCCGCGATTGGCGAAGGTGTAGAAAAGATTGTACACAATTTGATTGTTCATCGTGCCCCCGAACTGGGGGTGCGGATGAAGCACGATCGCGATCGGCGCGCCCTTCTTCTTGGGGGCTTGGTAGCGCCCTTCCAGGCGGCCGGCGGGGCCGGAAAAGATGACTTCGGGCATGGTGTCCTCGAGATGATCCGACTCTCACCCCTGATGCCCCCCGCGAAGGCAGGGGGAGGCTGGCCGGTCACGGCTTGACTCGTTGCGCGCGCCACCTACAAGCGCTCTTAGAATAATTCTAGGTCATTAGAATCATTCTAAACAGTTCGTCGGGCCTCGACCTGCGAAGCACACGGCGCGTTTCGCGCGGCTTAGCACGGGGGAGGGGGGCGAAATCAAGAAAATCAGGATGTGGCAGGACGATACGGAGCAAAACGGCAGGATGACGTCGGGCGCGCGCAGCTATCTCGATCACAACGCGACCTCTCCGGTGCGGCCGGAGGTCGCGGCGGCGGTCGCGCGCGCGCTGGCACTGCCCGGCAACCCCTCCTCGATTCATGAGGAGGGGCGCGCCGCGCGCCACGCGCTGCAGACGGCGCGGGCACGCCTCGCCGCCTTGCTCGGGGTGAGCCCGGAGCGCGTTACCTTCGCCAGCGGCGGCACCGAGGCCGCCAACGCCGTGCTCTCCGGCGCGTTGCGGAAGGCGGGCCTCCCCGCCCCCACCCGGCTAATGGTCTCGGCGACCGAGCATCCTTGCGTCGCCGCGGGCCACCGCTTCGCGCCGGACGCGGTCGAGGTGCTGCCGGTGGACGGGGCCGGCTTGCTGCGGCTCGATGCGCTGGCGGCCCGGCTCGACGCCCTTCGCGACGAGACCGTGCTGATTTCGGTCCATGCGGCCAACAACGAGACCGGGGTGGTGCAGCCGCTGACCGAAATCGTGCGGCTCGCCCGCGTCCACGGACGGGCTCTGGTCCACAGCGACGCGGTGCAGGCGGTCGGAAAGATCCCGCTCGATTGCGCCGCCCTCGGCCTCGACGCCCTGACCCTGTCGGGACACAAGTTCGCCGCGCCGAAGGGCGTCGGCGCCATGGTGCTGGCCGAGGGGGCAAGCCTGGAAGCGGCCTTCCTGCGCGGCGGCGGCCAGGAGGCGCGCCTGCGCGGTGGCACCGAGAACCTTCCGGGGATCGTCGGCCTGGGCGCAGCGGCCGACATCGCCCGTGATGCCCTGGAGGCCGAGGCGGTGCGGCTTGCGGGTTTGCGCGACGCCCTCGAAGCACGCCTGCGGGCGCTCGCGCCGGACATGGTGGTGTTCGGGGAGGGCGTGCCGCGGCTTCCCAACACGCTGGGCTTCGCCGTGCCGGGCCTGGAGGCCGCCACGGCGCTGATCGCCCTCGATCTCGCCGGCCTGTCCGTGTCGTCGGGCTCGGCGTGCGCCTCGGGCAAGGTGGCCCGTTCCCCCGTGCTCGCGGCGATGGGCGTGAGCCCTGCGCTCGCCGCGGGGGCGTTGC
Source organism: Methylobacterium sp. J-043 (assembly GCF_022829505.1). NCBI lineage: Bacteria > Pseudomonadati > Pseudomonadota > Alphaproteobacteria > Hyphomicrobiales > Methylobacteriaceae > Methylobacterium > Methylobacterium sp. J-043. The sequence continues at coordinate 10,894 of NZ_JAKSYB010000079.1, read as the reverse complement.
GCGTCAGTTTCGGCTGGAATTCGCGCCCGGAAGACCTCGAACGCTTCGCGGCGGGGTTCGAACGGGTCGTGTCGTCCCTATATCAGCGGCGAGGGCAGGCAGCCTGAGGGACTCTCAGTGCCGCCCGCCCAAGCCATTCTTTCGGCGGTAAACCCGCCGTGTCGTTGGAAACCCCCGGTCCTTGAAGCCGGAGTCGGTAGGAGACGCTGAATGCCTGCAGTGCAGGAGACCATCGATCGGGTCCGTTCAATCGACCTCGATCAGTACAAGTACGGTTTCGAGACCGTGATCGAGATGGAGAAGTCCGAGAAGGGCCTCTCCGAGGACGTCGTCCGCTTCATCTCGGCCAAGAAGAACGAGCCGGAATGGATGCTCGAATGGCGCCTCGACGCCTACAAGCGCTGGCTCACGATGAAGGAGCCGGAATGGGCCCGGGTCGAGTACGACCGGGTCGATTACAACAACATCTACTACTACGCCGCGCCGAAGCGTAAGGGCCCGGAATCGCTCGACGAGATCGATCCCGAAATCCTGAAGACCTACGAGAAGCTCGGCATCCCGCTCCGTGAGGTCGAGGTGCTGGAAGGCATCGCGCCGGAGCGTCGCGTCGCGGTCGATGCGGTGTTCGACTCGGTCTCGGTGGCGACCACCTTCCGCAAGGAACTCGAGAAGGCCGGCGTGATCTTCATGCCGATCTCCGAGGCCATCCGCGAGTACCCGGATCTGGTGAAGAAGTATCTCGGCTCGGTCGTGCCCGTGACGGACAACTTCTTCGCCACGCTGAACTCGGCCGTCTTCTCCGACGGCTCGTTCGTCTACATCCCGCCGGGCGTGCGCTGCCCGATGGAGCTCTCGACCTATTTCCGCATCAACGAGCGCGATACGGGGCAGTTCGAGCGCACGCTCATCATCGCCGACAAGGGCTCCTACGTCTCGTATCTCGAGGGCTGCACCGCCCCGAAGCGCGACGACAACCAGCTCCACGCCGCGGTGGTCGAGCTCGTCGCCCTGGAGGATGCCGAGATCAAGTACTCGACCGTCCAGAACTGGTACCCCGGCGACAACGAGGGCAAGGGCGGCATCTACAACTTCGTGACCAAGCGCGGCGATTGCCGCGGCGCCCGCTCGAAGATCTCGTGGACGCAGGTCGAGACCGGCTCGGCGATCACCTGGAAGTACCCGTCCTGCATCCTGCGCGGCGACGATTCCCGCGGCGAGTTCTACTCGATCGCGGTGTCGAACGGCATGCAGCAGGTCGATTCCGGCACCAAGATGATCCATCTCGGCAAGAACACGACGAGCCGGATCATCTCGAAGGGCATCTCGGCCGGCCGCTCGCAGAACACCTACCGGGGTCTCGTCTCGGCCCACAAGAAGGCCAAGGGCGCGCGCAACTTCACCAATTGCGACTCGCTCCTGATCGGCGACCAGTGCGGGGCGCACACCGTGCCCTACATCGAGTCGAAGAACGCGTCCGCCGTCTTCGAGCACGAGGCCACCACCTCGAAGATCTCCGAGGACCAGAAGTTCTACTGCTTGCAGCGCGGCCTCTCCGAGGAGGAGGCGACCGCGCTCATCGTCAACGGCTTCGTCCGCGACGTGCTGCAGCAGCTGCCGATGGAGTTCGCGGTGGAGGCCCAGAAGCTGATCTCGATCAGCCTCGAAGGCTCGGTGGGCTGACGCGCTTCGACACGGCTGTGCCGCGTGCCGCCCCCGGCACAGCGCGCGGCACGCCGACGAGGTGAGGGGCAGCGCCGTGTGCGGCTGCTTCTACGGCCTGAACACGTTCGCGCCGGATGAGACGGAGGGTGGATCGCCGATGACGGCACCGCTCGCTGTCCCCGGTGCGGCGTCGACGCGGTGATCGGTGACATGCCCGGCCAGTCAACCGGACGTGTCACCGTCCTGCGGGCGATGCATCAGGAATGGTTTTGAAGGACTTGGACGGACATGCTTGAGATCAAAAACCTCGTCGTGCAGATCGAGGACAACCGCATCCTCAACGGCCTGAACCTCACCGTGAACGACGGCGAGGTCGCCGCGATCATGGGCCCGAACGGCTCAGGCAAGTCGACGCTCTCCTACGTCATCGCCGGCAAGGAGGACTACGAGGTCCTCGACGGCGAAATCCTGCTCGATGGGCAGAACGTGCTGGAGATGGCGGCCGACGAGCGCGCCGCCGCCGGCATCTTCCTGGCCTTTCAGTACCCGCTGGAAATCCCCGGCGTGGGCACGATGACCTTCCTCAAGGCCTGCCTCAACGCGCAGCGCAAGGCGCGCGGCGAGGCCGAGCTCTCGACCCCCGACTTCATCCGCGCGGTGAACGGCGCGGCGGACAAGCTCGAGATCAACAAGGAGATGCTCAAGCGCGCGCTCAATGTCGGCTTCTCCGGCGGCGAGAAGAAGCGCATGGAGATCCTCCAGATGGCGCTGCTGCAGCCGAAGTTCTGTGTCCTCGACGAGACCGATTCCGGCCTCGACATCGACGCGCTGCGCATCGTTTCCGAGGGCGTGAACGCCCTGCGGGCGCAAGGCCGTTCGTTCCTCGTCATCACCCACTACCAGCGGCTCCTCAACCACATCGTGCCCGACACCGTGCACGTCATGTCGAAGGGCCAGATCGTGAAGACCGGCGGCAAGGACCTGGCGCTGGAACTCGAGGCCTCCGGCTACGCCGAGTACCGCACGAGCGAGGCTGCGTGATGGCCGACGTCACCAATCTCCGCTCCCCCGCCGAGGCCGGCCTCTCGAACCTGTTCGAATCCGCACGGAAAGGCTTCGCCAGCGAGCAGGCGATCAGCCGCGAGGAGGCGTTCCGCTTCTTCGAGGCGACCGGCCTGCCGAGCCGCCGGGTCGAGGCGTTCAAGTACACCGACCTGCGCGCCGCCATCACCGAGGCCGCCCCGCCCGCCGAGACGCCGAGCGAGGACGCGGCCCGGGCCGCCGTTGCCGGGACGACGGGCTTCAACGAGGTCGAGGCCGTCCGCCTCACCTTCGTCAACGGCCATCTCGTCGCGTCCCTGTCGGATCTCGACCGGGTGCCCGAGGGCGTGACGGTCACGCCGCTCAACGAGGCGATGGGCAAGGGTGACGCCCGCCTGAAGCTCCTCGCCCCCGTCGAGCAGGTGCGCGAGAACCCGATCTATCAGCTCAACACCGCCTTCCTGGCGGACGGCGCGCTGATCTCGGTCGCGCCCTGCGCCAAGCCGCAGACGCCGATCCACCTGCGCTTCGTCGGCACGGGGGAGGCCGCCTTCTCGACCGCGACCCGCGTTCTGGTCGATGTCGGCGCCGAGGCGGAATTATTCCTGCTGGAGAGCCACGAGGGACCGTCCGGGCTGGCCTACCAGCCCAACGACGCGCTCGACGTGCATATCGGCGCCGAGGCCGCCTTCCGCCACACCCGGCTCAACCGGGAAGGGGATGGGGCGGTCGCCCTCTCGACGCTCTCCGTGCGCCTCGACGCGCGGGCACAGCTCGAGACCGTCAACCTCGTCACCGGCGCCAAGCTCTCGCGTCACCAGATCTACCTGCACATCGCGGGCGAGGACGCCAACGCCGTGGTCAACGGCGCGACGCTGCTCGGCCACGGCCAGCTCGCGGATTCGACCCTGCTCGCCGACCATGCGGCGACCGGGGGCATCGGCCGCGAGATGTTCAAGACGGTGATCGACGGCGATTCCACCGGCGTGTTCCAGGGCAAGATCATCGTCCGCCAGGTCGCGCAGCAGACCGACGGCAAGATGAAGTCCGACTGCCTGCTCCTGACCGACGACGGTCAGATGATGAACAAGCCGGAGCTGGAAATCTTCGCCGACGACGTCGCCTGCGGCCACGGCGCCACCTGCGGCGCGCCGGACGAGGATCTGCTGTTCTACCTCATGGCCCGCGGCCTGCCGCGCGCCACCGCCGAGAGCCTGCTGGTCCAGGCCTTCGTCGGCGAGGCGGTGGAGACGGTCACGCACGAGGGCGCCCGCGAGGTGCTGATCGGCGGGATCGAGGCGTGGCTGGCGTCGCGCGGCTGACCCTGCTGGCCGGTTCCTTCCGGGGAGCCGGCCAAGCTCATCGACGCCGAACCTGTTCCGGCGGGCGGCGCTGGACCCGGATAGCACAGGATCCAAGGTCGCGAACATGAACGCACCCGTCCGCACCCCCCCCTACGACGTCGAAGCGATCCGGAAAGAATTCCCGATCCTGTCGGAGAAGGTCTACGGCAAACCGCTGGTCTATCTCGACAACGCCGCCTCGACGCAGAAGCCCAAGCGCGTGATCGATGCCATGGTCTCCTGCATGGAGACCGGCTACGCCAACGTCCACCGCGGCCTCCACTACATGGCCAACGCTGCGACCGAGGGGTTCGAGGGCGCCCGCGAGACCACGCGCCAGTTCCTCAACGCGGCCTCGACCGACGAGATCATCTTCACCCGCAACGCGACCGAGGCCTACAACCTCGTGGCCTCCTCCATGGGCTGGGCCGGGCTGATCGGGGAGGGGGACGAGATCATCCTCTCGATCATGGAGCACCACTCCAACATCGTGCCCTGGCATTTCCTGCGCGAGCGGCGCGGTGCCGTCATCAAATGGGCGCCGGTCGATGACGACGGCAACTTCCTGATCGAGGAATACGAAAAGCTTTTCTCGCCGCGCACCAAGATGGTGGCGATCACCCACATGTCGAACGTGCTCGGCACGGTGACGCCGGCCGAGGAAATCGTGCGCATCGCCCACGCACACGGCGTGCCGGTGCTGCTCGACGGGGCGCAGAGCGCGGTGCACCGCCCGGTCGATGTGCGCGCGCTCGATTGCGACTTCTTCGTCTTCACCGGCCACAAGGTGTACGGGCCGACCGGCATCGGCGTGCTCTACGGCAAGAAGGAGTGGCTGGACCGGTTGCCGCCCTACCAGGGCGGCGGCGAGATGATCCGCACGGTGAGCCAGGACGCGGTCACCTACAACGATCCGCCCCACCGCTTCGAGGCGGGCACGCCGGCGATCATCGAGGCGGTCGGCCTCGGCGCGGCACTCGAGTTCATGATGGATCTGGGTCGCGAAAAGATCGCCGCGCACGAGGCGATGCTGACCGCCTACGCCCAGGAGCGGCTCGGCGCGATGAATTCGATCCGCCAGATCGGCAATTCCCGCGACAAGGGCGGCGTCATCGCCTTCGAGGTGAAGGGGGCGCACGCCCACGACATCGCCACCGTGATCGACCAACAGGGCGTCGCGGTGCGGGCCGGCACCCACTGCGCGATGCCGCTGCTCACGCGCTTCGGCGTCACCTCGACCTGTCGCGCCTCGTTCGGTCTGTATAATACGACGCAGGAAATCGATGTTCTGGCCACGGCCTTGGCCAAGGCCGAGATGCTGTTCGCCTGATTCTTTTGAGAGTTTCGGCCGCCGTGAACGGGGACCGGAAGGAGTGATCCGATGAGCACCGACGCCACCATCACCGGGGGCACCAACACCCCCGCCCTCGCGGCCGCCTCCGCGATCCCGGCCGAGGAGATCGATCGCCTGACCGACGACATCGTCGTGGCGCTCAAATCGGTCTACGATCCGGAGATTCCCGCCGACATCTACGAACTCGGCCTGATCTACCGGGTGCAGATCGAGGACGACCGTCGCGTGCTGATCGACATGACGCTGACCGCCCCCGGCTGTCCGGTGGCCGGCGAGATGCCGGGCTGGGTCGAGAACGCGGTCTCGGCGGTTCAGGGCGTGCAGTCCTGCTCCGTCACGATGGTGTTCGACCCGCCGTGGGACCAGAGCCGGATGTCCGACGAGGCCCGCGTCGCGCTGGACATGTGGTAGCGCGTCAGCGCGTCGAAATCGTGCGTCCCGGCTCGAAGGAGACATCCTCGTCGATGTCGGCCAGCGCGAGCCGCGCGCCGATGGCGGGCAGCGCGATCACTGCGTCGAGCCCTTCGAAGCTCACCTCGTCTCGGCCCTCTCCCTCGCGCCGGTGGAGCACGGCGTTCGGGAAGCGCGTCTCGACGAGGAGGATATAGGCGAGGGCTGGGGGGGCGCCGGTACGCCGTCGACGAGTTCGTAGAGCCTGTCCTGGGTCGCTTGCCACGCGAAAAATTCTTCCGGCGTCATCCGCTGCCTTGCAGGCTCGGCGATCGTGCGCTCCGTCACCGATTCAGCATAGCACGGCTGCAATCGTCCGGTGTGCCGGGTCTCCTAGTGGACCGGCACCGGGGGAGTGCTTATCTTCTTCGTTGTACGAAAACCCCTCACCCGCCCGGGCCTTGAACCCGGCCGCAGGAGAGAGACCACGATGTCCAGTTTCAAGGTGATCACGCTGACCGACCGCGCCGCGGACCGGCTCAAGGCGATCATGGCCGATGCGGAGACGCCGATCGCGGGCTTGCGCGTCGGCGTGAAGAACGGCGGCTGCGCCGGCATGTCCTACACAATGGAATATGCCGAGGAGCGGAAGGTCGGCGAGGACGTGATCGAGGACCGGGGCGTGACCGTGTTCATCGATCCGAAGGCGGTGCTGTTCCTGCTCGGCACCGAGATGGATTTCCAGACGACCAAGTTGTCGTCCCAGTTCGTGTTCAACAACCCGAACCAGACCTCGGCCTGCGGCTGCGGCGAATCCGTGGCGATCACGCCGGTCAATCCCGAGCGGCTCACGGCCGGCGCCGCGGCCTGATCGGAGCCGGGCTCGTCGCGCAAGACCGGACGAGGCCCTAGCTCCCTGCATCTGCATCGCCCCGGAGGCTCCCTTTCGGGACGATGCTCTCATCCCGTCTCAGGCGACGTCGCGCAGGTTCTCGACTTCGGTCTCGTCGAGGGTGCGGTTGCGGCCAGCGCGCTTGGCGGCGAACAGGCAGGCATCGGCTCGTTCCAGCAGGGAGACCGCGTTGTCGTCCTCGCGCTGGGTCGCGACGCCGAGTGAGACCGTGACCTTGCCGAGCGATTCGCCGGTGGAGCGCTTCACCAACTCGCGGCCGGTGACGCCCGTGCGCACCCGCTCGGCGATGGCGCGCGCCTCGACCCGGTCCGTTTCCGGCAGGACGATGCCGAACTCCTCGCCGCCGAACCGGGCGAGCGTCGCGTTTCTCTGGCCGATATGCTCGCGCATCACGATGGCGACGAGGCGCAGCACCTGATCCCCGGTCAGGTGACCGTAGAGGTCGTTGAAGCGCTTGAACGAATCGATGTCGATCACGATCAGGCTCGTCGGCTTTCCCTGCCGTGCCGAGGCGGACGGAACATCGACGGTTTTGCGGAGCGACTCCTCGAAATTCTTGCGGTTGCCCAGCCCCGTCAGTGCGTCGGTCAGGCTCTCCAGGCGGGCCGCCTCCAGCGTCTCGCGCAACGCCTCGATCTCACTGCGGCTCTCGCGCATCCGCGCTTCGAGGGTGCGGTTGTTGGCCGTCACATCGCGGGTGTTGGCGATGATCGTCGTCACGACCTCGCGCAGGCGTGTCCGGCTCGTGGCGGTGTTGGCGATGTCGTGGGACAGGGCCTGAAGCGACTCGCCGTACTGAGCGGTGGAGCGGATCGAGACCTCGATCATCTCCATGATGCCCTCGACCTCGGCGATGAGGCTCGAATTCATCCGGTCCACCTCCACGGCCATGCGGCGGCCATCGATGTAGGTGTCGTGGAGTCCTTCGATGTCAGCGCTGGTCAGCGTGCCGTTCTGCGTCGTGAGCCGTTTGACCGCATCGTTCATCAGCGGCTGTGTGCCGGAGACGTAGAGATACCACACGGCGTAGGCCCGCGGCGTCGCGCAGGAACAGTAGTCGCGCATCAGCTCGAAGCTGCGCTGCGCGAGCACGAAACTGCGGTCACGATCGGGATCGGGGCTCATCCGGTGACGTAGGCTCCTACGGAGGGGGCACACCGCCCACAGAGTCCGCTCCGCCGAAGTGTCGCCTCAGAATCTCGCCAGGACGTTAAGAGTGCCTCACAAAACGCCCGACCGCTGACCATTCGCCGCTTTGGTCAAGGCGGCGTAGCGGGCGTCATATGAGAGACACGCGGAGGGCGCGCCGAAAGCGCCTGCCGTTACCGGCGCTCTCGCGGGATACGGTCCCCGTTTGGTCGCCGTGTGGACTGTATCGCTAAAGCATCGTCCTGTATATCGGATCCAGGACGATGCTCTAGCCTTTCGGTTTTGCATCATCCCGAAAGCCGGCAACCAGCTTTCGGGATGATGCTCTAGGCCCGCGCGGCGCCTGAGGAGGGCGCCCATCGCGTCTGCGCGATGGGATGGCCGCGGATTTGGTCGCGGGAGTTACTTGCTCTTCCCGAACCCGGTCGGCTTCAGCAGGAAGGCCGGGACGTGCGAGCCGAGGCCGACCGGCGTGTCGCCGTCCTCGTCGCGACGCGGGGGACGACGCTCCCCGCGCGCGCGTTCGGGGGCATTCCGGGCGGGCTCGCGTGCCAGCTCGCGGGGCGGGGGAGGGGAAACCGGTTCCGGCTCACGCACCGGCTCGCGCCGGGGCGCTTCGGCGCGGCTGCGCTCGGCGGCCGGACGCCGCCCTCCGCGGGAGCGGCTCTCGCTGCGGGGGCTCTCGCTCGACGGGGCGGCACTCTTCTCGGTGCTGCGCCCGATGCTCTTGGTTTCCTCGCCGCCCTTCGTTTCCTTGGCGCGGCGGCTGCCGCGGCGGCGGCGCGGCTCGTCGCCCTCCACCTCGTCGGAAACGCTGGACAGATCGCCGTCGAGCCATGCGATCGGCTGGCCGATCAGGCTCTCGATCGCCGAGAGCGAGCGCTCGTCGGTTCGGCTCGCGAGGGTGAAGGCCTGGCCCGAGCGGCCGGCACGGCCGGTGCGGCCGATCCGGTGGACGTAATCCTCCGGGTGGTGCGGCACGTCGAAGTTGAAGACGTGGCTGACGGCGGGGATATCGAGGCCGCGCGCGGCGACGTCCGAGGCCACCAGCAGCGGAACCTCGCCGCTGCGGAAGCCGTCGAGGGCAGCCATGCGGGCGCGCTGGTCCATGTCGCCGTGGAGCGCCGCCGCGTTGAAGCCGTGGCTGGTCAGCGAGCGCTGGAGTTGGGCGACGTCGCGCTTGCGGTTGCAGAAGATGATGCCGTTCTGCAGCTCGCTCGCCGAGCGGATGAGCTGGCGCAGCACCTTGCGCTTCTCGTGGCCCTCCGCGCCCGTCGCCACGAGGCGCTGCTCGATGGTCGTGGCGGTGGAGGCGGGGCGCGCCACCTCGACCCGCTGCGGGTTGTGCAGGAACATGTCGGCCAGCCGCTCGATCTCCGGCGGCATGGTCGCCGAGAAGAACAGCGTCTGGCGCGTGAAGGGCACCATTTTCACGATGCGCTCGATGTCGGGAATGAACCCCATGTCGAGCATCCGGTCGGCCTCGTCGATGACGAGAAGCTCGACGCCGGTCAGCAGCAGCTTGCCGCGCTCGAAATGGTCGAGCAGGCGCCCCGGCGTCGCGATCAGCACGTCGGTGCCGCGGGTGAGCTTGGCGTCCTGGTCGGCGAAGGAGACGCCGCCGATGATGAGCGCCACGTTGAGCTTGTGGTTGGTGCCGTAGCGCTCGAAATTCTCCTCGACCTGCGCCGCGAGTTCGCGGGTCGGCTCGAGGATGAGCGTGCGCGGCATGCGAGCCCGGGCGCGGCCGGCCTCCAGCATGGTCAGCATCGGCAGGGTGAAGGCGGCGGTCTTGCCGGTGCCAGTCTGGGCGATGCCGAGCACGTCGCGCCGGGCGAGCACATGCGGGATCGCCTGGGCCTGGATCGGCGTCGGCTCGGTGTAGCCGGCCGCGGTGACGGCTTGGAGTACCTTGTCGCTCAGTCCAAGATCGGCGAAAGACATCGGGTAGGAAAAACCATTGTGCGCGTGAAGTGGGCCGATCAAGGGCTCGAAAGCTCGCGCCGGCGGCGGATCGCGAGAGCCGTGCGCGGTACGCCATCACGCGTCCGAACGCGCGCGACACTTAGACCCCTGTGCCTGCTTGTCAATCGACCGAGACGGCGCAGTCTCCTCCCGTGCGGGCAGGGTACGGTTGCGTCGCCGGCATCCCGAGGCCATCCCGAACCCGCGCTCGCGTAGAGCCGACGCCTCCGGCATCGCCTTGGCGGCTGTCGCGAGCCTCGCCGCGTAAGGTCGGTCGCGAGGTCAGTCCCGCGCGCCCGTGCCGAGGGCGCCGCGGAGCGTGCAGGGGTCGAGCCGCGTCGTCTGCGCCTTGCTGCCGAGCGAGCCCGTCACCTCCGGGTCGCCCCCCCGATAGGGCGGCTTGCCACCCGGCTGGGCGATGTGGTGGCCGAGTGCCATGGCGCCGAGGCCGACGATCAGCGCGGTCTTGATCGACCATGCGAGGGGGCCACGCGGTCGGGGCGAGCCGGAATCGAAGGACATGGGCAGCGCGATCCATCGGGCCGGCCGGATCCGGGATCGGGCGCCGGCGCGGGAGGATGATCGCCCGCATGTGGTTAATGCGGTCTTGCGCGGCGGGAGGCACCACCTGTTAACCGTATTGTCGTCAGGTTTTGCCTGATGGTTTGACTGTTGCCGATTTTCGACAAGACGAGCCAGCGATGTGCGTAAAGACACGTCGGGCCTGATCGAGTGCTCACGGCTGGGTAAGCTTCACCTTTCGTTGACGGGTTCGGGTGCATTCATCGCTTCATCGCTGGAGGGCGACGGATACCGGGGAGATCCCCGGACCACTTCACACCAACACCGGCTCCCGCCAAATCAGGACACGACACGATGAAAATCCTGCTTCTTGCTTCGAGCGCGCTCGTCGCCGCTACCGTCGCCGCTTCGGCCGCCGACCTCCCGCGCCGCGCGGCTCCCCCGCCGGTGTTCCAGCCGGTGCCGGTGTTCACCTGGACGGGCTTCTACGCCGGTTTCAACGCCGGTTACGGCTTCGGCACCCAGGACGACCGCGTCCCGACCGTGATCGGCGTC
>NZ_JAKSYB010000047.1:0-86999 GCF_022829505.1 Methylobacterium sp. J-043 | reverse complement strand
TCACCCCCGGCTGCCGCCTCGCTTCGGCGACGACGAGGTCGCCGAAGCCCTCTCCCCGCGTGCGGGGAGAGGGGGGAGACTCTGGATGACCGCCTTTCCCGATCTGATCGACAAGATCCGCGCCGCCGCGCCCGACCTCCGCGGCCGTCTCCTCGAAAACCAGTCGCTCGCCGACCTCACGTGGTTCCGCGTCGGCGGGCCGGCGCAGGTGCTGTTCAGCCCGGCCGACGAGGAGGACCTGTCCGCTTTCCTCGCCGCCCTCGATCCGTCGGTGCCTGTCATGGTGATCGGCCTCGGCTCGAACTTGATCGTGCGCGACGGCGGCATTCCCGGCGTGACGATCCGGCTCGGCGGCAAGGCCTTCGGCTCGGTCGAGATCGACGGCGAGACGATCCGGGCCGGCACCGCCGTGCCCGACATGCGGCTCGCCAAGGCGGCGGCGGAAGCCAGCCTCGATGGGCTCGCCTTCTTCCGCGGCATCCCCGGCTCCGTCGGCGGCGCGCTGCGCATGAACGCCGGGGCGCATGGCGGTGAGACCACCGACGTGCTGGTGGCGGTCCGCGGCATCGACCGGAAGGGCGAACTCCGTCGCTTCACCCATGCCGAGATGGGCTTTCGCTACCGCCATTCCTCGGCGCCCGACGACGTGATCTTCACGGGCGCGACCTTCCGCGGCCGCCCCGGCAACCGCGAAGAGATCGAGGCGGAGATGGAGCGGGTGACCGCGGCGCGCGAGGCCGCCCAGCCGATCCGCGAGCGCACCGGCGGCTCGACCTTCAAGAACCCGGAGGGCGGCAAGGCGTGGCAGCTCATCGACGCCGCCGGCTGCCGTGGGTTGGTCCGCGGCGGGGCCCAGGTCTCGGAGATGCACTGCAACTTCCTGATCAACCGCGGCGGCGCCACCGCCACCGACATCGAGGGGCTCGGCGAGGAAGTGCGGCGTCGGGTGCGCGAGCATTCGGGCTTCGAACTGCACTGGGAGATCAAGCGGATCGGCGTCGAGGCGTCACCCGCCTGACGGATCGCCCGCGTCGAGACCGGAGGACGCATCGCCCATGGCTTCGACCGACCCCACGGCCCTGACCGAGCATCTCGGCAGGCTCGTCGATGACATCGCCGCTGCGGCCGATCGGGCCCGGACGGGTGGCGACATCCTGCGCCTGCGCGACCGGCTCAACCGTGAGTGGGACGGCGCGAAACCCGGTGCCCATCTCTCCCCGGAAACCTACGCGGCCCTGCGGCTTCGCTGCGAGGCCGCGCATACCCGCCTTACCGAACGCTTCGTCAGCCTCAGGGATTCCGCCCCGCTGCCGGAGCCGCGGCTCGTCATCGATCCCGACGGCCCGACCGTCGCGACCTTCTTCGAGGCGGATACGCCGGCCGCGGATTGGGCGGCCGGGGCCGAGGCGGCGATCGGCGGGGCCGAAGCCCGCCTCGGGATGAGGCTGCCCGAGACGCTCAGGGCGCTCTACCGGCGGCGGAACGGCGGGGCGACGGACTTCTTCCTCGCCACGGATACCCCCGACGCCCCCCTCGAATTCGAGGGCGACGCGGCGGTCCGCGAGGCCGACGAGGTCTGGCGGACGGTGCTGCCCGGCTTCGACCTGGCCGCCCTGGAGCGGCTGGAGAGCCTCGGCGCTGTCAGTGACGGCACCGACTTCGGCAGCGAGGAAGAGTCCTGGCGCGCCGTGCTGCCGGAGATCGATCGCCTGATCGCGCTCAGCAACCACGGCTCCGACCTCTGGCTCTGCCTCGATTACGCGGACGCGGCCTTTGAACCGTCGGTGGTGCTGTTCGAAGCGATTGCGCCGGATGGACCCGGCCGCATCACCTTCCGCCGCCCCGATTTCGCGCGCTTCTTCGACGGGCTGCGGCGGCACGGCATCACCGTCGAGGACGGCGTCGCCATGCGCGGCAGCCGGCTCCTCGGCGAGGAGGCCTGATTGTCTCGCCCAAACCATCGGGCGCCCATGGCGCCCAACCAGCCCTGAAAGGCTCCCATCCGATGTCCAAGCACGTCGCCGTCCTGATGGGCGGCTGGTCCTCCGAGCGAGAGATCTCGCTGCGCTCCGGCAACGCCTGCGCCGAAGCGCTGGAAGGGGAGGGGTATCGCGTCACCCGCGTCGATGTCGGGCCCGACATCGCCACCGTGCTGACCGACCTCAAGCCCGACGCGGCCCTCAACGCGCTCCACGGCCCGGCCGGCGAGGACGGCACGATCCAGGGCCTCCTGGAGATCCTGAAGATCCCCTACACCCATTCCGGCGTGCTGGCCTCGGCGCTCGCGATGCACAAGGAGCGTGCCAAAACGGTCATGAAAGCGGCCGGCGTGAGCGTGCCGGAGGGCCGGGTCGTTAACCGTCATGATGCGGCAAAGTCACACCCGTTAACCCCTCCTTATGTGGTGAAGCCGATCGCCGAAGGCTCCTCCATGGGGGTCATCATCGTGCGCGAGGAGCGCTCGCACCCGCCCCAGATCCTGGCCTCCGACGCGTGGGTCTACGGCGAGGAAGTCCTTGCGGAGACTTACGTTGCCGGCCGCGAGCTGACCTGCGCAGTGCTGGGCGACCGGGCGCTCGGAGTCACCGAGATCAAGCCCGTTTCGGGGGAGTGGTACGACTTCGACGCCAAGTACGCCGGGGGGGGGTCGATCCACGTCCTCCCCGCCGATCTTAAACTAAATATTTACCAGCGTGTCCAAGAGTTGGCGTTAACGGCGCATCAAGCACTGGGATGCCGTGGCGTCAGCCGTGCCGACCTTCGTTACGACGACACACCGGGTGGAACCGGTGCTCTCGTCGTCCTCGAGGTCAACACGCAGCCAGGGATGACCCAGACGAGCCTTGTGCCGGAGATCGCGGCCCACGCAGGCCAGAGTTTCGGTGAACTCGTCCGATGGATGGTGGAGGACGCTTCTCTCAACCGCTGAACGCAGCCGGTACCCCCGGCAGCGGCGGGATCCTTGCGGGGCTTAGGCTCCCGAAGATCCTCAGGCGGTTCTCGTCGGCGCGTCGGCTCCGGCCGGCGGTGCCGATCGAGGCACGCGTGCCGCGGCTCGCGGGCACGGCGCTGGTCGCCGGGCTTGCCGGCACCGTGGCGCTGACCGGCTTCGTCATGAGCGGGCGCTACGACAGCTTCGTCGCCGAGAACGGCCGGCCGCTCGACATTCTCGCCCGGATCGCCGGCTTCGGCGTCGAGCGGGTGACCATCACCGGCCTGTCGCGGATGTACGAGCGCGAGGTACTGAGCACCGCCGGCATCGACTGGCGCTCCTCCGTGCCGTTCCTCGACGTCGATGGCGTGCGCGAACGCCTGCTCGCCGAGAAGCTGATCGCCAGCGCCTCCGTGCGTAAGCTCTACCCCAACGAAATCGTCATCAATCAGGTCGAGCGCGAGCCCGCCGCCCTGTGGCAGCAGAACGGCGAGATCCAGGTGATCGCCGCCGACGGCAAGGTGATCGATGACCTGCGCGACGAGCGCTACGTCAACCTGCCGCTCGTGGTCGGTTCGGGCGCCAACGAGCGCCTCAAGGAATATCTCGCGCTGATCGAGGCGGCGGGTCCGCTCGGATCGCGCATCCGCGCCGGCACCTATGTCTCCGGCCGGCGCTGGACGCTCAAGCTCGATGGCGTCGACATTCGCCTGCCCGAGGCCGACCCCGCCGAGGCGCTCGCCCGGCTGGTGCGGCTGGAGCGGGAGAGCAGGATTCTGGAGAAGGACATCATCGCGGTGGACCTGCGCATGGCCGACCGCGTCGTGGTGCGCCTGACCGAGGAGGCTGCGGCCGCCCGGGCCGAGAGCCGCAAGAAGCCGAAGAAGGGGACCGCGACATGAGCGCGTTCCGCCCCGCCGCACTCTCCTCCGTGTCCTGTCGCGTATCCGCCGAGTAGCGTCCGATGCAGACCCATCACGGCCTCACGCCGCGCCTGAAACCGCTCTCCGCACGCCGGAGCGCGACCATGTCGGTGCTCGACATCGGCACCAGCAAGGTCGTCTGCCTCATCGCCGAGCTGCAGCCGGCCGAGGCGATGTCGACTCTGCGCGGGCGCACTCATCTCGCCCGCATCATCGGCATCGGACACCAGCGCTCGCTCGGGCTCAAGGGCGGCGCCATCGTCGATCTGGAAGCCGCCGAGGGCGCGATCCGTCAGGCGGTCCACGCCGCCGAGCGGATGGCCAAGGCCGAGGTTCAGTCGGTCATCGTCAACATTTCCGGCGGGCGCATCGCCTCGCAGCATTTCGAGGCGCGGGTGAATGTCCGCTCCGGCACCGTCACCGGCTCCGACGTCGAGCGGGTTCTGGAGACGGCCAGCGCCCACGGCGTCAGCCCCGGCCGGGCCGTGCTGCACGCCCTGCCGACCGGCTACGCGCTGGACGGGCAGGGCGCGGTGATCGACCCCTCCGGTATGATCGGCAACGCGCTCGGCGTCGATCTCCACGTCGTCACCGCGGAAGCCGCCGCCGCGCGCAACCTGATGCTCGCGGTCGAGCACTGCCATCTCGGCGTCGATGCGGTGATCGCCACGCCCTACGCCGCCGGCCTCTCGGCGCTCGTGGACGACGAGGCCGAACTCGGCTGCGCCGTCGTGGATATGGGCGGTGGCACCACCAGCGTCGGCGTCTTCATGGGCGGCCACCTCGTCCATTGCGACGCGGTCGCGGTCGGCGGCCATCACGTCACCATGGACATCGCCCGCGGGCTCTCAACGCGGGTCAACGTCGCGGAGCGGCTGAAGACCCTCTACGGCTCGGCCATCGCCACGGCCTCCGACGAGCGCGACATGATCGCCGTGCACGGCGTCGGCGAGGACGAGGGCGAGGCGCCCGGCCACGTGCCGCGCTCGCAGCTCGTGCGCATCGTCAAGCCGCGGGTCGAGGAGGTGCTCGAACTCGTGCGCGACCGCCTGCACAACGCGGGATTCGGCGCCCAGGCCGGCCGCCGGGTCGTGCTCACGGGCGGCGCCAGCCAGCTCGTCGGCCTGCCGGAGACGGCCCGCCGCATCCTTCAGGGACAGGTCCGGATCGGGCGCCCGCTCGGCATCCGCGGCCTGCCGGAAGCCGCCAAGGGGCCCGCCTTCTCGGCCTCGGTCGGCCTGCTGGTCTACCCGCAGGTGGCGCATGCGGAGCATTTCGAGCCGCGGGGGCAGGGCGCCTTCGCCGGCACGGGAACGGACGGCTACTTCTCGCGGGTCGGTCGCTGGATCCGGGAGAGTTTCTAGGGCGATGTCGCGCGAAACCGGTCCGGTTCGCGTGAAGACATCGTGTCGAGACAAGGACTTGGAGACGTCCCCGGCCTGACGGGGCAGGGAGCGGCTCCGAAAGAAACGACCCCGCGCCGCCGCGAGGCCAGCGCGGGACAAGCAAGACAGGGCAGGCGTCGCAAGGCGTCGTTCAGGCAATCAAAAGTCACGAAGGGCAAGACCACATGGCCATCTCTCTTCAGGCTCCGGACATCCGGGAACTCAAGCCCCGCATCACCGTGTTCGGCGTCGGCGGCGCGGGCGGCAACGCCGTCAACAACATGATCGAGTCGGGGCTGCTCGGCTGCGAGTTCGTCGTGGCGAACACCGACGCCCAGGCGCTCACCTCCTCGAAGGCAGAGCGCGTGATCCAGATGGGCATCGGCGTGACGCAGGGTCTCGGCGCCGGCTCGCACCCGGAAGTCGGCTCGGCGGCGGCCGAGGAGGTGATCGACGAGATCCGCGATCAGCTCTCGGGCGCGCACATGGCCTTCATCACCGCCGGCATGGGCGGCGGCACCGGCACCGGCGCGGCTCCGGTCATCGCCCGCGCGGCGCGTGACATGGGCATCCTGACGGTCGGCGTCGTCACGAAGCCGTTCCAGTTCGAAGGCATGCGCCGGATGCGCACGGCCGAGGCCGGCATCCAGGAGCTTCAGGCGGCGGTCGATACCCTGATCGTCATCCCGAACCAGAACCTGTTCCGGGTCGCCAACGAGAAGACCACCTTCGCCGACGCCTTCGCGATGGCCGATCAGGTGCTTTACTCAGGCGTGGCATGCATCACCGACCTCATGGTCAAGGAAGGCCTGATCAACCTCGACTTCGCCGACGTGCGCGCGATCATGCGCGGCATGGGCAAGGCGATGATGGGCACCGGCGAGGCCTCCGGCGAGAACCGCGCCAACCGCGCGGCGGAAGCCGCGATCGCCAACCCGCTCCTCGACGACGTGTCGATGAAGGGCGCGCGCGGCCTGCTGATCTCGATCACCGGCGGTTCCGACCTCACCCTCTACGAACTCGACGAAGCCGCCACCCGCATCCGCGAGGAGGTCGATTCGGACGCCAACATCATCCTCGGCGCCACCTTCGACGAGAGCCTCGACGGCATCATTCGCGTGTCGGTGGTGGCCACCGGCATCGAGCCGGCGCTGATCTCGGCCGATTCCCCGAACAACCCGGAAATCGCCCAGACGGAGCAGCGGATTGCCGAGGTTGCCGAGCGTCTGCGCTCCGAGGCCCGCGCCCGCGCTTCCGCCGCGCTGAGCCCGGCCTCGACGCACCAGCCGGCGCAGCAGGTCGCGCATCAGACGGCGTACCGCCCCGGCCCCGAGCCGCTGCTCGCCCCGAACGCGGGCCCGCGGCCCATGCTGTCGGAGCCGGTGGCGCCGGAGCCGATGCGCGCCGAGCCCGCCCCGGCGATGCACCACCACGATGTGGTGCTGACCCAGGCGCCGGCCCGCGCCGCCGTCCCGGCCTACGAGCCGCCGGCCCCCGCCCAGGCGCCGGAGCCCGCCCAGGCCGCGAACGGCCCCTACGTGCCGCCGCGTCCGCAGCTCGCCCGCCCGCCGCGCATGCCGCAGATCTCGGACCTGCCGCCCCACACCCAGGCGCAGATCCTCAAGAGCCGCGGCGAGGAAACCCAGCCGGAGCCGAGCCAGGACTCCAAGCGCATGACCCTGCTGCGCCGGCTCGCGACCGTCGGCTTCGGCGGTCGCCGCGAGGAAGCCGAGGCCGCCCCGGTCCCGGCGCCCCGCGCCGCCGCACCGGCTCCGGTCGCCGCGCCTCGCGTCGAGCCGGCCCTGCGGGCGCCCGCGCCCCAGGCCCCGCAATACCGCCCCGCTCAGGGCAATCTGGACGCGCAGGGCCGTGCTCTGCCGCCGCGGATGATGGAAGACGACCAGCTCGAAATCCCGGCCTTCCTTCGCCGCCAAGCGAACTGAACCGAGAACTGAAACACGGATCGCCTGTGGATCGATGGGGGCAACTCGGCCTCCATCGACCCTCACTGGGGTATTTCGGCCACAGACCCGGAACCGCAAGGTTCCGGGTTTATCTACTTGTTAAGACACTGATCAGAAAATGCTTTTCAAAGATCGTGGCGAAACCGTGGCTGTAACAGATCGTAAGAATCCGTGATTTGGCCGGCCTGATTGCCACAGCTATACACGCTTCCGGAACGACAGAAGGCGCGGCTGGTCGATCGACTGCCAGCGCTCGCAGGGGCTTCAAGCAGCGGACGGACTTTCTCATACCGCCCCCCGAAACGGGTGCGCGGGAAGGATCCTGGCCGAGGGCTAAGGTATGCGGACGAACCAACAGACAACACTCAAAACGTCCGTGACCCTGACCGGTATCGGAGTCCACTCCGGCAACCCGGCAGAGATCACGCTCCACCCTGCCAAAGCCAACCACGGTATCGCGTTCCTCCGGACGGGCACGACCACCGGCAACGACCGGATCATCAAGGCCCACTTCGCCTGCGTCTCCGCCACCGAGCTGTGCACCGTCATCGGTGACGTCGAGACCGGCGCTGTCGCCACCATCGAGCACCTGATGTCGGCCCTCTACGGGCTCGGTGTCGACAACGCTCTGGTCGAGATCGACGGCCCCGAGATGCCGATCCTCGACGGCAGCGCCCGCCTCTTCGTTCAAGCCATCGACAGCGTCGGCCTTGCCCTCTGCGGCGCACCGCGCCGCTGGCTCAAGGTGCTTCAGCCCGTCCGTATCGAGGCCGGCCGCGCCTTCGCCGAACTCCGCCCGATCGACCGCGGCTTCCGCCTCGACGTGGAGATCGACTTCGAATCCCCGGTGATCGGCCGCTCGCGCAAGGCGATGGACCTGACCCCGGCCGCCTACCGCCGCGAGATCGCCCCCGCCCGCACCTTCGGCATGATGAAGGACGTGGAGCGCTACTGGAAGGCGGGCTTCGCGCTCGGCGCCTCCCTCGACAACACGGTCGCCGTCGGCGAGACCGCCGTCGTCAACCCGGAGGGCCTGCGCTTCTCGGACGAGTTCGTCCGTCACAAGTTCCTCGACGCGGTCGGCGATCTCGCGCTGGCCGGCCTGCCGCTTCAGGGCGCCTACCGCTCCTATTGCGGCGGCCACCGCATGAATGTCGGCATCCTCGAAGCCCTGTTCGCCGACCGCGCGAACTACGCCATCGTCGAGGGCCAGGGCACCCGCCGCGAGACCACCCGCACCGAATTCGGTGCCGGCCTCGGGATCGCCGCCTTCGCTGCCGAACTGTAACCCGGACGCCACATCGGCCCTCGATCCACGTCGCAGGCGGAATACCTTAAAGGTTCCCTACGCCCTGCCGTTTTGACGCCCGAATCGACCGCCAACCGTAAAAGCCTGCGCGTAGGTCGCGCGCCGCCCTTCAAGCGGCCGGGCCTGACAGGGAAATTGACCGCGATGCCTGTGACCTTCCCGACCCGTGGCGCGATGGCGGCCGTGCTCCTCAGCCTCGGGCTCGGGCTCGGCGGCTGCGATGCCCTCGATCCGACCAACCTCTTCGCCGAGAAGTACAAGCCCGAGGCGATCCCGGACACGCCCGCGGACAAGCTCTACAGCGAGGGCTTGGCGAAGATGGAGGACAAGGATTACGAGAACGCCGCCAAGCAGTTCGATCAGCTCGACAAGCAGTACACCTATTCCGACTGGTCGCGGAAAGGCCTGCTGATGACGGCCTACGCGAACTACGAGGGTGCGAAGTACGACGAGGCCATCACCGCCTCGAAGCGCTATCTCCAGCGGCACCCGGCGAGCAAGGACGCGGCCTACGCCCAGTACCTGATGGCGATGTCGCAATATAAGCAGATCCCGGACGTGACCCGCGATCAGGAGCGTTCCGAGCGCGCCCTCATCGCCCTCCAGGAACTGGTGCAGAAGTACCCGACCTCCGAATACGCCGCCGACGCCAAGGCCAAGATCCAGATCACCCGCGACCAGCTCGCGGGTAAGGAGATGGAAGTCGGCCGCTTCTATCTCGAGAAGCGTGCCTTCCCGGCGGCGATCAACCGCTTCCGCGACGTGGTCAGCAAGTACCAGACGACCCGCCACGCCGAAGAGGCGCTGGAGCGTCTGGTCGAGGCCTACATGGCGCTCGGCCTGACCGGCGAGGCGCAGACCGCAGCCGCCGTGCTCGGTCACAACTTCCCCGACAGCCCCTGGTACCAGGATGCCTACAAACTCCTGCAGACCGGCGGCCTCGAGCCGCGCGAGGAGAAGTCCTCCTGGCTCAGCAAGGTCTATCGCGGCGTGATCGGCAAGACCGCCGCCGCGGACTGACGGTGCGAGGGCATCGTCCCGGAGGACCGCTTCGGGCTTTCGGACGAAGATGATGCAGCAGTGAGAGCCCTGAGCATCGTCCCGAATCCGATATTCGGGACGATGCTCTCGCGTTCGCGACGACGGCGTGTGCGGGCCCCGATACGATCGACCGATCCGCCTAGGAGATGCCCCCCCAGAGCCGCCTCGAAGGCGCGTTCGCCGTCATGGGGGAGGGGCCTCGCAGGCTTACGGTGAAGCCGCCCCATCCGTTTGCAATCCCGACCCGTCGGCGCAGATTCCAGGATACGCTGCCTGCCATGAAGGCCCTTCTGCGCTGGCGCAGAGCCCTTGCCGACCATACCCTGCGCAAGAAGCCCGACGCGGTGACACTCGTGGCGATTGCCCGCAACGAGGGTCCCTATCTCGTCGAGTGGCTCGCTCACCATCTCGCGGTCGGATTCGATCGCATCGTCGTGTATGACAACGAGAGCCAGGACGATACCCGCGCCCTGTTCAAGGCGCTGAGCCCCCGCGATCTCCGGCTGCGGCGCGTTCCCTGGCCGTCTCCGCTCGACGATTCGGCGCAGGTGCTGGCCTATCACCACGCCCTCACGGGTCTCGCGACGCCCTGGGTGATGTATCTCGACCTCGACGAGTTCCTCGTGCCGTTCGGCCATGCCGACATGGCCGGCCTGATCGGCTCGCTGCCCGAAGACGTCTCGAGCCTGCACGTGAACTGGCGCGGTTTCGGCTCTTCCGGACATACGCAGCCGGGCTACGGGCTGATCACCCGCGCCTTCACCCGCTGCGCTCCGCACGACTGGGGCAACCACTATCACTTCAAGACCCTGGCGCGTGCCAGAGACGTCTCGGCCGTGCGCATCCACGACGTGTGCCACCATCGCGGCCGGCGGGTGCTGTCGGATGGTAGGGATTTTGCCAACACCTCGGACGGCACGTCGGACCGCGTCGTCTACGATGGCGTTCAGATCAACCACTACCAGTGCAAGACGCTGCCGGAATTCCAGGCGCGGATGCGGCGTGGGGATGCGAACTTCCCCAACCACCATCCCGGCCGCCTGCGCGACGATACGCTCGCGCGTTTCGAGGTGCTCGACCGCAACGAGACGGAGGACCACGCCATCCGTGCTTTCGACGCGCCGTTCGAGTCCGAGTACCGGCGACTCTGTGCCATCCTCGGCCGGGATCCCGCACTTTCCGGGTGAAGTCTCGGTGGCTTGCGGCTAAACCCGCGCACAATCCAAAAGGGGCTCTGGCGCCGCTTCATGCTCGTCCAGCTCGCGATCCGCGACATCGTTCTGATCGACAAGCTCGAATTGACCTTCTCCGGGGGGCTCACCGTTCTCACGGGCGAGACCGGTGCGGGCAAGTCGATCCTGCTCGACGCGTTCGCCCTGGCGCTCGGGGGGCGCGGCGATGGCGGTCTCGTGCGGCAGGGCGAGGCGCAGGGCGGCGTCACCGCCGTGTTCGACGTGGCCCTCGACCACCCCGCCCGCGCCGTTGCGGCGGCCGCCGAGATCGACACCGACGGCGACCTCATCCTGCGCCGCACGCAATTCGCCGACGGGCGCACCCGCGCCTTCGTCAACGACCAGCCGGTCGGCGTGCAGACCATGCGGGCGATCGGTACGGCGCTCGTCGAGATCCACGGCCAGCACGACGACCGGGCCCTGGCCGAGCCCACCACCCACCGCAGCATCCTCGACGCGTTCGGTGGGCTTCAGGGCCCGCTCGCGCAGGTGGCGTCGGCCGCCAAACGCGTGCGCGCCGCCCGCTCGACGCTGGCCGAGCAGCGCGAGCGGGTCGAGGCCGCGCAGAAGGAAGCCGATTTCCTCCGCCACGCGGTGGAGGAGCTGGGCCTTCTCGATCCGCAGGCGGGCGAGGAGGCCAAGCTCGCCGAGCGCCGCACGCTGATGCAGCAGGGCGAGAAGGTCGCCCGTGAGTTGAACGAGGCGCTCGATCTCGTCGGCGGCTCCGGCTCGCTCGTGCCGCATCTGTCATCCGCCGTGCGCCGCCTGGAGCGGCGCAGCGCCACGGTGCCGGCTCTGGTCGATCCGAGCATCGCCGCCCTCGATGCCGCGCTCGTGGCCCTCGACGAGGCGCGCGCCGCCCTCGATGCCGCGGTGCTCGCCGCCGAGTTCGATCCGCGCGAGTTGGAGCGGGTCGAGGAACGGCTCTTCGCCCTTCGGGCCGCGTCGCGAAAGTATTCGGTCCCGGCCGACGACCTCGCCGCCCTGCGCGGCCGCTACGATGCGGACGTTGCCGCCCTCGATGCCGGCGAGCAGGCGCTCGCCGGGCTCGAGGCCGAACTTGCGGCGGCGGAAGCGGCCTATGCCCAGGCGGCCAAACGGCTCGGCGACGGGCGTCGCAAGGCGGCCAAGGCGCTCGATGCGGCGGTGCAGGCCGAGCTGCCGCCGCTGAAGCTGGAGGGCGCCCGCTTCATCACGCAGATCACCGTAGACGAAGCCTCGCGCGATGCCGCCGGCACCGAGCGGGTCGAGTTCTGGGCCCAGACCAATCCCGGTACCCGCGCCGGTCCGATGATGAAGGTGGCGTCGGGCGGCGAGCTGTCCCGCTTCATGCTGGCGCTCAAGGTCGTGCTCGCCGGCAAGGGATCGGCGCCGACACTGATCTTCGATGAGATCGACACGGGCCTCGGCGGCGCGGTAGCCGACGCCATCGGCGCGCGGCTCGGCCGGCTCTCGGAGCAGGTTCAGGTGGTGGCCGTGACCCATGCGCCTCAGGTCGCCGCCCGCGCCGTGACGCATTTCCGCATCGCCAAAGATAGCGTGAAGGACGGTGCGAAGGGGAAGGCGGCCAAGGGCGCGGAGAAGGGCGCCGACCGGGTGACGACACGGGTGATCGGGCTCGCGGCAGATGCGCGCCGGGAAGAGATCGCCCGGATGCTGGCCGGCGCAACGGTCACCGACGAGGCGCGCGCGGCGGCGGCACGGCTCCTGTTAGGAGCAGAGGGTTAGAGCATCATCCCGAAAGGTGGCTTCCGGCTTTCGGAAAAAGATGATGCAAAGATAAAAGGCCAGAGCATCGTCCTGGATCCGCCATCCAGGACGATCTAGTCGCCCTCGTCGAGTTCGATGCCGTACTCAGCCAGCACCCAGAAGATGGCTTCCAGATCGTCCGCCGTCACATCGCGCGGCGGCAGCGCCTCTTCGAGGTCGTCGTAGGTCAGCGAGCGGCGGCGCTCCGCATCCGCCTTGGCCAGCAGGCGATCGACCGTCATGCGGATGTCGGCCGGCAGGGCATCGTGGCTCGGCAGCACGATCCCGCCGGCCGGGCGCAGGGCGTCGCTGAGCAGGCGATCGATGATCGCCTGCCGTCGCGCATGAGCTCCGTCCGAACTGTCCATGCCACGGAATATGGACCGGCGCGGGCGCGCGTCGAGTCTCCCCCGGCCACCGTCTTGAATGACTCCCTGCATCACTCCTTGCCGACCGACATGAGCAGGCGCTCGGTGCGGGCATCCTCCAAGCGGTTGACCATGCGGCGGCCCTCGTGGACGTCGCGAAGCGTCTTGGTGGCGGTGATGCAGGACTGGACCAGCATCACCGTGCCCATGGCGAGATAGCCCTTCATCCAGAAGTCGAGGGGCATGAACAGGATGCCGAAACCGACGAGTGCGGCGGAGGCGACGAACGAGGCTTGGGTGAAGACGACCCAAGCGCTGGTATGCTGCGCAGTGTCTTGGGACATGGTGCAATTCCTTGGAACGAGGGAGGACGGATCAGGCGGAGGCGGCGCGGGCGGCCTCGGCGCGGCTTCGCAGGCGGGCGAGCACATCGTTGGAGGAGGGGCGCGTCCGGGGGCCGAAGCCCTCGCGTTCGAGGCGCTCGGCAAGGGTCTCCGCGGGCGTCTCGAGCGCGGCCAGCGTGTCGTCGGCATCCGTTGCCTCGGCCTGGATGCGCTGAAGCCGGGCCAGCGTCGCCTCGGCCTGCCGCAAGGTCGCGCGATCCGGCACGCTCTCCGTCCGGCGCAGACGCCGGACCGCCTCGGAGGCCGCCGCCACCCGCCGGCCGCGCTCCAGGGCCGCTTGCCGCCCGGTGGCGTCCGCAAGCACCGCACGCATCCGGGCCACCTCCGCCGCGAAGGTCGCCCGTGCCGAGCCCAGGGCATCTCGCTCGGCTTCGAGGCTGGCGATCGCGTCGGCGGCCTCGCGGGCCAGATCCTCGCGGCCCGCCGCGAGCGCGGCCACGGCGCGGGTCTCCAGATCGGCGGCGCGTGCCTCGACCTGCGCCAGACGCCGCGCCTCCGCGCTATCCCCGGCCATGGCCGCGGCCAGCGTGCGCCGGCCACGCTCCAAGTCGGCGGCGGTCTCGCGGATCTGCTGATCGAGCACGAGAAGGGCGTGGCGGTCGTGGGCCTCCTCGCAGGCCTGGGCGGCAGCACCGCGGGCGAGGGTTCGCAACAGCGTCAACATGGCATCACTCCGAGGGCGTGACCGCGTGGTCACACCCTCATGGATGCCTCCGGTTTGCACAGCGTACAAGTGACGTTTTGCACGCCGTACAATACGACTGGCTGCTCAGTCCTTCACAGCCAATACCGCTGCCCTGGCGACCCGCACGGGGATCGCCTTGGCGGCTGGCACCTTGGCCTGAGCATCGTGGTGCCAGAGAGGGATCAGCACGTTCAGCTCCGGGTAGTAGCCGGCGCAATTGCCCGCGGGGATGTCGTATTTGACGATCCGCAGACCCTTCACCTCGCGGGCGAACTCGTCGGCGGCCTCGGTCACGACATCGACGGTCTCGCCGTCCGCGAGTTGAAGGCGTTCGATGTCGTTCTCGTTCATGAACAGCACTTGGCGGGTGCCTTTCACCCCGCGGAAGCGGTCGTGATAGCCGTAGATCGTCGTGTTGAACTGGTCGTTCGAGCGCAACGTGATGAGGTCGAGCACGTCGCGCCGGTCGCTCTTCATGTCCGGGTCCATGTCGAGCCCATCCGGCGGCACGGCGAAGTTCGCCTTGCCGGTCGGCGTCTCCCATTTGCGCTCGCGGGCGGCGACCGGCTTGTGCTGGCCGCCGGGCTCGAACAGGCGCGCGTTGAAGTCCTTGAATTTCTCCGGGTACGTCGCTTCGATGGCGTCGCGTACCCGCGCGTAATCGCCGACCCAGGCGTTCCAATCGACCTTGGGGTTGGCCGGCAGCGTCGCCTTGGCCAATTGCGCCACGATCCAGGGCTCGGAGCGCACATGGTCACTCACCGGCCGGGCGACGCCGCGCGAGCCATGGAAGCAGGAAGTCGAATCCTCCATCGACACGGCCTGCGGCCCACTCGCCTGCTCGTCCACCTCGATCCGGCCGAGACAGGGCAGGATGTAGGCGATCTCGCCGCGCACGAGGTGCGAGCGGTTGAGCTTGGTCGAGACCTGGACGGTGAGACGCAGCGAGCGCCAAGCCTCCTCCATCCGCTTGGTGTCGGGGATCGCGCGGATGAAGTTGCCGCCGAGTCCGATGAACGCCTTCACCTTGCCTTCGAGGACGCCCTCGCAAGTCTCGATCGTGTTCATCCCCTTCTCGCGGGGCGGCTCGAAGCCGTACATTTCCTTGAGTTTATCGAGCGGCACCAGAGACGGCTCGTCGGCGATGCCAACGGTGCGCTGGCCCTGCACGTTCGAGTGGCCGCGCACGGGGCAGATCCCGGCGCCGGGCCGACCGATGTTCCCGCGCAGCAGCAGCAGGTTGACGAACATCTGCACCGTCTCGGTGCCGCGGCGATGCTGGGTCAGGCCCATGCCGTAGACCCCGATCACCGCCTGCGCGCGAGCGTAGACGGCGGCCGCCGCCTCCATCCCCTCGCGCCTCAGGCCGGACTTCGTCTCCAGCGCCGGCCATTCGAGCCGATCGCAGAATTTCTCGAATGCATCGAAGCCGTGGGTGTGCTCCGCGATGAAATCGACGTCGAGGATGCGCGGACGCCCCTCGCTTTGCGCCTGCCGATCCATGGCGAACAGCGCCTTGCAGATGCCGCCGAGCGCCGCGATGTCGCCGCCGGCCTTCACCTGATGGTACTGCGTCGAGATCTGGGTCGAGGAACGGGTCAACATCTCGACCGGCGATTGCGGATTGGTGAAGCGCTCCAGGCCACGCTCCCGCAGGGGGTTGAAGGTGATGATGGGCACGCCCCGGCGGCGGGCGTCCTGCAGCGGGTGGAGCATCCGCGGCGCGTTCGAGCCGACATTCTGTCCGAAGAACAGGATCAGGTCGGTCGACTCGAAATCCTCCAGAACCGTGGTGCCGACGGGCACGCCGATCGATTGCGGCAGCGCCTTCGACGTCGATTCGTGGCACATGTTCGAGGAGTCGGGCAGGTTGTTGTTGCCGTACATCCGCGCGAACAGCGCGTACATGTAGCTCGTTTCCAGCGACGCGCGGCCCGACGAGTAGAACACCGCCGATTTCGGGTCGGTCTCGCGCAAGGCCTTCAGCTCAGCGCCGATCTCCGCGAAGGCCTCTTCCCACGAGACGGAGACGTAGCGGTCGCGCTGCGGATCGTAGCGCAGCGGATGGGTGAGCCGGCCCTTCGCCTCGAGGTCGTAATCGGGCCAAGTCAGCAATTCGGTGACCGAGTGGCGCTCGAAGAAGTCGGGGCCGATCCGCTTGCGGGTCTGCTCCCAGGCGGTCGCCTTGGCGCCGTTCTCGCAATACTCGAACGTGGCGGGCTTAGCCGGCTTCGACCACGCGCAGGACACGCACATGAAGCCGCCCGGCTTGTTCTGCTTCAACAGCATCGCCGCGCCGGAAGCCGGGATCTCCTCGCGGGTCAGGATGTCGACGAGCGACCGGGCCGATCCCCATCCCCCGGCCGGGTCGGTATAGGCTTCGATCTTCTGGTCGGGCATGGCCGGTCTCGCTGCGCGTGGACCTCCGGCCAACCTTCAGGCGAAACGCAGAGTTCCGCCCGTGCGACGATGCCTACGGCGCTCTGCGAGGCACTCAGGGCAATCGCTAAGGCGATCACCCGGATCCTTAGCTGGCCTCAATCGCCGGCGCCCGCCTCCGCGGGCTCAGGCTTCCGCTTCGCTCAATGCTTTTCAGGACTGAAGTTCTGAAAAGCCCGCTCCGCGCGGCGCTCTTCGCGCTGCGAAGCCGCCAAAGCGGCTTCGAGCGATGGCCTTGGCGAGACACCGCATGGCTATTGATCGGCGAACGGCTCCGACGCCTGAGCGTCGGGGTTCATCCCCTCCACCGGCACGCGGCTGCGGCGGGGACGCGCCGGAGCGTTCGCCGCCGTCGGCGTCGCGGTGTTGGCGCCAAGCCGCGTCGCGAGCGCGATCGCCCGCGCCTCGGTGAAGCGCAGGTGGCAGTAGCCGTGCGCGCCCTCACGGGCATAGGTCCGGCAAGCCTGCTCGCGGTCGGAGGAAAAGGCCGCCTGCTCCTGCACGATCGGGCGCACGTCGCCGCCCCGCGCCCGCTGGGTCATGATCTTGTAATTGTCCCGCACCGCCTTGTCGGCGACGCCGCGGGCAGTGTCGAACTCGCCCGCCTGCGGGAGCAGCGCGGCGGCGTTCGGTCCCCACAGGCCCGACGGCGTGGTCTCGCAATCCGCCGCCGTGAAGGTGCAGGCCGATCCCGAGCCGAGCGGCGTGGCGAGCACGCTGCCGTCGAGGATCTCGAAGCGCAGCGGGCATTCGGCGCTCGCCGTCGAGAAGCGTGAGACGCCCTGCGCGCGGCCCTCGGCGCTCAACGGCATCGGCTTGCCGCCATCGAGCTTGACCGTGCAGTTCTCGGTCGGCTGCGAGATCTTGGTGCCCGGCAGCGTCATCTGAGCGGTGTAGGCCGAGCCGCTCCGCTCGATCTTCAGCGATCCGTTCAGCCCGTTCAGAAGCAGGTCTTGACCCGCGACGTTGTCCTCGGCCGGCACCCGCAGCACCACGGGCTGGCGGGGCTGGGCCGGCACACTCGGCCGCGTCTCGGCGCCTTCGCCCGGCGCCGAGACGCCCGGATCCGCCGGTTGCGGCGGCGGCTGGACGGGCACGTTGCGCGGCGGCTGCGGAGGACGGGCCGCCCGCCCGATGCCGAACAGCTCCTCGAAGAAGTTCTGCGCCTGAGCCGGGGTGGCCGGGGCCACGGCCAAGCCGGCGAACACGAGCAACGCCCCCGTCGCGACGCGGAACGGACGAGACTTCTTCGCGAAAACCCTCTCGGACACGGGCACGAACATCAGGCGGTCGGCCTCCCGGTTTGACGCCACTTCACGGGCGGTATGCATGAGCCATAGGCCGGTGTCCTAGCACGTCACCCGTGGCGCGGACGTGGCAGCCTGGCAACAAACAAGCCTTCCTCTCGGTGCCGTACCTCGGAAAAACAGCCTTGGCGCGGCGGAGGATGACGCCCGCCGCTCAACCGTCAGGCGCGTTCTTGCGGCGGCGTAGCCGTCTTCTTATATGCGGCGGGACACGGGACGAGGCCTTTCGAAGCACAGCCCGCCAGGGCGATGCGCTTCGGACCATCCCGTTCTCAAACCAGATGTTTTCAACCGCCATGGGTCGAGCTGCTTCGGGGCTCGGCGGTCTGCTTGAAAAATCCAACAGAGGGATCCCACCATGGGTAAAGTGATCGGTATCGACCTCGGCACCACCAATTCCTGCGTGGCCGTCATGGAAGGCACGCAGCCGCGGGTCATCGAGAATGCGGAAGGCGCCCGCACCACCCCGTCCATCGTCGCCTTCACCGACGACGGGGAGCGCCTCGTCGGTCAGCCCGCCAAGCGGCAGGCCGTGACCAACCCGGAACGCACCTTCTTCGCGATCAAGCGTCTGATCGGCCGGACCTACGACGATCCGCTGACGCAGAAGGACAAGGGCCTCGTGCCCTACACCATCGCCCGCGGCGACAACGGCGACGCCTGGGTCGAGGCCGACGGCAAGAAGTACTCGCCCTCGCAGATCTCCGCCTTCACCCTTCAGAAGATGAAGGAGACGGCCGAGTCGCATCTCGGCCAGCCGGTGACGCAGGCCGTCATCACGGTGCCCGCCTACTTCAACGACGCCCAGCGTCAGGCCACCAAGGATGCCGGCAAGATCGCCGGCCTCGAAGTGCTGCGCATCATCAACGAGCCGACGGCGGCGGCGCTCGCCTACGGCCTCGACAAGAAGAAGGCCGGCACCATCGCGGTCTACGATCTCGGCGGCGGCACCTTCGACGTGTCGATCCTCGAGATCGGCGACGGCGTGTTCGAGGTGAAGTCCACCAACGGCGACACCTTCCTCGGCGGCGAGGACTTCGACAACCGCGTGGTCGAGTACCTGACCGCCGAGTTCAAGAAGGAGCAGGGCATCGACCTGACGAAGGACAAGCTCGCCCTCCAGCGCCTCAAGGAGGCCGCCGAGAAGGCGAAGATCGAGCTGTCCTCGGCCACCCAGACCGAGATCAACCTGCCCTACATCACCGCCGACGCCTCGGGCCCGAAGCACCTCGCGCTCAAGCTCAGCCGCGCGAAGTTCGAATCGCTGGTCGATGACCTCGTGCAGCGCACGATCGAGCCGTGCCGCAAGGCGCTCAAGGATGCCGGCGTCTCGGCCTCCGAGATCGACGAGGTCGTGCTCGTCGGCGGCCAGACCCGCATGCCCAAGGTGCAGGAGGTCGTCAAAGCGTTCTTCGGCAAGGAGCCCCACAAGGGCGTCAACCCGGACGAGGTCGTCGCCATCGGCGCCGCGGTCCAGGCCGGCGTGCTTCAGGGCGACGTGAAGGACGTGCTTCTCCTCGACGTCACCCCGCTCTCGCTCGGCATCGAGACGCTGGGCGGCGTGTTCACCCGCCTGATCGACCGCAACACCACGATCCCGACCAAGAAGTCCCAGGTCTTCTCCACGGCCGAGGACAACCAGAACGCGGTCACCATCCGGGTCTTCCAGGGTGAGCGCGAGATGGCGGCGGACAACAAGCTGCTCGGTCAGTTCGATCTCGTCGGCATCCCGCCGGCGCCCCGCGGCATGCCGCAGATCGAGGTGACCTTCGACATCGACGCCAACGGCATCGTCAACGTGACGGCCAAGGACAAGGCGACGAACAAGGAGCACCAGATCCGCATCCAGGCCTCGGGCGGCCTCTCCGACGCCGACATCGAGAAGATGGTCAAGGACGCAGAGGCCAATGCCGAGGCGGACAAGAAGCGCCGCGAGCTGGTCGAGGTGAAGAACCAGGGCGAGAGCCTGATCCACGCCACCGAGAAGTCGGTCGCCGAGTACGGCGACAAGGTCTCGGCCGCCGACAAGGGTGCCATCGAATCCGCCATCACCGCGCTGCGCTCCGCGCTGGAAGGTGAGGACGCCGAGGGCATCAAGGCCAAGACCAACGACCTGATGCAGGCCTCGATGAAGCTCGGTGAGGCTATGTACGCCGCCTCGCAGACCGAGGGTGCGCCCGGCGCCGAAGGTGCCGCGTCCACGGACGAGAAGAAAGACGACGTCATCGATGCCGACTTCCAGGAAGTGGACGAGAACGAGCGCAAGAAGCGCGCGTAAGTCCGCAAGGATGGTCCGGGAGCGGTGCGCCAGCGCCGCTCCCGACAATATTTCATCGTCATCGGCACGGACGGCTTGATCCTCGGGCAAGGCTCGGGGATCAACCATGCCGGGCTCCGATAGAAGCGAAGGTCGATCCGGCCAATCCCGTTCGAGTCGGGAGGCGGATCGCAGCGGCGCCGAAATCCGGCAGGAATGCTGGTCAGCGAGTCGGCAGCCGACGCGAACGAGAGGCTCCAGGGGCCGGGAATGTCGAAGCGGGACTATTACGAGGTCTTGGGTGTCACGAAGACCGTGACGGAGAGTGAGCTGAAGGTCGCCTTCCGCAAGCTCGCCATGGTCCATCACCCGGACCGCAATCCCGGCGACAAGGAAGCCGAGATCAAGTTCAAGGAAGTCAACGAGGCCTATCAGTGCCTCTCCGACGGCCAGAAGCGCGCGGCCTACGACCGGTTCGGTCACGCCGCCTTCAGCCAGGGCGGCGCGGGCGGCCCCGGATTCGGAAACGAGTTCGGCGACTTCATGTCGGACATCTTCGAGAACTTCTTCGGGGACGGGCGCGCCGCACCCGGCGGTGCGGCGGGACGCGGACGTGGTGGTGCGCCGGGCCGCGAGCGCGGTTCGGACCTGCGCTACAACCTCGAAATCAGCCTCGAAGAGGCGTTTGCGGGCAAGACCGAAACCATCCGCATCCCGACCTCGATCGCCTGCGAAGTCTGCTCAGGCACGGGTGCCAAGGCCGGCTCGAAGCCGCGCACCTGCTCGACCTGCGGCGGCTACGGCCGGGTGCGGGCGGCACAGGGCTTCTTTGCCATCGAGCGGACCTGCCCGAACTGTCACGGCCGCGGCGAGGTCGTGGACGATCCCTGCACGGCCTGCTCCGGCGCGGGCCGGGTCAACCGCGAGCGCACGCTGTCGATCAACGTCCCGGCGGGTGTCGATGACGGCCTGCGCATTCGCCTCGCGGGCGAAGGCGAGAGCGGCATGCGCGGCGGGCCCTCGGGCGATCTCTACGTCTTCCTCTCGATCAAGCCGCACCCGTTCTTCCAGCGCGACGGGGCCGACCTGTTCTGCCGCGTGCCGATCTCGATGGTGACGGCGGCGCTGTCCGGCGAAATCACCGTGCCGGTGATCGACGGTTCGCAGACCCAAGTTCGCATCCCCGCCGGCACCCAGACGGGCAAGCAGTTCCGCATCAAGAGCAAGGGCATGCCGGTGCTGCGCTCGCGGGAGGTCGGCGACCTCTACATCCAGGTCTCGGTGGAGACTCCGCAGAATCTCACCAAGCGCCAGCGCGAGCTGTTGCAGGAGTTCGACCAGAGCGCCTCGGACGAGAACCACCCGGAAAGCGCCGGGTTTTTCTCGAAAGTCCGTGACTTCTTCGTGAGCGGCTCGACGCGGGCGTGATCGCCCGCGCCGCACGGGATCAAACCCCCTGTTCCACCGGTTATGACCGCGGCTTACCGCTGCGGTCCTGTGCCCAACGTCGTAAGGCGAAGCTTGACTGCCTACGGGTTTTCGTCGTCTAGCCTGTTCGATCCATGATGAGCCGAGGACCTTCGGACGTGCCGCCGCTTCGCCGTTCCAGTGCCCGAGCCGTCTCCGCCGCACGCACCGTCCGTGAGCGCAAGGATCCGTTGGAGGACGAGGCGCGCTTTCTGCGCTCCTGGTTCGAACGCCCGCTCGTCACGGGCGCGGTGACACCCTCAGGCCGGATGCTGGCGCGCACCATGGCCGCCTATGCCGATCCGAACGTCAACGGACCTGTGATCGAACTCGGACCGGGCACCGGCCCCGTGACCGAAGCCCTGATCCGCCGCGGCTTCGATCAGGACCGACTCGTTCTCGTCGAGTTCAATCCCGATTTCTGCACGCTGCTCCGCCGCCGCTTCCCCGGCGTCACCGTGATCTGCGGCGATGCCTACCGGATTCGCGAGACGCTGCGCGACCGGCTCGGCAGCCCCTGCGCTGCCACGATTTCCAGCCTGCCCCTGTTCACCAAGCCACTGGAGCAGCGCTTCGAACTGCTGCAAGGCGCCCACGACCTGATGCATCCGGGCGCGCCCTTCGTGCAGTTCACCTACGCCGTGGTGCCGCCGATTCCGGCGAAATGCGAGGCGGGCAGCTACACTGCGAGCCGCTCCAACCGCGTCTGGCTCAACCTGCCCCCGGCCCGCGTCTGGGTCTATCGGCGTCCCGAGCCGAAGGCCGGCGAACGCTGAGCCTCAAGGCGTCGCTGGGCCAAGCCGGCTCGCGGAAAGGCACCGGCGGGCGAGCTCGATGGAAATCGTCGTGCGGAATCCCGGTTTGAGATAGTGCTCCGCAATCGGGTCGGGGCATGTTTCGCATTGTTGAAATATTGCTCAGTACCCGTTCATCCGCCGGCTCATAGCTTCGTCGTCAAGGCCGTTGGGACGGCCCGTTGAACGGAGATCACACGATGTCGGATACATCCTCGGCGCGTCGAACCCGCTTCGCCTTCGCCGCACTCGCCGTGATGGCCGGTGGCCTGTTCGGCGGTAGCACCGCCAACGCCGCCCCGCTCGCGCCCGCTCCGGAAGCGGCTCTCGCCTCGGCGGCGACGGTCGAGACGGTGCAGTGGCAGCACCACCATTTCGGCCACCGTCACCATCCCCGCCATTGGGGCCACCGCCACCATCATCACGGCCACTGGGGGCATCACCGCCGGCACTGGGGCCACCGCCATCACCATCACGGCCACTGGGGCCATCACCGTCGGCATTGGGGCCACCGCCACCACTGGTAGGGCGTGAGGCGGGCGAAGCCGTTCAGCCCAGCCGCTCCAGTACGGTCTCGCGCGGCTCCCGCGGGGTTGCGCCGAGCCGGTAGGCCGCCCGCAGCGATACCGCCGCCCGCTCGGCGGCGGCATCGTCCGCGGCGTGGACGATGCCGATCGGATCGTTCGGGGACAACCGATCCCCCGGCCGCGCGAGACCGGTGAAGCCGACGCTTGGATCGATCGCATCCTGCGGCCGGGTACGCCCGCCGCCGAGAGCGATCACCGCGAGGCCGACGGCGCGGGTCTCCACTGCCTCCACCACGCCCGCTTCCTGCGCCAGCACCGGCCGCACGATCGGCGCCCGCGGCAAGTGCCAGTCCGCCGCCTCGACGAAATCGCCGGGGCCGCCGAGCGCCGTCACCATCCGCGCGAAGACCTCGCAGGCGCGGCCCGATTCGAGCGCCGCCGTCAGTTGCCCCTCTGCCTCCGCGACGTTTGCAGCCAGCCCCCCGATCACCAGCATCTGGGCGGCCAGCGCCAGGGTGACGGCGTGGAAGCGCGGTTCGCGGGCGCGGCCGGTGAGGTAGTCGACGGCATAGGCCACCTCGACCGCGTTGCCGGCGCAGGAGGCCAGCGGGGCATCCATGTCGGTGATGAGCGCGCGCGTGCGCAGGCCCGCCGCATTGGCGACCGTCACGATGGTCTCGGCGAGCGCTTGCGCATCGGCGCGGCTCGCCATGAAGGCACCGGAGCCGGTCTTCACATCCATGACGAGACCCTGGAGCCCCGCCGCGAGCTTCTTCGACAGGATCGACGCGGTGATGAGATCCAGCGATTCCACCGTCCCGGTCACGTCGCGGATCGCGTACAGGCGCCGGTCGGCCGGCGCGAGGTCAGCGGTCTGGCCGATGATGGCGCAGCCGACTTCCGCCGTGACCTTGCGGAAGCGGTCGAGGCCCGGCGCCACATCGTAGCCGGGAATGCTCGCGAGCTTGTCCAGCGTGCCGCCGGTATGTCCGAGGCCGCGCCCGGAGATCATCGGCACGTAGCCGCCGCAGGCGGCCACCATCGCGGCAAGCGGCAGGCTCACGGTGTCGCCAACGCCGCCGGTGGAGTGCTTGTCGAGGACGGGGCCGGGCAGATCCCATGCGAGCACCGTGCCCGAATGTGTCATGGCGCGGGTCAGCGCCACGCGCTCGTCGAGCGAGAGGCCGCGAAAGAACACCGCCATGGCAAACGCCGCGGCCTGCCCCTCGGTGACCCCATCCCGCGTCAGCCCCTCGACGAAGCCGGCGATGTCGGCCTCGGACAGGACGCGCCCGTCGCGCTTGTCGCGAATGATCTCCTGGGGGAGCCTCATCGGGCAGCCTCCCCGGCGCGGACCAGTTCGGCGTGGAGCGCGCTGGCACCGATGCGGAAAGTCGTCGGGCTCACCCAGTCCGGCCCCATGATCCGGTCGGCGAGCGCGAGATACGCGGCGGCGTCCTCGACCCGGCGCAGGCCGCCCGAGACCTTGAGCCCCACGGCTCGGCCGCCGCGCGCGCGGATCGCGCCCAGCATGATCTCGGCCGCCGGCAGCGTCGCCGAGACCGCCGTCTTGCCGGTGGAGGTCTTGATGAAATCGGCACCGGTCTCGAGCGACAGGCGGCTCGCCTGCGCGATCAGGTCCGGGTCTTCGAGTTCGCCGGTCTCCAGGATCACCTTGAGGAGCCGGCCCGCGCAAGCTGCACGCACGGCCTCCACCATGGCGCGGGCGCTTTCCACGTCGCCGCGCATCAACGCGCGATAGGGCAGGACGAGGTCGATCTCGTCGGCGCCGTCCGCGACCGTGGCCTGGGTCTCCGCCACCGTGCGCGCCACCGCCTCGCCGCCCTCCGGGAAGTTTACGACGGTGGCGACCCGCACGCCGCTTGCCCGAAGCGCACGGACCGAATCGGCAACAAGGCGCGGCCAGACGCAGACGGCCGCGACTCCGCTGGAGCGGGCCCTACCGCACAGGTCTTCGATGGAAGCGGCGGTGCAGGTGTCGCTCAGATCGGTGAGGTCGAGCAGCGGCAGGGTGCGTCGCGCCACGCGCGCCGCATCCTGCGGGGGGAGGGGGGCTGAAGCGGTCATCGACGTTCCTTACGCTTCGGGCAGTCGGCCGACGAAGCCGGTGGCGAGCCGGGCGAGATCCGCCCCGGCGCGGGCAGCCACCGCCTTGGTCTCGGCATGGTGCGGGTCGCCGCCCGCGATCCCCGCCGCGAGGTTCGTCACCACGGAGACCGCCGCCACGGGCATCCCGAGGAAACGGGCGAGGATCGTCTCCGGCACGGTGGACATGCCGACGAGGTCGGCGCCGAGAATCCCGGCCATGCGCACCTCGGCCGGCGTCTCGAAACTCGGCCCGGAGAACCATGCATAGACGCCGGCAGCTAGCGGCAGGCCGATCTCCTCGGCCGCCGTACCCAAGAGAGCACGCAAGCCCGGATCGTAGGCCTCCGTCATCGGCACGAAGCGGGCGTCGCTCCGTTCCCCGATCAGCGGATTGAGGCCGGACAGGTTGATGTGGTCGGCCAGCATCACGAGGCAGCCGGGGCCGATCTCCGGGCGCAGCGAACCGGCCGCGTTGGTGAGCAGCAGCCGCGCCGCGCCGAGCGCCCGCGCGGCGGCCAGCGGCACCCGCATCGCGGCGGCGTTGCCGGTCTCGTAGGCGTGGGTCCGCCCCTCGAACACGAGCACCGGCCGCCCCGCGAGACGCCCACGATGCAGCCGCCCGCCATGGCCGCTGACGCCGGGGGCGGGAAAGCCTGGGATGGTCGCGTAGGCGAGGCTGCGGCGATCCTCGATCGCTTCGACCAGGGCGCCGAGTCCCGTCCCCGTGACGATCGCCAAGTCGTAGGGGCCGGCAAAGCCTTCCGCCCGAAGATAGGCGGTCGCCGCGTCGTCAGGCGCCATGGACGAGATGCTCCGGGCCGAAGGAGGCGGGCAGCAAGTGTTCCAGGGTGTAGCGTGCCCGCACGCCGTCGGGACCGGCTGAGAGAATCGGCGTGTCAGGCCGCGCGAACTCTCGGATGCGCTGGCGGCAGGCGCCGCAGGGCGTCACCGGGGCGGGACTGTCGGCCAGGACGAGAATCGCCCGGATCTGCCGGCCGCCGGCCGCGATCATCGCGGCGATGGCGCCGGCCTCGGCGCAGGTGCCGACCGGGTAGGCAGCGTTCTCGACGTTGCAGCCGGCATGGATGCGGCCGGTGTCGTCCACCAGCGCGGCGCCGACGGCAAAGCCCGAATAGGGCGCGTGCGCCTGTCCGCGCACGGAAGCGGCGGCCGCGAACAGGGCATCGAGATTGGGCTCGGTCACGGATGAGGCCTGAGCGGTTCGCGGTGCATCCTGCGGTTTGGCCCGAGGAAAGGGGCCCTGTCGAGGGGGGCAACGGTCGACAGAGGCGCGCACGGCTTCTAAGGCAGGCAGAGCGCGCGCGGGCGCGGCACCGGGAGCCCACACAATGCTCGGACGCTACGAACGGGGATCGACCGGCGGCGAGGCCAAGGTCGAGTACGGCGACGGCACCATGCGGGTGGTCAAGCCCGGCACCTACGTCCGCTGCGCCGTCACCGGCGAGCCGATCGCCCTCGACGCCCTGCGCTACTGGAACGTCGATCGCCAGGAGGCCTATGCCACCCCCGAGGCGGCGATGCAGCGCCTCAAGGAGACCGGCGCGGCGCGTTGACGGCACGACGGTCGTTCCGTCGCCCGGCTTCAACCGACTGGGTCGGGCTCGGCTTCCTCGCCGGGGCGGCGGGCCTCTTCTTCATCGCCGCCAGCGATTTCGGCGCGGTCATCACCGGGCTTTCGGCCGGCGAGGAGTTGATCGAGGTCTCGAGCCACGCACCCGCGGCGCTGCCGGCGGCCGTCGGACTCGGCGCCTTCGCGGCGATGCTGCTGCGGCGACGAGGGACGCCGCGCGGTGACACGCGGCTCATGGCGGTCGCACTCGCCTGCATTCCGCTGATGCTCCTGCTGCCGATCCCGTACCTGCTGACGTGGCGGTCCGTGTTGCTCGACCACGGCTACGCGCAGTGCGAGACGGCCGTCGCCGGCCGGCGCAAAGTGTACCGCTGGGTTCGGGCCGATTCCGGCTCCTGCCGCTGAAAGGCGCCCGCGTCAGGCCTTGGGGAACGCTGCCGCGAGTTGCTGGCGAAGATGCGCTTCATCGGCGAAGGCGAGAGCGACCCGCAGCACTGCCACCGCCCCGCGCGCCTCGGCCGGCAGACGCACCGCATCCTTCTCCGTCGTGACGAGGCGAGCGCCCTCGCGCGCCGCGAGCGCCGACAAGGCCGCCCAATCCTCCGGCCGGTAGGGGTGATGGTCGGCAAAGGGACGCTCCGCCACGATCTCGGCACCCAGGCTCTGCAGCGTGTCGAAGAACTTCTGCGGACGGCCGATCCCGGCAAAGGCGACGACGCGGCGGCCGGCCCAGTTCGGTCCGGCTTCGGGCGCGAGACGGGCGCGGTGGACCGGCAGGCCGCGCGCTTGCGCCTCCGCCGCCATCGCCTCGCCGGGGGCCCCCTCGCCGACCAGCACGAGGCCGGCGACATGGGGCCATTGCCGGGCCAGCGGCGCCCGCAGCGGCCCGGCGGGAAAGGGCAGGCCGTTGCCGAGGCCGGCCCCGCCATCGACCACCGCGAGCGACAGCGTCTTGGTCAGGCTCGGGTTCTGCAGGCCGTCATCCATGACGATCACGTCGGCGCCGGACGCGGCGCAGAGGCGGGCGCCGGCCGGGCGGTCGCGGGCGACGATGGTGGGTGCGGCGCGCGCCAGCAGCAGCGGCTCGTCGCCGACCTCCGCCGCCCCGTGCCGCGCCGGATCGACGACGAGCGGCCCGGCGAGCCGGCCGCCATAGCCCCGGCTGAGCAGGGCGGGCGTTCGGCCGAGATCGCGCAGCAGGCGGACGAGGGCGAGCGCCGTCGGCGTCTTTCCGGCGCCGCCGAGGGTGAAGTTGCCGACGCACAGGACCGGGCAGGGCGGTGCCGCGCTGGGCCTGTCCATCCGGCTCGCGGTCAGGCCGCCATAGACACACCCGGCGGGGGCCAACAGCCGGGCAAGCGGATGCGTGGGCGGCCGGGACCAGAAGCCGGGCGGGCGCATCGCGGCCTCAGTCGCGCTCGCGGGCGGAGAGCTTCATCTGCACGACATAGGGTTCGAGCACTGCAAACGTGCGCCCCACCGCGCCCTCGAACGGCAGAAGCGCGGCCTGACCCTTAGCCCACATCGCCGCCAGCGCGCGCGGGTCGGCGACCAGTTCGCCGACGGCCTTCTGGAGTTCCGCCTCGTCGGTGACCGTGCGCGCGCCGCCCCTGGTGTCGAGCGCACCGTAGGGTTCGTGGAAGTTGTGGACATACGGGCCATGCAGGATCGCGCTGTCCAGGCGCACCGGCTCGATCGGGTTCTGGCCCCCGTGCGGCACCAGCGAGCCGCCGAGGAAGACCAGCGGGCAGAGCCGGTAGAACAGTCCGAGTTCGCCGATCGTGTCGGCGACGTAGAGGTCGATCGAGGGCAGCGGGCGTCCGCCCTTGGCGCGCCGGTTCACCCGCAGGCCGGCGGCGGCGGCGATCCGCGCCACCTCCTCGCCCCGCCGCGGATGGCGCGGCACGATCACCGTCAGCAGGCGCGGGAAACGTGCTTTGAGGCCGGCATGGACACGGGCGATCACCTCGTCCTCGCCGGAATGGGTGCTGGCCGCGACCCAGACGGGGCGATCCCCGATCATGTCGCCGAGGTAGGCGAGTTGCTGGGAATCGGCAGGTGGCACGGCCGAATCGTATTTGAGATTGCCGACGACGTTGATGCGCGGCGCACCGAGCCGGGCGAAGCGCTCCCCGTCCTCGCGGGTCTGGACGAGGCAGACCGCGATCCGAGCCAGCAGCGCCCGAGCGGTGTCGGGCGAACGCGTCCAGGCCTTGAACGAGCGCTCCGACATCCGGCCGTTGACGAGTACCAGCGGGATGCCCCGGCGGTGCAGCGACACGATGGTGTTGGGCCAGATCTCGGATTCGGCGACGATGGCGAGATCGGGCCGCCAATGCGCGAGGAAACGCTCGATCCAGCGCGGCGCGTCGAGCGGCATGTATTGATGCACGGCGCCGGGGGGCAGGCGCTTGCTCAGCAGGTCGGCGGCGCTGCGCGTGCCGGTGGTGACGAGAACCGAGCAGCCGCGGGCGATCATGCCCTCGATGAGTCCGACGAGGGAGAGCGCTTCGCCGATGCTCGCCCCGTGCATCCAGACGAGATGGCCCACCGGCCGCGCCCGGCCGGGCAGACCACGGCGCTCCGGCAACCGCCCCGGATCCTCCTTGCCCCGGCGCGAGCGCCACGCCAGCAGCCCCGCCACGGCCGGCTCGCCGAGATAGAGGCCGTAGCGGTAGGCGCGCAGCGCAACGGGAAGCTTCGGGACCCTCACGCCGGGCTGCCCTGCGATGCGGGAGCGGACACGCCGCCGACCCGGTCCGGCCGGCCGACGAGGGTGTAGGCCCGGTCATGGACGCGGTTCAGTTCGGCCTGCACACGCTGCCGCAGGGCATCGACGGCCTCGGGCGTGACCTCGCGGGGAACGAAGGTCGCCTCGCCGAACACCATCGCGCCGCGGCCGAAGGGTAGACCAAGGCAGGCCCGGTCCCAGGAGTTGAAACGGATGTGCCGGCTCGTCACCACCGCTACCGGGACGATGGGCGCACCGGAGAAGCGCGCGAGCTGGATGATGCCGGCGTCGCAGACACGGGAGACCTTAGGCACGT
Organism: Methylobacterium sp. J-043; assembly: GCF_022829505.1. Lineage (NCBI taxonomy): Bacteria > Pseudomonadati > Pseudomonadota > Alphaproteobacteria > Hyphomicrobiales > Methylobacteriaceae > Methylobacterium > Methylobacterium sp. J-043. The sequence continues at coordinate 57,469 of NZ_JAKSYB010000047.1, read as the reverse complement.
CGGCTGAAAACGCGACGGTCTCGCCGCCCTTCAGCGCCTTGACCATGGCCCGCAGGCCCTCGGCGCCGCCCTTGGCGCGGGCGTCCTTGACCGCGCGACCGCGGGCGCCGGACGCGCGCATCACCCGCACCCCCATCCGGGTCAGGGCCATGGTGTTGATGTTGCCGTCGGGCGAGCGGGAGATGATCGTGGCCACCCGATCCTGCGGGCGGCTCATGAACGAGATCATGATGTGCTGGCCATGCCACATCGCCGCGATGAAGGGGCCGAACGCATCGAGCCGCGCATAGGCGTCGGCCGGCTCCAGGCTGAAGCGGTTGGTGCGCCGGACGAGCCGGAGATAGCCCGAGGCCAGATGGCTGAGCACCCATTGGACGCTCGGCTTGCGGCCGATGGTCTTGATCAGGCCCATGGGTTCTGACCGCTCTGTCCCGATTCGCCTAATCGACCGACCGCCGGCCTCCCGCGCCGAACTGCGGGGTCGGCGGCTGTCTAGACCCGACCGTGCGGGGTACGCAACGGAGCGGCCCTCACATCGTCAGCTGGTTGACACGAAGCCGAACGGGCTCAGCGGCGCGATGCGGCAGGATGCCCGATATTGACGCCGGCCCGCGTTGCCGCGATGCGAGGCGGCGTATGTTCCGTCTTGCTCATCTCACCGATCCCCATGTCGGGCCGCTGCCGCGGCCGCGCCTGCGCCAGCTTCTCAGCAAGCGGGCGACCGGCTACGTGAACTGGCGCCGGGGCCGTGGACGCCACCACGACATGGACCTCCTGGGTGCCCTCGTGGCCGACCTGCACGGCCAGGACGTCGACCACGTCGCCTGCACCGGCGACCTGTGCAATCTCGGCCTTCCGGATGAATGGGAGAGCGCGCGGGTGTTCCTCGAAGCGCTGGGTCCGGCGGACCGCGTGAGTTTCGTGCCCGGCAACCACGACGCCTATGTCCGCGGCTCGCTGGAGGGGCTGCTCGCCGCTTGCGGCAGCTGGACGGAAGCCGACGATGGCCAGATCCGCCTCTTTCCCTACCTGCGGCGGCGCGGGCCGCTCGCCCTGGTGGGGCTGTCCTCGGCGATCCCGACCAAGCCGTTCGTCGCGAGCGGCCGGCTCGGGCCGGTGCAGATCGAGGCAGCCGAGCGCGTGCTGCGCGACCTCGCCCTGGCGCCGGATCGGCCCTGCCGGGTGGTGATGATCCACCACCCGCCCCATCCGGGCGGGGCGGCCTCGGGGCGCGAATTGAAGGATGCGGCCGCCTTCGCCGCGATGATCGGCCGGGCCGGGGCGGACCTGATCCTGCACGGGCACAACCATGTCGGCACCGTGGCCCGGATCGCCGGGCCCGACGGGCGGCCGGTGCCGGTGGTCGGCGCGCCCTCGGCCTCGGCGCGCACCCTGCTCACCAACCGGCGCGCCTCCTATTACCTCTACACGGTCACGCCGGGCGAGAACGGCTTCCGGATCGCGGTGACCGAGCGCGGCCTCGACGAGGCCGGCGGCATCGGCGAACTGTCGGGCTTCGACATCGAGACGCCGCCCGCTGACCGGATCGGACTGAACCATCGGCGGCGGCGCACCTGAACCGACCCGGTTCGGGTCAGAGCGCGCCCATCTTCGACAGTCCGTTGGCCCGGGGCAGGGGCCGCAGCAGGCTCTTCACCTGCGAGAACGGCCGCGGCCGGTTGATCACCTCGTCGAGGCGCGACCACAGGGTCTTGGGCGAGAACGGCTTGGAGATGATCTCGTTGACGCCCAGCGCGATCGCACGATCGACCACGTTGCGGCGCGGCTGAGCCAGCATGAGGATGATCGGCACCGTCGGTGAAGGCGAGGTGGCCGGTGTTCTGGCGAGCCGGATGAACTCCTCGCCCGACAGGATCGCCAAGTCCCAATCGATGATGGTGAGGTCGGGCTTGCTCTCGGCGAGCACGCCGAGCGCCTCCGCGCCGTCGGGCGCCTCCAGCACGCGCTTGATGCCGACGCGCATCAGCATGTCGCGCACGATGCGGCGAATGTAGAGGCTCTCGTCCACGACGAGGGCGGAGAGATCCGGGAAGGTCGGAGTTGCGATCATCGGCAGCCGGTGCCCGGTTCGGATCCGGGCGGTTTCGCGGCGAGACTAGCCCCGTCGGGTTTGCGTTTCCCTAAAGCGCGCCCGCTCGCACGGGAATCATGGGCGAGAATCGCCCCCCTCTGCGTCCCTTGCGTGCAAGCGGGATTCGGGGCCGGCGGCAACCCAAAGGGGGTACGTACGCAGTTTCACCGCGAAAATGAGGAGCCTGCAGCACGGATCGGTTAGAAGAACCTTGCGGTATGCGCGGGATTGCGTCAGACCTAAGGCATCGCTCCCGGTAGCCGCAGCCGGGGGGATGATAGTGCGGCGCGTCGGCTGTCTCGAGATAGCGCGCACGCGGTATTCGAGACTTGGCGAGCGGACGGTTTTTGCGAGCTTTCAATGGGACGTGGTCGTGATTTCAGGGGGCCGCAGAAGCGCGGCTTCGACGAGGGTGGTTCCGAGCCGCGTTGGCCCGACGAACTTCCCCCGGGCGGTGGTGATCGCTTCGGCGGCGGCGGTAGCGCCGGCGGCAACCGCTTCGGCGGCGGTGGTGGTGGTTTCGGCGGCGGCGGTGGCGGCTTCGACCGCGGCCCGGCGCGCGCGGCGGCTGCACCGACGGGACCGGAGCGTGATGCGACGGTCAAGTGGTTCAACAAGGAGAAGGGCTTCGGCTTCGTGGAGCTCGGCGACGGCTCCGGCGATGCCTTCCTCCACATCCGCGCAGTCGAGGCCGCCGGTCACGACGATCTCCTTCCCGGCACACGCCTGACGGTCCAGACCGCGCAGGGCCAGAAGGGCCCGCAGGTCACCGCAGTGAACAGCGTCGACACCTCGACGGCCGAGGAGGCTCCGCCCCGGCGCGAGGCTCCGCGCTTCGGTGGCGGCGGTGACCGCTTCGGCGGTGGCGGCGACCGTTTCGGCGGCGGTGGTGATCGCTTCGGCGGCGGTGGCGGCGACCGTTTCGGTGGCGGCGGCCGTGATCGCTTCGGTGGTGGCGGCGGCGGTGGCCGCGTCGCCTCCGGCCCGTCGGTCGAAATGACCGGCACCGTGAAGTGGTACGACCCGGCCAAGGGCTTTGGTTTCGTCTCGGTGAACGACGGCGGCAAGGACGTGTTCGTCCACCGTTCGGCGCTCTCCCGCGCCGGCCTCGACTCGCTGGCCGAAGGCCAGCAGGTCACCCTTGGCGTCGTCGAGGGCCAGAAGGGCCGCGAGGCCTCGAGCATCACCGTCGAGTATTGATCGACGAAGGGTCGCGCGGCGGCCCGAATGACAGCTTCCGAAGCGGCGGCCTCAGGGCCGCCGTTTTCGTTTGTCGAGTTGGCTGTTTCGGCTGGCTTCAGCCGGCAACGACGGTGAGGGAGAACGCGATGCGTCGGACCGTCAGCGTGCTCGGCTTGGTTCTCCTGTGCACGGCACCCGCCGCCGCGGAGGATTTCTCCGGCTTCTACGCGGGCGTGAATGCGGGCTGGGCGTTCGAACGCAGCGGAAACCGGGATCCGTCCGTGCCGGCGGCACCGGATGCGGCCAAGCCGGATGTGGGGCTTCCGCCAAGCGTGGCACGGGTTCAGGAGCGACAAGTGCCGACTCCCCCGCATCCGACCGGGCGCCGCTGATCGGCGATCGCCGACGCCCCATGGGAAAAAGAGCCGTCAGACGTCGCGGCCGTACCGCTCGGCCACCAGGGCGTAGGCGAGGCGGGCGGTCTGGACCTCGCCGCCCTCCGGCCGTCCGGGCTTGGTCGAGGGGTTCCAGCCGTAAAGGTCGAAATGCACGTGCGCCTTGGTCCGGCGCACGAAGCGGCGCAGGAACAGGGCGGCGGTGATCGCCCCGGCAAAGCCGCCGCCCGGCGCGTTGTTGACGTCGGCGATTTTGGAATCGAGCAGGCTTGCATAGGGCGCGTGCAGGGGCAGGCGCCAGACCGGATCGTTGACGCGCAGGCCCGCCTCCGCGACCGCAGCCGCCAGCCCCTCGTCCTCGGTGAAGAAGGCCGGCAGATCGGGGCCCAGCGCCACCCGGGCGGCGCCGGTCAGGGTCGCGAAATCGAGGATGAGGTCAGGCTCCTCGGCATCGGCCAGTGCCAGTGCGTCGGCAAGGATCAGGCGCCCCTCCGCGTCAGTGTTGCCGATCTCGACGGTGAGGCCGGCGCGGGAGCGGATCACATCGCCGGGCCGGAAAGCGTCGCCAGCGATAGCGTTCTCGACACTCGGCACGATCAGCCGCAGCCGGACGGGCAGGCCGGCGCCCATGATCATCTCGGCCGCCGCCAAAGCCGCGGCGGCGCCGCCCATATCCTTCTTCATCAGCAGCATGTTGGAGGCCGGCTTGATGTCGAGCCCGCCGGTGTCGAACACGACGCCCTTGCCGACCAGCGTCACCCGCGGCGCGTCCTCGGCCCCCCAGGTCAGATCGATGAGGCGGGGCGCCCGCGGCGAGGCCACGCCCACCGCGTGGACGAGAGGGAACTCGTTTTCGAGTTCCTGGCCCACGGTGACGGAGACCGACGCGCCGAACCGCTCGCCCAGAGCCCGCACGGCGGCCTCGACCTCGGCCGGTCCGAGATCGTTCGCCGGCGTGTTGACGAGATCGCGTCCGGCCGCGACCGCAACGGCCAGCCGTTCGATCGCCGCCGCGTCGATTCCGTCCGGGGCGACGAGGCGCGGGCGGGGCTCGCCCGGCTTGCGGTAGCGCTCGAACCGGTAGCTGCCGAGCCGCCAAGCCAGCGCCGCCTCGCTCTCATCGAGACCGTCGCACGGCTCGAACCGGTAATCGCCGGGGGGCAGGGCACCCGGAAGCTTGCCGGCGAGAAAGCGGTCGCGACCGCCTGCTTTCGCGTTGCCCAGGCCGAACAGCACGCGGCCAAGCCCGCCGTCTTCTCCCGGCAGGAGGGCTACGCGGCCGGCCTTCGGCACAAAGCCGGTGGCCTCGGCAAAGCTGCGCTGGAGCGGCGGCAATCCGGCCGCGACGGCGTCCCATCCGTCTTCCGTCACGCAGCGGATCGGGACCGCGTCCGCGCCGGAATGTAGGAGAGAGGGACCGTGCTGGGTTCGAGGTGCGGACATGGAAAATAAGCTTAACCGGCCATTAGGGTTAACGCTCTATCACCCCGCCATCGGCAAGGCGCAAGCGCCGGCCGTGGCATTGGGGGGAGAGGACACCATGACCGGCATTGGCAGCGCGGCTCCGAGCCAGCCTGGAATGGTCCGGACACGCCGTCTGCTCGCCCTGGCCCTCGTCGGCCTCGGGCTGGCCGGATGCCAGAGCCGCTCACCCGAGACGACCGGCTCGATCGGCGGCCCCAACCTGCTCGGCGCGAACCGTGCCGACCGCTCGCCCCGCGCCGAAATCGATGCCCTGGCCGCGCGCTACGACGCGGACCCGAACGACGTGCGCTCCGCCATGCGCTATGCCGCGGCCCTGCGGGCGACCGACCAGAAATCGCAAGCCGTGGCGGTGCTGCAGCAGGTCGCCCTGCGCAACCCGAAGGACAAGGTCGTGCTCGCCGCCTACGGCAAGAGCCTTGCCGACGCCGGCCGCTATCAGGAGGCCAACGAAGTCCTTCAGAACGCCCACAGCCCGGCCCAGCCCGATTGGCGCGTACTCTCGGCGCAGGGGATGGTGGCCGATGAAACCGGCGACCACGCCCGGGCCCAGGGCCTCTACGACACCGCCCTGAAGATCGCGCCGAACGAGCCGCGGATCCTGTCGAATCTCGGCCTGTCCTACGCACTCTCCCGCCGGCTCGACGAGGCCGAGACGACCCTGCGCCTCGCCGTGGCCCAGCCGAAGGCGGATGCGCGCGTGCGCCAGAACCTCGCTCTGGTGCTCGGCCTCAAGGGCCGCTACGACGAGGCGGAGCAAGTGCTGGCCCAGGATCTCGGCCCGGCGGAAGCGGCGGCCAACATGCGCGAGATGCGCGCCATGGCAGCCCGCCGCGCGGCACCGAAGACGGCCCAGGCCGCCGCTGCGACGCCGGGGCGGCAGCTCGCACGGTCGGCGATCCAGTAAAGCCTTCATCTTTGACCGCCGACCTTGACGAAACCGGCGCATCTCCCCTATAGGCTCGCCACTTCCATAGGACTCCGCCGGTATCGATTGTCGCGAGGGTTCGACGCCCTCGGCGCGAGAGCCGTGTGGCATTGCCGAAACGCTTCAGCGCCGAGACCCGGCCTAACGTTGACAGGACTGTAACGATGTCGCGTCGCTGCGAACTCACGGGCAAGGCCGTTCAGGTCGGTCACCTCGTGAGCCACTCGAACCGGAAGACCAAGTGCCGGTTCCTGCCGAACCTCTGCAATGTCACGCTGCAGTCGGACACCCTCAACCGCCGCGTTCGCCTGCGGGTGACCGCCCACGCGCTCCGCTCGGTCGAGCATCGCGGCGGCCTCGACGCTTTCCTCGTGAAGGCCCGTGAGATCGAGCTGTCGCAGACGGCCCGCTTGCTCAAGCGCGAGATCGAGAAGAAGATCGCCGAGCCGGCCACGCCCGCCGCCGCGTAAGTCTTGTCGGGCCGGCTTACGGCCTGAACGATCATACAACCGAATCGAAAGGCCACCGGATGCGCGGATCGCGCCCGGTGGCTTTTTCCGTTCGACAGGGTACCCAGGCCGATGACGGCGCTCACCCTCATCATCCCGATCTTCGGCCTCGTGCTGGTCGGCTGGCTCGCCTCGCTCACGAAGATCATCTCGGAGCGCGTCGGCGACGGGCTGTCCGAATACGTCTTCGCACTGGCGGTGCCGGCGCTCATCGTCTCGACGCTGACGCGGCCGGGCCTGTCGGGCGAGATCGCCTGGGGCTACTGGGCGAGCTACTTCGGCGGCGCCGCCATCGCCTGGGCCACCGGCTCGCTGATCGGGCGCCGCACCGAGGGCGTGGACCGGCGCGGCGCCGTGCTGCACGGCTTTGCCGCGAGCCAGTCGAACACCGTCTTCGTCGGCGTGCCGATGATTCTCCAGGCTTACGGCGAATCGGGCGCCTTCCCACTGTTCATGCTGCTCGCCGTCCACTTGCCGCTGATGATGGGCGCGGCGACCTTCCTGATCGAATCGGAGGGCGGGCGTCCCTTAAGCCAGCGGCTAAAGGCGCTAGGCCTCGCGCTCGGCAAGAACCCGATCTTCCTGGCGCTCGCCGTCGGCATGGCGATGAAGGCCGCGGGCCTGTCCTTCACCGGCATCCCGAAGGCGCTGGTCGATTCGCTGGCCGGCACCGCTTCGACCTGCGCGCTGATCGCGCTCGGCGCCGGCCTCACCCGCTACAAGGTGCTGCACGACCTGCGCGGCGCCAGCATGGTCGCCGCCTTGAAGCTCGGCCTGCACCCACTCGCGGTCTACGGGCTCGCCTTCCACGTCTTCACCATGCCGCCGGCCTATGCCGGCGTCGCCGTGCTGTTCGCGGCAATGCCCGTGGGCATCAACGCGTACCTGCTGGCCGTGCGCTACAAGAGCGAGCAGGGCCTGGTCGCCGCCGCCGTGCTGGTTTCGACGCTGGCCGCGACCGCAACGACGGTAGGCTGGCTTCTGGTGCTCGGGCGCGGATGACCGGGCTGCGTTGACCCCGGCCCCCTCGCTCCATAGGTTGCCCGCTCTTGCGCCCCGGCCCGATCGGCCGGTGCGGCGCCCGTCCTGAACCCCGAAAAGCTCCCGTCCGATGTCCGCGCCCTTCCGTCTCGACCCCGACATTCTGGAGGCCGCCGCCTCCGCCGCCGCCTGGCCGTTCGAGGAGGCGCGCAAGCTCGTGGCGCGGCTGGAGAAGAAGCCCAAGAGCGAGGTTCTGTTCGAGACCGGCTACGGCCCCTCGGGCCTGCCGCATATCGGCACCTTCGGCGAGGTCGCCCGCACCTCCATGGTGCGCCACGCCTTCCGCGTGCTGACCAAGGACGCGGTGCCGACCCGGCTCATCGCCTTCTCCGACGACATGGACGGCCTGCGCAAGGTTCCGGACAACGTGCCGAACCGCGAACGGCTGCGCGAGGCCCTCAACCTGCCGCTGACCCAGGTGCCCGACCCGTTCGGCACCCATGACAGCTTCGGCGCGCACAACAACGCCGAGCTGCGCCGCTTTCTCGACGCGTTCGGCTTCGACTACGAGTTCCGCTCGGCCACCGAGTGCTACCGGGCCGGCCTCTTCGACGACACGCTCCGCCTCGTGCTGGAGCGCTACGAGGCGGTGATGGCGATCATGCTGCCCTCGCTGCGGGCCGAGCGCTCGGCGAGCTACTCGCCCTTCCTGCCGATCCACCCCGTCACCGGCCACGTGATGCAGGTGTCGATCGATGAGGTGCGCCCGAGCGCCGGCACCATCGTCTGGCGCGACCCGGCGACGAACGAGGCCTACGAGACCCCGGTGACGGGCGGCCACGTCAAGCTGCAATGGAAGCCCGATTGGGCGATGCGCTGGGTCGCGCTCGGCATCGATTACGAGATGGCCGGCAAGGACCTGATCGATTCGGTCAAGCTCTCGGGCCAGATCGCGCGCGCGCTCGGCGCCGAGCCGCCGGAGGGGTTCAACTACGAACTCTTCCTCGACGAGAAGGGCCAGAAGATCTCGAAGTCGAAGGGCAACGGCCTGACCATCGACGAGTGGCTGACCTATGCCACGCCCGAATCGCTCGCGCTGTTCATGTACAACAAGCCGCGCGAGGCCAAGCGCCTGTTCTTCGACGTGATCCCGCGCCACGTCGATGAGTACGACAACTTCCTGGGCCGTTACGCGGGCCAGGAGGCGAAGCACCGGCTCGGCAACCCGGTCTGGCACCTGCACGCGGGCGCGCCGCCGGCCGTCGAGACCATCGACGAGGCCGGCACGACGCTCTCCTTCGGCATGCTCCTGAACCTCGTGGCGGTGGCCAATGCCGAGGACGAGGCGGTGCTGTGGGGCTTCATCCGCCGCTACGCGCCGAACGTCGGGCCGGAGACGCATCCGCGGCTCGCCGGGCTCGTGACGCGGGCTCTCGCCTATTATCGGGACTTCGTGCGCCCGGAAAAGCAGTACCGCGCCCCGACCGAGGAGGAGGCCGCGGCGCTCAGCGACCTGTCGCAGACGCTCGCCGAGCACGAGGACTCGGCCGATCCGGAGGCGCTGCAGGCCATCGTCTACGAGGTCGGCCGGCGTCACTTCCCCGATCTCTCGGGCAAGGCCAAGAGCCCGGACGGTCGACCCGGCGTCTCGAAGACGTGGTTCGCCTCGATCTACAACGTGCTGTTCGGCGAGGCGCAGGGGCCGCGCTTCGGCTCGTTCATCGCCCTCTACGGCGTGGCGGGCACGCGAGCGCTGATCGAGAAGGCGCTGAGCGGCGCGCTGGTGGCCGAGCATGCGGCCTTCCTCGAGAGCCGCAAGGCCGCAGCGGCGTAAGCGCGGGATGGGGCGGATGCGGAGGATGAGGGCGTTGGCAGGCATCCTCGGCGTTCTCGCCGCCCTGTTCGGCACATCGGCCTCGGCGCAGGTCGCGCAGGGCATCAAGGCCTATGCGCGGGGCGACTTCCCGGCGGCGATGCGTGCCTTCGAGGCGGGCGCGGCAAAGGGCGATCCCCAAGCCCTCTACAATCTCGGCGTCGCCCATGCGGAAGGGCGCGCCGTGCCGGCCAACCCGGCCCGCGCCCTCGGCTACTACCGGCAGGCGGCGGAGGGCGGCAGCGTGCTCGCCGCCTTCAACCTGGGCCAAGCCTATCGCAAGGGGCAGGGCGTTGCCGCCGACCCGGCGCAGGCCGCCCGCTGGTACGAGCAGGCAGCCCAGGGCGGCCACTACAAGGCCGGCAACGAACTCGGTATCCTCTACATCGAGGGCAAGGGCGTGCCGCGCGACCCCGTCGAGGGCATGGCCTGGATCTACCCGGCTACCCACGCCTCGATCATGGACCCATCCGCCATGGCCAACGCGATCCAGGCGGCGGGCATGCTGAACGGCGCACAGATCCAGGAAGCGCAAGCGCGAGGGAAGACGTATTTCCAGCGTTACATCGCGCCGAACCAAGCGGTGGTGCGAGCGATCTCCCGGCGTTGAGCCGTATTCAGGCTTGGCCACGTGTGCAAAGCGTTCAGCCCGTCCACGGATTGATCACCGGCACACCCGTCGGCTCGAAATCGGCCACGTTGCGGGTCACGACCGCCATCCCGTGCACCAGCGCCGTCGCGGCTGAGATGTAGAGGTCGCCGGCATCGATAGCCTCAGCGAACGCTGCAACGCCGGGATCAGCCCGGCCGAGGCGAATCTTCCGCACCTCGGACAGGACGCAGGTGTCGAGAACGTACATCACGAAAAATCGGCGGGCCGAGCTTCCACATCGATCCGCGCGGGCTCGAACGCGATCTCCGCCGTGCCCGGCATCGCCAAGGCATCAGCGATGTTGCGCCGCTGCCCCGTGAGCCGTCGATACTCCGCGATAGTCAGCAGCACATGGGCCGGCTTGCCCCGATCGGTGATGAAGACGGGGCCCTGCTCGGTCGCCTTCTTAGCGCGGGTCACGTCCTGATTGAGTTCGCGACGGGAGAAGGTCGTGATGGTCACAGCAGCACCTGAACAGACGCTTTTTGCGTTGTAGGTTTGTTACTATGATTTCAACCTGTGGCCGACACGGGTTGGCGGACTGCTCCATCGGATCACGCAGACGGAGCGCTCCCAGCGGCGATCAACGCCGTCGCGTCGCCGCATCGAGCGTCGCTGCGAGCCCGATGCCAACGGCATAGGCGACCATGTTCCAGACCGAAAAAATCCGCCCCAGCAGGAGCTGCCCCGCCAGCGTCAGGCGGAAGGCGTCGAGCCCCGGCGTGTGAACGAGGCGGAACAGCTCGACCAGCACCGCGGCGAGCAGGGCCACAGCGGCGAGCCGGCCGGTCGCGGCCGTCGAGCGCACAAAGGCGACGAGCCCGTAGACCATCGCGCCCCACAGGATCGAGCCTCCATACTTCACGACCTCCCTTGGCAGGCCGAGCGGCACCAGACGCAGCCCGACGCCCGCGGCGATCACGGCGAGGGTGGCAGCCAGCAGGAGAGGGCGGCGGGATCGGAGGCTCAGCATCGCGGCGGTTTACAGGGCGGCGGTTTACAGGGCGGGAGGCGCCCGGTATCACCCCGGACCACACCGACAAACGAGTTTCACACCAGATGCGCGCCGAGATCGAACAGGCCTCGGATGCCGCCAAGCAGTCTATAGGGCTGCTGAGGAGGCATCTTTGACTGGGACACCGTCGATAAACGTCTCGCGGAGCTGAACGCGGCTTCCGAGAACCCCGACCTCTGGAACGATCCGGAGGCCGCACAGAAGGTCATGCGCGAGCGCCAGGAGCTCGACGAGGCCGTCACCGCGATCAAGAAGCTCGAACGCGATCTCGACGATGGCGCGACGCTGATCGAACTCGGCGAGATGGAGGGCGACCAAGCCTCCATCAACGAGGGCGAGGCCACGATCAAGGCGGTCGAGAAGGAAGCCGCGAGCCGTCAGGTCGAGACCCTGCTCTCGGGCGAGGCCGACGGCTTCGACACCTATCTCGAAGTCCATGCGGGCGCGGGCGGCACCGAGAGCCAGGACTGGGCCAACATGCTCCAGCGCATGTATGCCCGCTGGGCCGAGCGCCGGAAGTTCAAGGTCGAGATCGTCGAGATGACCGACGGCGAAGAGGCCGGGATCAAGGGCGCCACGCTCCTGATCAAGGGCCACAACGCCTATGGCTGGCTCAAGACCGAGTCGGGCGTGCACCGGCTCGTGCGGATCTCGCCCTACGATTCCAACGCGCGGCGGCACACCAGCTTCGCGTCGGTCTGGGTCTATCCGGTCGTCGATGACCGGATCGAGATCGAGATCAAGGAATCGGACTGCCGCATCGATACCTACCGGTCGTCGGGCGCGGGCGGCCAGCACGTCAACACGACCGATTCGGCGGTGCGCATCACGCACAACCCGACCGGCATCGTCGTGGCCTGCCAGCAGGAGCGCTCGCAGCACAAGAACCGGGCCACCGCCTGGAACATGCTGCGCGCCCGCCTCTACGAGGCCGAGCTGAAGAAGCGCGAGGAGAAGGCCAACGCCGAGGCGGCCTCGAAGACCGAGATCGGCTGGGGCCACCAGATCCGATCCTACGTGCTTCAGCCGTACCAGCTCGTGAAGGATCTGCGCACCGGCACGCAATCGACCGATCCGGACGAGGTGCTCGACGGCGACCTCGACCCGTTCATGGAAGCCTCGCTGGCGCAACGCGTGTTCGGCGGCAGCGAAGACGTCGCCGACATCGACTGATACGGTTTCCGCTCGATTCGAGCGGGAAGCCTATCAGTGAGTCCGCGCGGCACCTGAGCGAAGCCCAGATCCGCTATCCCGAAGGGATCGATCGGATCTGGTGTGACGCCCCCTGTCTCCTCCCCGCGCGGGGAGGAGACATCCGGCCTCAATCCGCGAAGTCGAGCTGCGCACCGGCCCGCAGGAACCGCTGCGGATCGACCGGCTCGCCATCGATGCGGGTCTCGTAATGCAGGTGGCTGCCGGTCGAGCGACCGGTCGAGCCGGCGAATCCGACCACACTTCCCGCCTCGACCCGCTGGCCGACCGAGACCGCGGTGCCGGAGAGATGCGCGTAGCGCGTGGCGAGGCCGCGCCCGTGATCGACCTCGACCATGTTGCCGTAACCGCCGGCATACTCGGCCGCCGTGATCCGCCCGGCGGCGGTGGCCCGGACCGGAGCGCCGGTCTCGGCACGCATATCCACGCCCGTGTGGAGCGCGTAGCCGCGGGTGAAGGGATCGAGCCGGGCGCCGAAGCTGCTGGTGAAGGCAAGCTCGCCCGGAAGCGGCTGGCGGAAGGGGAGGGCGGCGGTCACCCGGCGCAGATGCGTCTCCTCCTCGATCTGGCGCCGAGCCTCGGCCAGCGCCTGCTCGAAGGCATCGGGCCCGAGCGGAACCAGCGGGCCGCCGACGCCGCCCGGAGGCGGATCGAACCGAGCCGGGGAGAGACCCGTGCGGGCGATCAGGTCGCGGAACCGCTCGGCGCTGCGCCCGGCCTCAAGAGCAAGGCCGGCCGCGGCGCGCGACTGAGCCTCGGCGATACGCTGGAGCGCATTCTCCAGGCGCGACAGGCGGGCGGATGCGGCGCGGCCGGCGGCCTCGGCCCGGTCCTCGCCGCCCATGCGCAGTTCCGGCGTCGGGAACGGCTTCTGGACACGGGCCGCAGGCTCCGCGACCGGGGCAGGCGGCGGCACATCGGTGGACGCTGCGGCCCCACCCAGCCCCGAGAGCAGCCCCTGGCGCTTCTCGATCAGGGCCTGCCGCTCGGTCAGGGCGGAGAGCCGGCTCTCGACGCTGCCGCGCTCCGCGTTGCGCTCGGCCGCCGCGCGGTCGAGGGCGCGCTGGAGGATGCCGATCCGCTCCTCGTAGGTGAACTGCATCGCGCTCTGGCGCGAAACGAAGCGGGCCAGCATCTCGTCGTGGAAGACGAGGGTGTAGCTCGCGGCCGCCGCCCAGAGCGTCGAGACGGCGAACCCGAGGCCGAGCGCCCGGACGAGACGGCGCTGGGAGAGAGGGGAAAGGCCGGCACTGCGGCAGGCCTGAGCAGTCGATGGCATGGCACGTCGGACGTTCGAAGACGGGCCCGATCACAGACGATTAAGGTTAAGGAAGCCTCGCATTTCCGAGCGATCCGCCGCCCCGAAGGAGACAAGAAGCTTCCGCCTGCAACATTGCACCATCCCGAGAGCCGATGCTCGCCTTTCGGGGTGATGTCGGCGGGCGATCCGTCTTCAGGCCAATGCCTGAACAGCCGCCAGAACCTCCTCGACATGGCCCGGCACCTTCACCTTGTGCCAGATCCGCGCGATCCGCCCCTCGCGGTCGATGAGCAGGGTCGTACGCTCCACGCCCATATATTTTCGGCCGTACATGCTCTTCTCGACCCAGACGCCGTAAGCTTCCAGCATCGATTTGGCTTCGTCGGAGGCGAGCGGAAAGGTCAGCCCGTACTTCGTCCTGAATTTATCGTGACTTTTGACGGAGTCCGGTGAGACCCCGACCACCTTCGCCCCGGCCGCGGCGAAGGCCTCGCTCTGGGCGTTGAAGTTCTGCGCCTCGAGAGTGCAACCGCTCGTGTCGTCCTTGGGATAGAAGTAAAGCACGACTTTGTGACCGCGTAGACTTTCGAGAGAGATGGTCTCTCCCCCCGCTCCGGGTAACGAGAACAGAGGTGCGGGATTGCCAGTTTCCAGCGGCATCTCGCCTTCCTTTCGGCCGATTGATGGTGTGGCTGACCCCATGCACGCAGACCTCCCGGGACGCCATGCCGGAGTGGTTCGAATCCTGAGGAAAGAGGCCGCGGCAAACGGACCTCCGCCCGAACCCACGGGTGCAGCAGCGAACGAGTGATGGATCAGGAAACGGCCAGGACCCTGCTCCAGGAGGCGGTCGAGGCGCCTGCGCCGCGCCAAGCGCGCCGCCGTCGGCGGCCGGTGCTGTGGTGCGCGCTGCTCCTCGTCTTCCTGCTCGGGCTCGGCGGCGGGCTCGTCGCCCTGCGATTGTCGCAGGGCCCGCTGCGCATCGACGGCCTGACGCATCAGGTCGCCGAGGCGGTGGCGGGCCGCTTCGGGCCGGGCTGGCGCGTGGCGTTGCGCGACAGCGCGCTCGAACTCGACAGCGAATCCTCGCTGGCACTCCGGGTCGGCGGGCTCGACATCTTCAACCCGGAGGGCGCGCTGGTGGTGCGCGCCCCGCTTGCCGTGGTCAGCCTCGATACGTGGAGTCTGCTGCGCCTTTCGGTCCAGCCGCGCTCCATCGAATTCCGCGACATCGAGATGACTGCCCTCGTCCACGACGATGGCTCCATCGCCTTCGCGGCCTCGTCACCGACGCTCGGGGAAGGGGCAGGGGAGGCAGCCAAGCCTCACACCCTGCCGAGCGTGGACGCCGCGCGCGGCACCGTCTCGCCGGTCTCGGCGGCGGTCGCCTCGATCTTCGGTGTGGTGCTCGATCCGGCCGGCGTCATCGGCGCCCTCGACCGGGCGCGGATCACCAACGGACGCCTGACCCTCGTCGACGATGCCCGGCATCAGGCCACCTTCGAGCGGGTGAATGGCCTGTTCCGCCGCGGCACCAGCGACGATTCGCGGGTGTTCGAGTTGCGCATCGACGGGCCCAACGGCGAGTGGCGCTTCGGCGGGCGCGTCCATGAGGCGGGGGAGGGGCGGCGCGCGGGCGTCATCACCCTGGACGACCTGCCCGTCACCGATCTCTTGCTGCTGTCCGGCCACTCGAAGATGCCGGTGGAGACCGATCTCAAGTTCTCGGCCCGAGCCGACGTTTCGCTGTCGGGCGGCCGCATCGAAACGATGAAGGCCGAGGTGAAGACCGGCGGCGGCACGCTCCTCATCGACGAGAAGGACTTCAACCCGGTCGTCATCGACGAGTTGCGCGCCGAGGCGGGCTGGGACGAAGCGCGGCGCGCACTGGCCATCTCCGCCATCGACTACAAGGGCGGCGGCAACGACGCGCACCTCACCGGCGCCTTCGCAATCGGCCCGCCCGGAGCCGAGGATGCCTGGACGCTCGATTTTTCAGGCAAGGATGCCCTGCTGCGCGGCGCCGCCCGCAGCGACCCGTCCTTCCGCGTCGGCGAGATCAGCGGGCGGATCACCGGCCGGGCGGGGGGCGTGAACATCGAGTCAATCGCGCTGGCGGGCGACGGCCTGCACGGCCGCCTGAGCGGGACGATCGGCACGCGGGCCGACGACGAGGGCATCACCCTGCACATCGTCGCCAACGACACCGACGGCCGCAAGGCCATGCGGCTCTGGCCGGAGAACATCGCGCCGGGCGTGCGCAACTACCTCGTGGACGAGCTGCGCGGCGGACGGCTCGATCAGGCCGACATCCAGATCGACATGAGCGGACCGGAACTCGCTGCGGCGACCCGCGGTGACCCAATGCCGGATGCCGCGCTCAACGTGACCTTCGCGGTCTCGGATGCCAGCCTGAACGTCTCTCAGGATGCGCCGCCCCTGAGCCACGGCCGGGTCACCGGCACGATCACCGGCCGCAGCACGACGATCCAGAACGCCACCGCCGAGATCCGCCTCTCCGACACGCGGGCCCTGACGATCTCGGACGCCTCCTTCCTGATCCGCGATCCGCAGCCGGACAAGATCATCGCTCATCTCGGCCTGCGGCTGTCCGGCTCGGTCGATTCGCTGGCCGCGCTTCTCGAAACCCCGATGTTCAAGGGGCTCACCGGCGCCGACATCGATCCGGCCACGCTGAAGGGCAAGGCAGATCTGCGCCTCGACGTGCCGATCAACCTCAAACATGTGCCCGATCTCGCCGAGATGCCGGTAACGCTGACCGGCTCCGTCACCGAATTCAGCATGGACAAGGCGGTCGGCAAGGACCGCTTCGAAGCGGGCCGCTTCACGCTCTCCTTCGACCGCAGCGGCTTCGCCCTCAAGGGCGACGGGCGGCTGCTCGGCGCCGCCGTTGCCATCGACCTGAAGCAGCCCAAGCCCGGCGCCCCCGGCGAGGCGGTGGTGAGCCTGAATCTCGACGACGCCTTCCGGGCCAAGCGCGGGCTGCCGACCGCGCCCCAGCTCGGCGGCGTCATTCCGGCACGGGTCGTGGTGCCGGTGGGGCGCCCCGCCTCCGCCGGCAAGCCGCCGGCCCGGGTCGAGGCGGACCTGACCCGCGCCTCGATCAACGGGCTGATGCCCGGCTGGACCAAGCCCGCGGGCAAGGCCGGGCGCCTCGGCTTCACCTTGGTGGAGGTAGCGGGCGGCGGCATGGAGCTGCGCGACATCACCCTCGACGCCGCGCCCGCGCTCGCCCGCGGCAGCGCCACGATCTCGGCCGACGGCAATCTGGAGCGGGCGGACCTGACCGCGCTCAAGCTCTCGCCGGGCGACGACATGCGCGTCAGCCTCGACCGGGCCGGCTCGACCTACAAGGTCGCGGTAAAGGGCGCCGTCGTCGATGCACGGCCCTTCCTCAAGGGCATGACGGACGACGGCAAAGGCAGCAAGGATCCCGGCAAGGACATCGAGGCGGATATCGCCGCCAACATCATCTCCGGCTTCAACGGTGAGTCCCTCACCAACGCGACGCTGAAGGCAAGCTTCAAGGGGGGGGATCTGCGCGCCGCCCAGTTCAAGGGTCGTTTCGGCGGTGCACCGCTCAGTGCCGTAGTCCGGAGCGAGCGCGGCGCACCGCTGCTGACCCTCGACTCCGCCGATTCCGGTTCGACGCTGCGCTTCCTCGACATCTACAAGCGGATGTATGGCGGGCGGCTCGCGCTCAACATCTACCTCAACGACGGCCCGCAGGCCGGCGTCGTCCAGATCAAGGATTTCGCCCTGCGCAACGAGCCGGCCCTGTCGAGCATCGTCGCCCAGGCGCCGCCGCCCTCGGACGGACGGCGGGCGGCCCCCAACGCCAATGACGTCAACTTCGACAAGATGCGCGCGAACTTCACCCGCAACGGCCCGCGGGTGAGCTTTTCCGACGCGGCGATCTCGAACGCGGCGATGGGCTTCACTGCCGGCGGCTGGCTCGACACCGCCAAGGAGCGCACGCAGATCGACGGCACCTTCGTGCCGCTCTACGGGCTCAACAACGTGGTGGCGCAGGTGCCTTTGTTCGGGCCGCTGCTCGCGGGCGGCAGCAACGAGGGCCTGTTCGCGGTGAACTTCAACGTCTCGGGGCCGATCGCCAAACCGACGGTCAACGTGAACCCGCTCTCGGCGGTCGCCCCCGGCTTCCTGCGCAAGCTCTTCGGCGCCGGCAGTGGCGACGCCTTCGCGACCGGCGCAACGCAGGACGGGCCGGAACGGTAGGATTCGGAACTCAGGCCCTCCGACCGCTTGGAGAGTCCGATCGGGGTGGGGGCGGATGATATCCGAACTGCGCTGAGAGCGGCCTCGAACGGACCCGACGCGACACAACAGCGCTGGGTGACAGCGACCCTCATCGAGCGCGTTGAGCCTCATGAGGCACGCGCAGGAGACCGCATCGAAAACCGACGCGGATCGGAGGCGGAACGGTGCTTCAAGTCGCGCCTTTCCAAGGTTCGGCCTTTCGCATACGGGCTTGAGGCCAACCGGTTTGTACGGCCTGACCGGTGACCGCGTCCGAGCCCGGCGCTCATCGCAGCGATATCGAAGGGCGGGGAAGAGATTTTTTTCGACGTAATTCCCTGCGAGGTCATGGCGCGCGGCTGAGTGGGTCGCACCCTCGGAGCGGCTCGCCCCCAACGTCGATGAAGACCCGTCCGGACCGTGGAAACGGGACCGACGGCATCGGCCCCCTCCGCATCACGCGGTCGGTTTCTTCGCACGCCTATCCCGCCTCGCAAGGCGTTCGACGAACAGGATTGCCGGCCACTGTGATTGCCACACCATCGAACCCGACCGCGACAGGCCGGCACGCGGACGAGGCCTCCCGGACCGACGACGCGCGGCTCGCGCGCGAGGTGGCTCGGCATTGCGCCGCGTTCCGCGAACCGATTCCCGGGATGGCCCTTCGGCAGGTGGCCGATACGCTGCTGCCCTACCTGATCCTCTGTGCCGCCATGCTCGTCGCGGCGGCGAACGGCTACGCGCTTCTCGCCCTGCCGCTGGCCGTGCCGGCGGGCGGCCTCCTGGTGAGACTCTTCATCATCCAGCACGATTGCGGGCACGGCTCGTTTCTGCCGTCACGCCGCGGCAACGATGGGCTCGGTCGCGCCTTGAGCCTGCTGACGGTGACGCCCTACGACAGCTGGAAGCGCGCGCATGCCCTGCATCACGCCACTACCGGCGATCTCAGCCGCCGCGGCACCGGCGATGTCCATACCTTGACCGTGCGAGAGTACCTCGCGCTGCCGCGCTGGGGCCGGCTGCGCTATCGGCTCTACCGCAATCCGTTCATCCTGATCGTGCTCGGCTCTCCGATCAACTTCCTCATCCTGCAGCGCCTGCCCTCCGGCGTGGGACTCCCGTGGCGGACGGCGTGGCGCGACGTGCTGGCACTCGACGCCGTGCTCATCGCGGCCTTTGCGCTGCTGGCGCTCGCGGCCGGCGGCATTGGGCCGGTGCTCTGGGTGTTCCTGCCGGTGATCACCGTCGCCGCCTGGATCGGCGGCTGGCTGTTCTATGTCCAGCACCAGTATGAGGAGACCGTCTGGGAGGAAGCCGACGCCTGGGACTTCCACCGGGTGGCGCTCGGCGGCAGTTCCTACTACGCGCTGCCGCGGGTCCTTCAGTGGTTCACCGGCAATGTCGGCCTGCACCACGTGCACCACCTCAACAGCCGCATCCCGAACTACCGCTTGCAGGAATGCCTCGACGGCCACGAGGTTCTCGGGCGGGTGGGCCGCCTGACCCTGCGCGAGAGCCTGCGCTGCCTGAAGCTGGCGCTCTGGGACGAAGAAGCGCGCAAGATGGTCGGCTTCGCCCGCGTGCGCGGGCTTCAGGCCGCCTGAGGGGCACGGGGCGCAGCCCCCCGTACCGGTCGAGCGGAGCGGCTATTCCGGCCGCAGCAGCACGTGCTTCTTGCGTCCGAACGAAAGCTTGATCACGCCCTCCGCCGTCAGGTCTTCGGTCCGCAACACCGCCTTCTCGTCGCTCACCTGTACGTCGTTGACCCGCAAGCCGCCGCCCTTGATCTGGCGGCGCGCCTCGCTGGTCGAGGGGACGAGCTTGGCGTAGTCCGGGCCGAAAGCAGTGAGCACGCCAAGTCCCGCCTCGATCACCGCGGACGGCACGGGAATAGTCGGTAGGGATTGCGCCAGCGTGCCCTCGACGAAGGTCTTGTGGGCGGTCTCGGCGGCAGCCGAGGCTGCCTCCGCGCCGTGCATGAGCGCCGTCGCCTCGGTGGCGAGGATCGTCTTGGCCTCGTTGATCTCGGCGCCCTGAAGCGTGGCGAGGCGCTCGATCTCAGGCAGCGGCAGCAGCGTGAACAGCTTGAGGAAGCGCCCGACATCGGCGTCCTCGGTGTTCCGCCAAAACTGCCAGTAATCGTAAGGCGAGAGCATCCCGGCATCGAGCCAAACGGCACCGGCCGCGGTCTTGCCCATCTTGGCGCCCGACGACGTCGTCAGCAGCGGGCAGGTCAGGGCATAGAGCTGCGGCGTGCCCATGCGGCGGCCGAGATCGATGCCGTTGACGATGTTGCCCCACTGGTCCGACCCGCCCATCTGCAGGCGGGTGCCGAGGCGGCGGTTCAGCTCCACGAAGTCGTAGGATTGCAGGATCATGTAGTTGAATTCGAGGAACGACAGCTCCTGGTCGCGCTCCAGCCGCATCCGCACGCTGTCCATCGACATCATGCGGTTGACCGAGAAATGCCGGCCGATGTCGCGCAGCATCTCGATGTAGTTGAGCTTCGTCAGCCACTCGGCGTTGTCGACCATGACCGCCCCGTTGCCGCTCTCGCCGAAGGAGAGGAAGCGGGAGAAGGTCTGCTTGATGCCGTCCTTGTTGGCCTCGATCTGCTCCAGCGTCAGGATCTTGCGCGCCTCGTCGCGCCCCGAGGGATCGCCGACGCGGGTGGTGCCGCCGCCCATCAGCACGACCGGCCGGCCGCCGGTCTGCTGCAGCCAGTGCAGCATCATGATCGAGAGCAGGTGGCCGACATGGAGCGAGGCCGCCGTACAATCGTAGCCGGTATAGGTCGTCAGCCCCCCTTCCGCCGCCAGCGCGTCGATGCCGGCGAGATCCGAGGCTTGATGGATGTAGCCGCGCTCCTGCAGCACCCGGATGAAGTCGGATTTCGGCGCGAAGCTCTCGGCGGTCATCGTGATCGGTCTCGGATGGTTTGGCGGCGCGACAGGGGCGCGGCCGGAATGCTATCCCGCGAGGGGAAGCGCTCGCGCGGGCTCTTAGCAGGGCAGGCCGCGAAAGGCACGAGCCGGAACGGCGGAGAGGGGCGGCCATGGCGATGAAGCGCGCGATCGGCCTGATGAGCGGCACGTCTCTCGACGGGATCGACGTAGCGCTGATCGAGAGCGACGGCGAGCGCATCCGCCTCGTCAAATCCGCCAACGGCTTCGTCGCACCGCTCGGCCCGACGGGCTATCGCGGCTACGGCGAGGCCGAGAAGGCGCTGCTGCGCGAGGCGACCCGCGACGCGGAAGGGCTGCGGGCGCGCACCGACCGGCCGGGACGCCTCGCGGAGGCGGAAGCGTTCGTCACCCGCGCCCATGCCGAGGCCATCGAAGCGTTCCTGGCGGAGCACGATCTTCGGCCCGAGGATATCGACGTCGTCGGCTTCCACGGCCAGACGGTGATCCACCGTCCGAAGCTCGGGCTTACGGTTCAGGTGGGCGACGGCGCGGCCCTGGCCAAGCGCCTCGGCATCCGCGTCGTGTCCGACATGCGCGCCAACGACGTGGCGCAGGGCGGGCAGGGTGCGCCCTTGGTGCCGGTGTTCCACAAGGCGCTGGCCGAGGCCGCGGGATTCGCCGGCCCGCTCGGCATCCTCAATATCGGCGGGCTCGCCAACGCCACCCTGATCGATTCGAGCGGTACCCTGCTCGCCTTCGATACGGGGCCGGGCAATGGCCCGATCAACGACTGGATGAAGGAGCGGGTGGGCCAGGATTTCGATGAGGGCGGCGCCACCGCCGCCCGCGGCACGGTGGACGACGATCTGCTAGAAAACCTGCTCGGCCACCCGCTGATCCGGCGCGCGCCACCGAAATCGCTGGACCGCAACTGGTTCTCGCACCGGCTCGCCGGCTACCTCACGGTCGAGGATGGCGCGGCGACGCTGACGGCCTTCAGCGCCCACGCGGTTGCCCGCAGCCTCAGTTTCGCCAGCGAACACCCGACCCGCTGGATCGTCGGGGGCGGAGGCGCGAAGAACCGCACGCTGATGGCGATGCTGGAACGGCTCCTCGACGCCGAGGTGCTGAACGCGGACGACATCGGCTGGTCCTCCGACTTTCTGGAGGCGCAGGCCTTCGCCTATCTCGCGCTGCGCGCGCTAGAAGGCCTGCCGCTCACCTACCCGACGACCACGGGCGTCGCCGCACCGGTCACGGGCGGGGTCGTTTCCGAGCCGTGAGCCCCACCCGTTGAGTCTTGGCCACGCCCTGCGCCGCATCGTCGAGGAATATCCGCTCGCGCGCACCGATCCGCCGGCCGGGCATCCGCTCGCGCACGTGATCCGAAAAGGCGCGCCCGACGAGTTGCGCCGGGCGCTGGCGCCGCTCGACGGGCCGTTCCTCGTCAAGGGCAGCCCCGGCCGCGGCAGCCATTGGGCCGCGGTGCCGTGGCTCGCGGTGTTCGACCCCGCCGTGACCACCAGCGCCACAAGCGGCTACTATCTCGTCTACCTGTTCCCGGCGCATCGCGAGGCGGTGCATCTCTCGCTGGCGCAAGGGACGGTGGCGGCGATCCGCGAGCACGGGCCGCGCTCGGGCGAGCATCTGCGCGCCAGCGGAGCCCGGCTGCGCGAACGGCTCTCGGACTTCTCGGATGTCATGCCGGT
Source organism: Methylobacterium sp. J-043 (assembly GCF_022829505.1). NCBI lineage: Bacteria > Pseudomonadati > Pseudomonadota > Alphaproteobacteria > Hyphomicrobiales > Methylobacteriaceae > Methylobacterium > Methylobacterium sp. J-043. The sequence continues at coordinate 34,991 of NZ_JAKSYB010000047.1, read as the reverse complement.
TCCGGCGATCACACTCGGCACCGCAGGCGAGTTGCCCGAGGGCTACGAGGCCGCCCACATCCTCGGCCGGACCTACGAGCTGGCCGAACTCGGCGACGAGCGGCGCCTGCGCACCGACCTCGCCACCGGCCTCGCCGCCTATCGGGCGCTGAAGGCGCGGGGTGGGCTCATACTCTGAAGCAGGGCAGGCGTCGCAGCCGAAAGCTGGCCCTTCGCGGCATCCCGCGCTAAGGCACGCGCGCCATGTCGCACAACACCTTCGGCCACCTGTTCCGCGTCACCACCTTCGGCGAGAGCCACGGGGTGGCGCTCGGCTGCGTGGTGGATGGTTGCCCGCCCGGCCTCGCGCTGGAGGCCGAGGAGATCCAGGCGGAACTCGACCGGCGCAAGCCCGGCCAGTCGCGCTTCACCACCCAGCGGCGCGAGCCCGATCAGGTGAAGATCCTGTCCGGCGTGTTCAGCGACGACCGCACCGGCGGGCTTCAGCTCACCACCGGCACGCCGATCGCGCTGATGATCGAGAACACCGACCAGCGCTCAAAAGACTATTCGGAAATTCGCGACAGCTACCGCCCCGGCCACGCCGACTTCACCTACGACGCGAAGTACGGCATCCGCGATTACCGCGGCGGGGGACGCTCCTCGGCACGGGAGACCGCGGCGCGGGTCGCGGCCGGCGCCATCGCGCGCAAGGTCATCCCCGGCATCACCATACGCGCCGCCCTGGTGCAGATGGGGCCGCACGCCATCGACCGCGCGAACTGGGATTGGGGGCAGGTCGGCCAAAATCCGTTCTTCTGCCCCGACGCGAAGGCGGCGGCACTCTACGAGACCTATCTCGACGGAATCCGAAAGGACGGTTCCTCGGTCGGCGCGGTGATCGAGGTGACCGCCGAGGGCGTGCCGCCCGGACTAGGCGCACCGATCTACGGCAAGCTCGACGCGGATCTTGCTGCGGCGATGATGTCGATCAACGCGGTCAAGGGCGTCGAGATCGGCGACGGCTTCGCCGCCGCGGCTCTGCGCGGCGAGGACAATGCCGACGAGATGCGCGCCGGCAATGACGGCCGCCCGCGCTTCCTCGCCAACCATGCCGGCGGTATCCTGGGCGGCATCTCGTCGGGCGAGCCGGTCGTGGTACGCTTTGCCGTGAAGCCGACCTCCTCGATCCTGACCCCGCGCCAGAGCGTGAACCGCGACTTGGCCGAGATCGATCTCATCACTAAGGGCCGTCACGACCCCTGCGTCGGCATCCGCGCCGTCCCCGTTGCCGAGGCGATGATGGCCTGCGTGCTGGCCGACCATTATCTTCGCCATCGCGGGCAGAACGGCGAACGCGCCTGACTGCTCCTTTCGAACCGCTGAACGAGACGAAGCCCGTGCCCCATTGCAGCGTCACCGAGGCCATCGAAGCCTTCGCCCGCGGCGAGATCGTGGTCGTCACCGACGACGACGACCGCGAGAACGAGGGCGACCTCGTCGTCGCCGCCTCGCTCTGCACGCCGGAGAAGATGGCGTTCATCATCCGCAACACCTGCGGCATCGTCTGCGCGCCGATCACCCTAGACGAGGCGCGCCGTCTCCACCTCGATCCGATGGTGGCCTCGAACGATGCGCCGCTCGGCACGGCCTTCACCGTGACGGTGGACGTGCGCCACGGGCTGACCACCGGCATCTCGGCCGAGCAACGCTGCAACACCGTTCGTGCGCTGGCCAACGGCAACATGGGCGCGGGCGACTTCGTGCGGCCCGGCCACGTCTTTCCGCTCATCGCCCGCGACGGCGGCGTGCTGATGCGCTCCGGGCATACGGAAGCGGCGGTCGATCTGTGCAAGCTCGCCGGTCTGCCGCCGGTGGGCGTGATCTGCGAACTCGCCAACGACGACGGCACCGTGATGAAGGGGCCGCAGATCGATGCGTTTTCCGAGCAGCATAGCCTCAAGCGCGTCTCGGTGGCCGATCTCATCGCCTACCGGCAGGCCCGCGACCGGCTAGTCGAGCGGGTCGGCTCCTTCCCGGTCAAGACCGAGTTCGGCGCGATGACCGGCTACGCCTACGTCACGCCGTTCGAGCCGATCCAGCAATTCGCCTTCGTCCACGGCGCCATCGGCGACGGCCGCAACGTGCCGGTGCGCCTGCACCGCTCGAACGTCGTCGCCGACGTGATCGAGGGCGGCGGGCAGATCGAGAGCGTGATGCGGCGCTTTGCCAAGGAAGGCCGCGGCATCCTCGTCTACCTGCGTGACGGCACGGCGGGCGTCCCGCTCAACCGGTACGCTGAGGAGGGCGCGGAGGCGCAGCGCGTGCGCCAGTGGCGCGAGGTGGGTCTGGGCGCGCAGATCCTGCGCGACCTCGGCGTCGTCTCGATCCGCAACCTCTCGTCCTCGTCGCGCTCCTATGTCGGACTGTCGGGCTTCGGCATCGAGCTGGTGAGCGAGGAGCCGCTGGAAGGGTAAGCGGCTGCCCGCGCCGACGGGGGTGCCCCTCTCCCCGCATGCGGGGCGAGGGGATACGCACCGAGCTCGGCGCCCACTCGGACACTCGTTTCACCTCTTGCGGCCAAGCGCGGCCGTTCCCAGGTCCGGTGAGGCGGCGACATCGCTGCCCAACGGAAGGGAGCATCGCATGGCCCTCGTCCCCTGTTCCGCCTGCGATCACCGCGTCTCGGAGAAAGCCTTCGCTTGCCCCTCCTGCGGGCATCCCGGCCGTGCCGCCGACCGGCACGGGGTCGTACCGGCGCTGAGCCGCGTCGCCGGAACCTACGTGTCGGCGAACGCCGTGACCGGAGCGATCCTCGGCAGCGTGATGTTCCTCAGCGTCGCCGCCGTTCTCATCACCCTGATCCTCGCCCACCGATAGGCCGAACGAGCCGGGGCGGTGCCCGTCACCGCCCCATCAGCGCATCCATGTGCGCGGCAACCGAGCGGGCGAGCCCGTCGAGGCTGTAGCCGCCCTCCAGGATCGAGACGATGCGCCCGCCCGCGTGCCGGTCGGCGACCTCCATCAGCCGCCGCGTGGCCCAGCCGAAATCCGCCTCCTCAAGCTGGATGTTGGCCAGCGGATCGAGCTTGTGGGCGTCGAACCCGGCCGAGATCACGATGAGATCCGGCGCGAAGGCGTCGAGCCGCGGCAGGATGCGCGCCTCGAACGCCTCGCGAAACAATTCGCTGCCGTCGAACGCCTTGAGCGGCGCGTTGACGATGGTGTCGTGGTCGCCGCGCTCACCCGTGGCGCCGGAGCCGGGAAACAGCGGCATCTGGTGGGTCGAGGCGTACATCACGGTCTTGTCGGCCCAGAAGATGTCCTGCGAGCCGTTGCCGTGGTGGACATCCCAATCCACCAGCGCGACGCGCGTGGCGCCGAATGCCTTCTGGGCGTGGCGCACGGCGATCGCCGCGTGGTTGAACAGGCAGAAGCCCATGGCGCGTTCGCGTTCGGCGTGGTGGCCGGGCGGGCGCATGGCGACGAAGGCGTTGGCGCACTCGCCCTTCATCACCGCATCGACCGCGTGGTTCGATCCACCGATGGCGTGCAGGCAGGTATTGAGCGAACCCGGCGACATCAGCGTGTCGCCGTCGATCTGGAAGAAGCCCTCGTCCGGCGAGGCCGCGACGATGGTCTCGACGAAGGAGGCCGGGTGGACGAGTTCGGCGGTCGCCGCCTCGGCCTTGGGCGCGTGGCAGCGCACGAGGGCGGCAAAGCGCTCGTTCTCGAGCGCGCGCTCGACCGCCTGCATGCGGGCGGGCCGCTCGGGATGACCGGTCGGGACCGCGTGTTCGACGGCGCTCGGATGGGTGACGTAGAGGGTGCTCAGGGCCGTTTCTCCCGGTGCCCAAGACGGTGATGCCCGTTCGGGCGCCCCGCCTCGTCACCTGCCGCCCTGCGAAAGCGGGGCGAGCGTGTTGCTGCCGATGCGGCGTGTCCGATCTTCCGCCGGACCTGCCACCGCGCTCGCTGTCTCGAACTTGTCGATCTTGTCGCCCGCGCGCAACAGCGCAAACCGTGCCCAGGCCGCGGATCGATCTCGTCCACAACCGGCCGTGCCACGGTCCAAGCTTGGCCACAAACGATCCTTCAACCTGCGGTGGTTTCTTCGAACGACCGGCCCCCCGTCATGCGCGCTTCACCCGCCCTCGCTCTTCTCGTGGGGCTCGTGCCCCTGGCGGCCTGCCAGTCGCAGACGGCGCAGGTCGCTCCACCCGTCCCCGTGGTTGCCGAGTTGCCCGCCGTTCCGCCCCTGCCGCCAGGGCCGGAGCGGGATGCGGCCTGGATGAAGCTGGCGCCGAAAGCCGCGCTCGATCCGGCTCTGGCCCGCACCACCGTCGATTTCGCGACCCGCGAGCCCGTCGGCACCCTCGTCGTCGAGACGGCCGAGCGGCGGCTCTACCTCGTGCAGCCCGGCGGAAAGGCGATGCGCTACCCCGTCTCGATCGGCCGGGCAGGAGCCGAATGGACCGGACGGGCTGAGATCGACCGCAAGCTCGAATGGCCGGACTGGAACCCGGCCCCGGAGATGATCGGCCGCCACCCGGATCTGCCGCCGCGCCTGGAGGGCGGCCCGTTCAGCCCGATCGGCGCCCGCGCTCTCTATCTCGCCCAGAATCGCAAGGACACGCTCTACCGTATCCACGGCACCAACGAGCCGGAGACGATCGGGCAGGCGGTCTCCTCCGGCTGCATCCGCATGCTCAACGAGGACGTGATGGACCTCTACGAGCGCGTGCCGGTCGGGACGAAGGTCGTGGTTCGCTGAAGAGAGTCTTACTTTCGCAAAGCAAGCTTTTCGAAAGGCTCAATCGTGAGCAGCCGTTTACCTGAACACGGGTTCAGATTTAGCCATTAACCTCTTCGAGCGTTGTCGGTCCGTAATGTCAGCACAGACACGAACGAACACCGGCAACGACGAACTCGAAAGGCACCAGACCATGACCAACACTGCGCTTGAACTGTTCTGCACCCGCATCGTCGACGCCGGCAGCCTGAACCAGGACGACGTTCGCGAACTCGCCCGCGACATCCTCCCCGACGGCATCATGGGCCGCGACGAGGCCGACCTGCTGCTGGCGCTCGACCGCGCCGTCACCGACACCCACGAGGGCTTCTCCGCCTTCGTCACCGCGGAAGTCGTGAACTTCGCCGTTTACGGCGAGCGCCCCACCGGCATCATCACCCGCGAGATGTCCGCGTGGCTCTCTGCCTCCATCGCCGGCCGCAAGGGCCCGACGGCGCTTGGCAGCCGCATCGCCATGGAGATCGTGCGCGAAGCCGAGACCAGCGACGAGACGCTGATCGCCTTTGCCCTCAAGGCCAAGAGTGCCACCGCCAAGAGCGCGGCTGCTAAGTCCGTCGCGTGCCGCACCGGTCGCCTGCCCTGCGCTGCATGATGAATTCAGTTTTGAGGCCCGATGCGGCGACGGCATCGGCCCTGCGGCCAGCATCCGGGCACCGTCGAAATTCGAATTGACCGCCCTTCAATCGGATTTCATCGAAGCTGGCCTTTTGGGGAGTGGCGCACAGCTTCCGTCTCTCGCGCAACTGCTTTATCGGGATGCGTTCGGGCTTGCCTTCGGGAGGGGCAGGCCGAGACAGTCTCCCTCAAGAAGCGGCTGCGATGTTCGATAAGATCCTGATTGCCAACCGGGGCGAAATCGCCTGCCGCATCATCAAGACGGCCCGGAAGATGGGCATCAAGACGGTGGCGGTCTATTCGGACGCCGACCGTGATGCGGTCCACGTCGCCATGGCCGACGAGGCGGTGCATATCGGCCCGGCACCCGCCGCGCAGTCCTATCTCCTGATCGACAAGATTATCGACGCCTGCAAGCAGACCGGCGCCCAGGCGGTCCATCCGGGCTACGGCTTCCTCTCCGAGCGCGAGGCGTTCCCGAAGGCGCTGGCCGAGGCCGGCATCGTCTTCATCGGCCCAAATCCCGGCGCCATCGCCGCCATGGGCGACAAGATCGAATCGAAGAAGGCCGCGGCCGCGGCCAACGTCTCGACGGTGCCGGGCTTCCTCGGCGTGATCGAGAGCCCTGAGCACGCCGTGACCATCGCCGACGAGATCGGCTATCCGGTGATGATCAAGGCATCGGCCGGCGGCGGCGGCAAGGGCATGCGCATCGCCGAATCGGCCGACGAGGTCGCCGAGGGCTTCGCCCGCGCCAAGTCCGAGGCCTCGTCCTCGTTCGGCGACGACCGGGTGTTCGTGGAAAAGTTCATCACCGACCCGCGCCACATCGAGATCCAGGTGATCGGCGATAAGCACGGCAACGTGATCTATCTCGGCGAGCGCGAGTGCTCGATCCAGCGCCGCAACCAGAAGGTCATCGAAGAGGCGCCGTCGCCGCTCCTCGACGAGGAGACCCGCCGGAAGATGGGCGAGCAGGCCGTCGCCCTCGCCAAGGCCGTGAACTACGACTCCGCCGGCACCGTGGAGTTCGTCGCCGGCCAGGACAAGTCGTTCTACTTCCTCGAAATGAACACCCGCCTTCAGGTGGAGCACCCCGTCACCGAGATGATCACCGGGCTCGACCTCGTTGAGCTGATGATCCGGGTAGCCGCCGGAGAGCAGCTGCCGCTGACGCAAGCTGAGGTGAAGCTCGACGGCTGGGCGGTCGAGAGCCGCGTCTATGCCGAGGATCCGACCCGCAACTTCCTGCCCTCGATCGGCCGGCTCACGACCTACCAGCCGCCGGAGGAAGGCCCGCTCGGCGGGGCGACCGTGCGCAACGATACCGGTGTGGAGGAGGGCGGCGAGATCGCGATCCACTACGATCCGATGATCGCCAAGCTCGTCACCTGGGCGCCGACCCGCCTGGAAGCCATCGACGCGCAGGCGACCGCGCTCGACGCCTTCGCCATCGAGGGCATCCGCCACAACATCCCCTTCCTCGCCACCCTGATGGCCCATCCCCGCTGGCGCGAAGGCCGGCTCTCGACGGGCTTCATCAAGGAGGAGTTCCCGGAGGGCTTCATCGCACCCGAGCCCGAGGGGCCAGTGGCCCATCGGCTCGCGGCGGTCGCGGCGGCGATCGACCACAAGCTCAACATCCGCAAGCGCGGCATCTCCGGCCAGATGCGCGATCCGAGCCTGCTGACCTTCCAGCGCGAGCGCGTGGTGGTGCTCTCCGGCCAGCGCTTCAACGTCACCGTCGAGACCGCGGGCAACGACCTTATCGTCACCTTCGACGACGGCACGGTCGCCCCGGTGCGCAGCGACTGGCGCCCCGGCGCGCCGGTCTGGAGCGGCACGGTCGGCGACCAGTCGATCGCGATCCAGGTGCGCCCGCTCCTCAACGGCGTGTTCCTGCAGCATGCAGGCGCGGCGGCGGAAGCGCGGGTCTTCACCTGCCGCGAGGCCGAACTCGCCGACCTGATGCCGGTCAAGGAGAATGCCGGCTCCGGCAAGCAGCTCCTTTGCCCGATGCCCGGCCTGGTCAAGCAGATCATGGTCACCGAGGGCCAGGAGGTGAAGAACGGCGAGCCGCTGGCCATCGTCGAGGCGATGAAGATGGAGAACGTGCTGCGCGCCGAGCGCGACGGCACCGTCTCCAAGATCGCCGCCAAGGAAGGCGACAGCCTCGCAGTCGATGCTGTGATCCTGGAGTTCGCCTGATCGACGCGGCGACACCCCGTCGCCGTGAGCCAGATCCACAACGAGCAGACGAAGCTCCTGGCGACGGGTCTCAACAACGTCGCCGTCGCTCTTCGTGGTAATCGGCGGCGTCACGCCGGTCACCGCCTTGAGTTACGGCGTAGCGAGCGCGCCGAGTTTGAGCCTTGGAGTCGTCGCGTTCGCGTTGATTTGGTTCTGCACGGGGTCTCTGCCTATATCGGGCGGCAAGAGGCGCGCCGCGGAGTCTTCGGCCGTGAGTTCGGGTGAGATCTTCGTCACCTTCGTCATACCGGCCGTCGTTCTCGCGGGGGCCTACGCGGACGTGCACCTCAACGAATGGGCAATCCGACGCGACTTAGAACGCGAGTATCGGACACCCGGCGCGTAGGCGCGCCGCCCCCCTCTGCCGAAAAGCCATGCCCCTCTATTTCGCCTACGGCGCCAACATGGACGCCGCCGCCATGGCCCAGCGCTGCCCGGCCTCGCGGCTGATCGGGCGCGGGCGCCTGCCGCGGCACCGCTTCATCATCATGCGCGAGGGCTGGGCCTCCGTGGTCCGCGCCCCGGGCGCCACCGTGTGGGGCGTGCTGTGGGAACTCGCGCTCTCCGACGTACCGGCCCTCGACCGCTACGAGGGCGTGGCGAGCGGCCTCTACGTGAAGGCGTATCAGCCGATCGTCGGCGATGGCGGCACGAAACGCGCCTTGATCTATCTCGGCCGGAGCGGAGCCGGCGGCCTGCCGCGGCCGGGCTATCTCGAAGCCGTGCTCGCGGCGGGGCAGGCGGCGCAACTGCCCGGCCCCTACCTCCAGGAGATCCGCGGCTGGCAGCGCCGCACTCCGGCCTGATCGGCGCGACGCGCACGACCCGAAGCGCCCGTTGGCACTTGAGCGGCGCAGTTCCGGCCGGATCGTCCTCGAAAAACCTGATCGGCAGTCGGCTCTTCGCCGCGCTGCTTCGGCAACTGCGTCGGCGGCGTGCTCGTCATCTCATAACAAATCCGGTTGATCTCTTCGGGATGGCGGATTTGGGCCTCGCTCGAGCGCCGCGCGGGCTGAGCGATACGCTTTTCGCTTCGATCAAGCGGAAAGCGTATCGCTGGCGTGGTATCTCACCAACCGACCGCAGGCGGCGGTCGCGCGCCGCCATGGCAACCCCATAGCCGGGAGCGAGAGGCTCCCGGCTCCGGCAAGGAACCGGGAGTCCCCTCCACCTTGAGCACCGACAGCAAGACCATCCGCCTCGTGATCCGCGGCCGTGTGCAAGGCGTGTCTTACCGAGCCTGGACCAAGAAACAGGCGGACCGGCACGGCGTCGCAGGCTGGGTCCGCAATCGGCCCGACCGGACCGTGGAAGCACTGTTCTCCGGCCCCGCCGAGGCGGTCGATGCGCTGCTCGCCGCGTGCCGGCGCGGTCCGTTCGCGGCGCGCGTCGACGGCATCGAGGTGAGCGAGGAGGCCGTGCCCGCCTCGATCACGGGTTTCGAGATCCGCGCGTAGACATATCGAGGGCTTGCCCACCGGGCCTCCGGCCTGTAGCCGCCGGAGCAGCATGCCCATCCGGACCGGCAAGACGACACCGCGATGACGACGCCCTGACCATGTGGGACCTCCACGCCTTTTCCCCGCTCGACTTCGCGGCGCTCGTCTTCTTCGTGGCGTCCTGGGTCGGCTACAGCCTCGCCGTTCAGCGGCGGCGAGGCGACCGGCTGAGCCTCAGCCAGATCATGAACCGGCAGCGGCACCGATGGGCCGCCCAGATGATCACCCGCGACAACCGCGTGGTGGACACGACGATCAACGCATCGCTCCAGAACGGCACGGCCTTCTTCGCCTCGACCTCGCTGATCGCGCTCGGCTCGGTGCTGACGCTCTCGCGCTCGGGCGACGACGTGCTCAACCTGTTCTCCGCACTTCCCTTCGGCGCGGGGACGACCCGCCAGACCTGGGAGATCAAGGTCGCCGGCCTCGCCGTCGTGTTCGTCTACGCCTTCTTCAAGTTCGCCTGGGCCTACCGGCTGTTCAACTACGGCGCGATCCTCATCGGCGCGGTGCCGCCCAAGGGCTCGGGCGCCTCCGAGGCGGTGATGCTCCGCGCCGCCGAGCGGGCCGGGGCGATGAACGTGGCCGCGGGCTCGCATTTCGCCAAAGGCCAGCGTGCTTTCCTGTTCGCGCTGGCCTATCTCGGCTGGTTCGTGAGCGCGCCGGTTCTGATGCTCGCCACCGCCAGCGTTGTCTGGGTGATGTGGCAGCGCCAGTTCTCCTCGCGGATTCGCGCCTTTCTGCTCGCCGAGGAAGACTTGCATGGCCGATGAAGCCGCGATCGAAGAGACGATGCTGCGGCTCGTGAACGAGCGCGGAGCGGACAAGACCTGCTGCCCCTCCGAGATCGCCCGCGCGCTCGGCGGCCCGCATCCCGATGGCTGGAGCCCGTTGATGCAGCCGGTCCGCCGCGTCGCCGTGCGGCTGACGAAGGAAGGCCGCGTGCAAATCATGCGCAAGGGCAAGCCGGTGGACGATCCCGACGATTTTCGCGGGATCTATCGCTTGAGCCTGCCGCGGGCGTGACGGCGGCTCACGGCGCCGGCATCACCGCGTCGGTGTAGCCGGTGAGCCGGTAGGCGATCATGCCGATCCACTCCTTCACGCCGATATCGAGCTCCCCCAGACCGGTGGAGGCGAAGCTGGCGAGGCGGTACGCGTCGCGCGGCCAGTTGGTGCGGTAATCGACCGGGTAGGCGGTGACGTCGAACCCGGCCTTGCGGAAGCAGCCCATCGAGCGCGGCATGTGCCAGGCGGAGGTGACGAGGAGCCAGCGCTCGCCGGGCTTCGGCTGCACCATCCGCGCGGAGAACACCGCGTTCTCGTGGGTGTTGCGCGATTGCTGCTCGAGGATCAGGCGGTTGCGCGGCACGCCGAGGGTGTCGGCGTAGCGGCTGACGATCTCCGCCTCCGAGACCGCGTCCTCGCGGGTGCTGCCGGCGCCCCCGGAGAAGACGAGGCGCGCCTGCGGATAGCGCCGGGCGAGGTCGGCCAGCGCGATGGCCCGCTCGCCGGCCTCGTTGACGGTGATCTGGTCACGGCCGATCGAGGTGTCGGCCTCGACCGTCCCGCCGAGCACGACGATGCCGGTGACCGGCGTGCCGTCATCAGTGAAACTCGGAAACCGGTTCTCCAACGGCGCCAGCGTCCAGGCCGAGAGCGGCGAGAGCCCGGCGACGAGGAGCCCAATGAGGCCCGCGACCGTGAGAACCCGTCCGACCCCACGGCCGGCCTCGGTGAAGAGCAGGAGGCAGCCGAGAAGCCCCAGCAGGATCAGGAAATTCGACGGCGTGAGGACGAAGAAGATCAGCTTCGAGAGCGGGAAGAACATCGTCTTCTTTCGTCCGGAGTTCGACACAGGCTGACCTCCGCCGGGAAAAGTCAGGTGAGCGGCAGCGACAAAACGGCCGAGGCGGCGGGCCGTTGCGCGAGCAGGCTCAACCAGCGGCGGATGTTCGGGCGCTCCTCCCGCTCCAGCGGCAGCTGGAACCAGCGGTTCGCCGCGAGCCCGACGGCGATGTCGGCGATGGAGAAGTGCTCGCCGGCAACAAAGGGCGTCTCCGCGAGATGCCGGTCGAGCAGGGCGGCGCAACGCTCGGACCCGGCCCGCGACGCCTCGATCAGCCGCGCGTCCTGCTTGTCGGGGGCGACGCGCACGAGTTGGAGGAAGGCGTCGCGCATCGTCGGGGTGAAAGCGGTGGCCTGCCAATCGAGCCACTGGTCGATCAGCGCGCGGGCGCGGGGCGCCTCCGGCTGGGCCAGCGGGCCGCCATGAGCGTAGGCGAGGTAGCGCAGGATCGCGTTCGACTCCCAGAGGACGAAGCCGTCCTCTTCCAGCGTCGGCACGAGGCCGTTGGGATTCATCGCGCGGTAGCGAGGCTCGCCGACGATGCCGTGGGCGCCGCCCGCCTCGATGTGTTCGTAGGCCAGACCCAGCTCGTCGAGCGCCCAGAGCGCTTTCTGGACGTTTCCGGAGCTGGCCCGCCCCCACAGCTTCAGCGTCATCCTCGGTCCTCGTCGTCGCTCTTCGGGGGATAGGCGTGAACGGCCCCACTCGGATCGGTCACACGCCAGGACGGGCCCGCGGCGTCAAGGTAGCCCGGCCCCACCGGCACCTTGCCGTGGCCGCCGGGAATGTCGAGCACGTAGAGCGGCTGGGCGAGGCCGGAGAGGCGACCGCGCAAGGCTCGCATCAGCGCCTGCCCCTCCGGCAGCTCCGTGCGCAGATGGCCGGTGCCCGGCGCGAGGTCGCCGTGGTGGAGGTAGTAGGGCTTGATCCGGTTCTCGACGAAGCGGCGCATCAGGGCCTCCAGCGTCTCCGCATCGTCGTTGACGCCGCGCAGGAGCACACTCTGGCTCACCATCGGGATGCCGGCATCGACCAGCCGGGCGATGGCGCCCTGCGCGGCCGGCGTGAATTCGCGCGGATGGTTGGCGTGGAGCGCCACGAACACCGCGCCGGAAAACCCCTTGAGGGCGGCGACCAGGGCGGCATCGACGCGGGCCGGCTCGACCACGGGAACGCGGGTGTGGAAGCGCAGCACCCGCACATGCGGGATCGCGCCGAGCGCCTCCGCGATCGCCGCGAGTCGCCGGGGCGAGAGGGCGAAGGGGTCGCCGCCCGTCACCACCACCTCCCAGATCTCCGGGTGGGCGGCGATGTAGCCGTAGGCTTCCGCCAACTCCGCCTCGCCGAGCGAACCTTGGCCGGCGGGCCCGACGCGCTCGCGGCGGAAGCAGAAGCGGCAATAGACCGGGCAGATATGCAGCGGCTTCAGCAGCACCCGGTCGGGATAGCGGTGGACGATGCCGGGCACCGCCTCGTGCGCGTCGTCGCCGATCGGGTCGGCGCGTTCCTCCGCCCGCGTCTCGATCTCCTCCGCACGCGGCACGAATTGGCGGGCGATCGGGTCGCCGGGGTCGTTGGCGTCGATCAGCTCGGCCATGTCGGCGGTCACCGAGACGGCGTAGCGCGCCGCGACCCGCTCCAGGGCGGGGAGGGCGGCTGCGTCCACCAGCCCGGCACGCGCCAGCGCGGTGGCGCTCTTCAGGGCGAGGCTCACCGCGACCGGTTCCGGGTGACCGGTGTCCAGATCACGTCATCGATGCGCGGTGCGCCGGTGGCCAGCATCACCAGCCGGTCGAAGCCGAGCGCGATGCCGCTCGCCTCGGGCATCACCGCCAGCGCTTCCAGAAAGTCTTCGTCGAGCGGATAGCGCTCGCCGTAGACGCGGGCCTTCTCCGCCATCTCCGCCTCGAAGCGGCGGCGCTGCTCGGCCGGGTCCGTGAGTTCGCCGAAGGCGTTGGCGAGTTCCACGCCGCAGGCATAGAGCTCGAACCGTTCGGCGACGCGCGGATCGCGCGGGCTCGGCCGGGCGAGCGCCGCCTCGCTCACCGGGTACTCGCACAGGACCGTCGGGCGCCCCTGGCCGAGATGCGGCTCGATCAGCCCGACGAGGACGCGGCTGAACAGGTCGGCCCAGGTGTCGTCCGGCGCCACCCGCAGGCCGCGGGTCATCACCGCGTCGGCGAGGCCGTCGCGGTCCGTCGCGCCGTCGGGCGAGACCGTGGCGAGGAGATCGATCGCCGCGTATCGTTGGAACGCCTCCGCCAGGGTCAGCCGCTCGAAGGGTGCGAACGGATCGGCCTCGCGCCCGCGGAAGGTGAGGCGCCGGGCCCCCGCGGTTTCGGCGGCAAGCGCCAGCAGGGCGGCGCAATCCTGCATCAGCGCGTCGTAGCTCTCGCCCGCACGATACCATTCGAGCATCGTGAATTCGGGATGATGCAGCGTGCCGCGCTCGCGGTTGCGGAAGACGTGGGCGAGGCTGAACAGGCGCGGCTCGCCCGCCGCCAGCAGCTTCTTGCAGGCGAATTCCGGCGAGGTGTGGAGGTAGAGCGGCTCGCGTCCGCCATCGGGCAGGATCGCCTCCGTGGCGAAGGCGGAAAGATGCGCCTCGTTGCCGGGCGAGACTTGCAACGCAGCGGCCTCGACCTCGACGAAGTCGCGCTCCGAAAACCACGCCCGAAGCCCCGCCAGGATGCGGTTGCGGGTAAGCAGCAGAGGCCGGCGATCCGCATGGAGGCCGGGATGCCACCAGGGCGAAGACTCGTGACTCACGCGAAAACAGCCTCCGGCTGGCAACCGAGCCGCGGATAGGGTAGGGCCTCGCGGATGATTCCGCTCATCCGGCCGAGACGCCGGTGAAGAGCCGCCGTTCTCGTCAAGCCAAGGTCCACGCTCGTGAAAGTGATCGCCAGTACCCTTCGCAAGGGCAACGTCGTCGATAAGGACGGCAAGCTCTACGTCATCCTGACGGCGGAGAACATCCACCCCGGCAAGGGCACACCGGTGACGCAGCTCGACATGCGCCGCATCACCGACGGCGTGAAGATCTCCGAGCGCTACCGCACCACCGAGCAGGTCGAGCGCGCCTTCGTCGAGGACCGCGACCACACCTTCCTGTACCAGGACGGCGAGGGGTATCACTTCATGAACCCCGAGAGCTACGAGCAGATCGCCGTGCCCGCGGACGTGGTCGGCGACGCCGCCCCCTACCTGCAGGAGGGCATGACCGTGACCCTCTCGACCCATAACGGCGTGCCGCTGACCATCGAGCTGCCGCAGCGCATGACCTTCGAGATCGTCGAGACCGAGCCGGTCACCAAGGGCCAGACCGCCTCCTCGTCCTACAAGCCGGCGCTCCTGTCGAACGGCGTGAAGACCTCGGTGCCGCCGCATGTCAGCACCGGCACCCGCGTCGTCATCATGACGGCGGACGGCTCCTACGTGGAGCGCGCCAAGGACTAACGTTTACGGCGGGGCCGCGGTGCCTTCCGCGGCCTCGTAGCAGAGCTGCGAGAGCCCCTGCGCCTTGGCTCGTTCCACCGCGGAATAGGGCTTGCCCGAGCCCCAGAGCCCCTCACGCCGTAGGGCTTCTGCCGTGCAGCGGGCGGCGATCCGGCAAGCCTCCGCCTCGCCGCCGGTGCGGGTGCAGTTGCCGACGTAATCCTTGCGGAAGTTCGCGAGCCCCGCCTTCGGATGCGGCCCGGTCAGCGTGACGAGGCCGGTGAACAGGGCGAGCAAAGCCGGCTGGTGGACGAGATAGACCGCTAGGCTGTGCCGCCCGGCAAAGGCCGCCCCGCGCGCCACGGCGTTCCGAGCCCGCCAGCGGCCGAGCCACGACCCGGCCAAAGCCGGCCGTGCGATCCGGGCGAGCGCGATCCCGGCCAGTACCATCCCGAACCAGGGAAACAGCGGCACCCAATCGTTGGTGTCCGGCAGGCCGCGGCCGAGGCCTAGAAAATAGAGTTCCGGCGCATCGAGCAGGGGATGGGCCACGATGTGCGGTGCCGCCAGCACGACGGCGCCCGCGAGCGCCGTCACCGGGGCCGGCAGGAATACGAAGGGCAGGCCGAGCACGCTCGAGACGGCGATGCAGTGCAGGATGCCGAAGAAGATGTAGCTCTGCGGAAACGCGATCCACGTCGCCCCCGTGATGAGAAGCGCCGCCCCGCCGATCCGCGCGAGCCGGAGGGCGAAGGGCCGCCAGCGCACGCCCTCGCCGTTGGCGAGCACGAGGCCGATGCCCACCAGCAGCAGGAAGGAGCCTGCGATGCCGTGTGCCGCGAGCCGTCCCAGCGGGGTCAGTGCGAAGTTCTGCGGCGTGAGCTGCAGGAAGCCGAGATCCCACAGCCCGTGATAGGCCGCCATCGCCGCGAGCGCCGCCCCTCGGGCCAGATCGAGGGCATCGATCCGCCGGCTCGAACGGGGGGGCGTGAATGCGGGGGAGGCAGGCATAGCCGCGCCCTATCACCGTTCCCCGGCCGAGGCGAAGGGCGCGCGCAGGAGCCGCTGCCCGTTGCAGAGGCAGCCTTGCGGCCATTCGAATCAGCTCGATGCGGGACCGCATCCAAGCCGGCGGCGGCGCGGGTGATCCTAAGCCGTTGTCCGGCCATGCTCTCCCGCCCCGGATCGACACTAGATCAGTTGATCGGGCGGGCAATCGGGCGCGTGGGCAATGCGGCATTGACGCCATGCAACCGAAAAATGATCACTTGCACTGTCCCGTTGCCGGCCAAACGGGCTTCCCGCGTAATCTGACTTTGTTAACGTAGCGCTGGGATTGCGCCGCGCGATTCGGCACGGGTTGCTTACATGTCGAACGAACACGAACTGAGTGCCGTCGGGCTTCGTATGCCGGAGACGCGAGACCGCGCGATGGAGCGTGAGAGCGAGGACGAGCGTCCGGCCGAACTCTTGGAGGTCGCCGGACGCATCAAGTGGTTCGACGTCTCGAAGGGCTTCGGCTTCATCGTCCCGGATGACGGCTCGGCGGACGTGCTGCTGCACATCACCTGCCTGCGCCGGGACGGGCACCAGGCCGCGAGCGAAGGCGCGCGGATCGTGGTCGAAGCGGTGCAGCGCGCCCGCGGCTGGCAGGCCTTCCGGGTGCTCTCGCTCGATCAATCGACCGCGCTCCACCCCTCCGAACTGCCGATGGCACGCACCCACGAAGTCGTCATACCGACGAGCGGCCTGGAACGCGCGGTGGTGAAGTGGTTCAACCGCCTGCGCGGCTTCGGCTTCCTCAGCCGCGGCGACGACACGCCGGACATCTTCGTGCACATGGAGACCTTGCGCCGCTACGGTATCGCAGAGTTGAAGCCCGGCGAGGAGGTGATGGTGCGCTACGGCGACGGCTCGAAGGGTGCTATGGCGGCGGAAGTCCGCCTCGTCGACGGGGCGCTTCCGGCTTCCCATTGACGGTGATCCGCGTGCCCGTGCTTCCCTCTGCGTCAAAGCTTTTGCGCCTCGCCGCCTGCCTCGCCGCGCTGGCGGCTTTGCCGGTGCTCCCGCTCCGCGCGCAAGAGGCGGCACCCGCCGCGCAGGCCGCGACCGAGCCGCTCGGTATCGTCGCCAAGAATGGGCGCCACGCTTTCCAGGTCGAGGTGATGCGCACCGATGCGCAGCGCGCCAAGGGGCTGATGTACCGCCGCTCCATGGCCGCCGACCACGGCATGCTGTTCGATTTCGAGCGGCCGGCGCCGGCCACGATGTGGATGAAGAACACCTACCTCTCGCTCGACATGGTGTTCATCCGCTCCGACGGCTCGATCGCCCGGATCGCCCCGGATACCGAGCCGCTCTCGACCAAGGTGATCCCGTCGGGCGAGCCGGTTCTCGCGGTGCTCGAACTCAACGCCGGCACCGCCGCCAAGCTCGGCATCCGCGCCGGCGACCGGGTCGAGCACCCGATGTTCAAGCGTTAGCCGTGACGGCCCCGGAACCCGACGATCCGGCCGGGGCCTGGACCGATGCGCTACGCGCCGCCGCCCTGTTCGCCGCCGACCCGCACGGCCTCGGCGGGATCGTGGTTCGGGCCGGGGCGGGTCCGGTGCGCGACCTCTGGCTCGATGGTCTCCGCGCCCTGCTCACGGGCCCGGTGCGGCGGATGCCGCCGGGCATCGCCGACGACCGTTTGATCGGCGGCCTCGACCTGCCCGCCACCCTGCGCGCCGGCCGCCCGGTGATCCAGCGCGGCCTGCTGGCGGAGGCCGATGGCGGGGTCGTCGTGGTGCCGATGGCCGAACGCCTCGAGCGCGGCACCGTCGCCCGGCTCGCGGGCGCCCTCGACACCGGCACGCTGGCGCTGGAACGCGACGGCCTCGCCGCGCGGCTCCCGGCCCGGTTCGGCCTCGTGCTGCTCGATGAGGGCCAAGAGGACGAGACCGTCGCGGAGTCGCTCGCCGACCGGCTGGCACTCCGCATCGACCTCACCGGTGTGAGCCTGCGGGATGCGAGCGTAGACCCTGCCTATCCCGCTGGCGAAGCGGCCGCAGAAGCGAGCCAATCCGCACCCGACGCGACGGCCACCCTTTGCGCCATTGCGGAGGCCTTCGGCATCGCCTCGCTGCGGGCGCCGCTTCTCGCCCTGCGGATCGCCCGGATCATCGCCGGGAAGGCCGGCCGCGACGAACCGAACGAGGCCGACCTGATCGAGGCCGCCCGCCTCGTCCTGGCGCCGCGGGCGACGCGCCTGCCCGCGCCGCCGCCGGCCGAGCAAGAAGCGGTGGAGCCACCGCCGCCTGAGCCGCCGCAGGACACAGACCGAACGCCGGAGGACGCGGCCGAGCGCGCGGACGCAACGCCAAGAGAACCCGACGAGACGGTGCTCGACGCGGTCCGCGCCGCCCTCCCGAAGGACTTGCTCGCCCGGCTCCTTGCCGGCGGCCCGCCGCTGCGGACGGGCGCAGCCGGACGGATGGGGGCGGCCTCCGCCTCGCCGCTCACGGGCCGCCCGGTCGGAAGCCGTCCCGGTGATCCGCGCCGGGGGCGGCTCGACCTGATCGCGACCCTGCGCGCCGCCGCCCCGTGGCAGCGTCTGCGCCGGGGCGAGTCCGATCCGCGCCGCGTCCTCGTCACCCCGGAGGATTTCCGGATTCGCCGGCTGAAGCGGCGCAGCGAGACGACGACGATCTTCTGCGTCGATGCCTCCGGCTCGGCGGCGCTCGAACGGCTGGCGGAGGCCAAGGGCGCCGTCGAACTCCTGCTCGCCGAGGCCTATGTCCGGCGCGACCGCATCGCCCTTGTCGCCTTCCGCGGCGCGCGGGCCGAGACCGTGCTGCCGCCGACGCGCTCCCTGGTGAGGGCCAAGCGCGTGCTCGCGGGTCTGCCCGGCGGAGGCGGCACGCCGCTCGCCGCCGGGCTCGACACCGCCGCCGCCCTGGCCCTCGGCATCCGACGCGCGGGCGGCAGCCCGGTCATCGTCCTGCTCACCGACGGCCGCGCCAACGTCGCCCGCTCCGGCCTCGGCGGCCGGACGCTGGCCGGCGAGGAGGCTTTGGCCGCCGCCCGCGTGCTTCGGGTGCAGGCGCTTCCCATCCTCGTGATCGACACCGGCGCTCGGCCCGACGGGGCACGCGGCCTCGCCGAGGCGGCGCAGGGGCGTTACTGTCCGCTGCCCCATGCCGATGCGGGCAGCGTCAGCGCGGCGGTGCGCGCCGCCACAGCCTGAGGCCCGCTTTGCCCTTGCCCTTGAACGACGACCGGCCGGATTGGGAGCGCGACGGCCGCGATTGGCCGCACCGGGCGGCGAGCCGCTTCGTGGAGGCCGCGGGCCTGCGCTGGCACGTGCAGGAATTCGGCGATCCCGACGCACCCGGCCTGCTGCTCCTCCACGGCACCGGCGCCGCGACCCATTCGTGGCGCGGGCTGGCACCGCTGCTGGCGCAGGGCGGCTTTCGCGTCGTGGCGCCCGATCTGCCGGGCCACGGCTTCACCGATCCGCTTCCCCCCCGCCGGCTCTCCCTGCCGGGCATGGCCGAGGCGGTCGGAGACCTCGTCACCGCTCTCGGTTCGACCCCACGTCTCGCCATCGGCCATTCGGCGGGTGCGGCGATTCTCGCGCGGATGTGCCTCGACCGGCGCATCGCCCCCGACCTGCTGGTGGCACTCAACGGTGCGCTGACGCCGTTTCCCGGCGTCGCCAGCTTCCTCTTCCCCGGCATCGCCCGGATGCTGTTCCTGAACCCCGTGACCCCCAAAATCTTCGCCTGGAGCGCCGACCGGGCGGCGGTGCGCCGCCTGATCGACGGCACCGGCTCGCGTCTCGACCCGCAGGGGCTCGACCTCTACCGGCGGCTGTTCACCCGGCCCGGCCATGTCTCGGGTGCGCTCGGCATGATGGCGAACTGGGATCTTCCGGCGCTCGCCCGCGACCTGCCGCGGATTGAGACCCGCACGCTGCTGGTCGTCGGCGGGGACGACAAGGCGATCAAGCCGGACGATTCCTTCGCATTGCGCGATCGTCTGCGGAACGCCCGCGTCGAACTGTTGCGCGGGCTCGGCCACCTTGCCCACGAGGAGGCACCAGAGCGGGTGGCGGAGATCATTCTTGCGGACGCGGAGGCCATTCGCGCCCCAGTCGCCTGAGACGCCTCTTGCGCTGACGAAAATCCCAGCCATAGTGTCAACCTATGTTGACACTCGCCGACAAACCGATTGTCGCGTCCGGCCCCGATGCCCGGCCGCATGCGATCGTGATCGGGGCCGGCTTCGGCGGGCTGGCGGCGGCGGTTCGGCTCGGCGCCCGCGGCTATCGCGTCACCGTTCTGGAGCGGCTCGACCAACCGGGCGGCCGCGCCCGCGTCCACCGTCAGGACGGCTTCACCTTCGATGCAGGGCCGACCATCGTCACTGCGCCGTTCCTGTTCGAGGAGCTGTGGCGGCTGTGCGGGCGGGACATGCACGAGGACGTGACCCTCGTGCCGATGCAGCCTTTCTACCGCATCCGCTTCGAGGACGGGCAGAGCTTCGCCTATAGCGGTGACCGCGCAGCGATGCGGGCCGAAGTCGCCCGCTTCTCGGCCGAAGACGTGGCCGGCTACGAGCGATTCATGGCCCATAGCGAGGCCGTGTGCCGGATGGGCTTCGAGGAACTTGGCCACGTCCCGTTCGGCAGTCTCGGCTCGATGCTGCGGATCGCGCCGGACCTCCTGCGCCTCTCGGGTCACCGCAGCGTCTACGACGTGGTGTCCCGCTTCATCCGCGACGAGCGGCTGCGCACCATCTTCAGCTTCCATCCCCTGCTCATCGGCGGCAACCCGTTTCGCGCCAGCGGGATCTACTGCCTCATCGCCCATCTGGAGCGGCAATGGGGCGTCCACTTCGCCATGGGCGGCACCGGGCGGCTGGTGGACGGGCTCTGCGGCCTGATCCGGGGGCAGGGCGGCAGCGTTCGCTGTGGCGAGGATGTTGCGCGCATCCGCGTCGAGGGCGCCCGGGCGACCGGCGTCGTGATGGCGGGCGGCGAGACCATCCCCGCCGACATCGTCGTCTCGAACGCCGATTCCGCCTTCACCTACGGCACGCTGCTCGGCGGCCGGACCCGGCGCTGGAGCAAGCGGCGTCTGTCGCGTGCCTCGTCCTCCATGGGGCTGTTCGTCTGGTACTTCGGCACCCGGAAGAAATACCCGGAGGTCGATCACCACATGATCCTGATGGGCCCGCGCTATCGCGGCCTGCTGCAGGACATCTTCGACGCCAAGCACTTGGCGGAGGATTTCAGCCTCTACCTTCACCGCCCGACCGCGACCGACCCGCTGCTCGCCCCGCCGGGGCACGACGCGTTCTACGTGCTGGCTCCGGTGCCGAACCTCGACGGCGGCCAGGACTGGGCGCAGCTTGCCGAGCCTTACCGCCAGCGGATCGCGCGCTTCCTCGAAGGCTCGGTGCTGCCGGGCCTCTCCGACGCCCTCGTCACCTCGCGGGTGACGACGCCGCAGGACTTTTCCCAAGACTTCCTGAGCTTCCGCGGCTCCGGGTTCGGACTGGAGCCGGTGCTGACGCAATCGGCTTGGTTCCGTCCGCACAACCGCTCGGAAGACGTGGCGAACCTCTTCCTCGTCGGCGCGGGGACGCATCCCGGCGCCGGCCTGCCGGGTGTGCTGTCCTCGGCCCGTGTTCTCGATTCCGTGGTGCCGGATGCCCGTGTTCGTGCCTGATCCCTCCGCCGCCAGCGCGGCCGACCTCTCCGCCTGCCGGGCCGCGATCCGCGCCGGCTCCAAGAGCTTCTTCGCGGCCTCGCTGCTGTTGCCGCCCTCGGTGCGGGTCTCGGCCTACGGCCTCTACGCCTTCTGCCGCCTCTCCGACGACGCGGTGGACGAGTCGGGCGGCAACCGCGCCGCAGCCCTCGCCCGGCTGGAGCGGCGGCTGACCGCGGCCTGCGCCGGCCGGCCCCACAACCACCCGGCCGACCGGGCGCTCGCCGATGTGCTCGCCCGCCACGCCATCCCGGACGCGCTGCCGCGGGCGCTGCTCGAAGGATTGGCCTGGGACACGCAAGGCCGGCGCTACGACACGCTGTCGGAGCTGGCCGCCTACGCCGCCCGGGTCGCGGGCGCGGTCGGGGCGATGATGACGCTGGTGATGGGCGTGCGCGACGGCCCGGCGCTCGCCCGCGCCTGCGATCTCGGCGTGGCCATGCAATTCACCAACATCGCCCGCGACGTCGGCGAGGATGCCCGCGCCGGGCGCCTCTACCTTCCGCGCTCATGGCTCGACGCGGCGGGTATCGACGCGAACGCCTTCCTCGCCAAGCCTCAGCTCGGCCCCGGCGTGCAACGGGTGGTGGCCGATCTGCTGGCCGCGGCCGACGAACTCTACGCCCGCGCCGAGCCCGGCATCGCCGCGCTCCCCTTGAGCTGCCGCCCGGCGATCCGCGCCGCCGGCCTGATCTACGCGGAGATCGGCCGCGCCGTGGAGGCGAACGGGCTCGATTCGGTCACCCAGCGCGCCCGCGTCACCGGTGCGCGCAAGGCCGGGCTGCTGGCCGCCGCCCTCCTGCCCGCGGGCAGCCGACGGGGCTTGCCGGCGCCGCCTCTGCCCGAGACCGCCTTTCTCGTAGAGGCCGTAACGCACCATCCGGTCCCGGCCGCGCGCCGCCTGCCGCCGTGGTGGAACGTGTCGGGGCAGGTCGTGCGGGTGCTCGACCTGATCGAAGCGCTGGAAGAACGCGACGCCTTCCGCCGCTCGGCCGCGTCGTGAAGTAAACGGGTGCAGCCGGGTCCCCCTCTCCCCGCGTGCGGGGAGAGGGGATGCACTCACCCGATCAGGTCTCGCGAACCGACGTCACCCCAACCCGCCGGCCTCTACGATGAAGCGGGCCACCGTATCCGCCCCGTGCCCGTCGCGCAGGGAGGCGAACACGTAGGGCCGCGCGCCGCGCATCCGCTGGGTGTCGGCCTCCATCACCGAGAGGTCGGCGCCGACGAGCGGGGCGAGGTCGGTCTTGTTGACGATGAGCAAGTCCGAGCGGGTGATGCCGGGGCCGCCCTTGCGCGGGATCTTCTCGCCGCCCGCCACGTCGATGACGTAAAGGGTGAGGTCGGCCAGTTCCGGCGAGAAGGTCGCCGCGAGGTTGTCGCCGCCGGATTCGATCAGCACGAGGTCGAGCTTCGGGAAGCGGCGGCGCATCTCGGCCACCGCCGCGAGGTTGATCGAGGCATCCTCGCGGATCGCCGTGTGCGGGCAGCCCCCGGTCTCGACGCCGAGGATGCGCTCCTCGGGCAGCGCCCCGGCCACCGTGAGGATCCGCGCATCCTCCTTGGTGTAGATGTCGTTGGTGATCGCGCAGATCTCGTAGGTGTCGCGGAAGCGGCGGCACAGCTGCTCCATCAGCGCGGTCTTACCGGAGCCGACGGGTCCGCCGATACCGACGCGCAGGGGTCCGTTCACGGATGCCATGGCTTCCAAAAAATCCTCAGGAGCGGAAGATGCGGGAATACTGCGTCTCGTGCCGGAAGGAACCGAGATCGAGCCGCAGGGTCGCGCTGCCGAGCGCGTCGAGCCCGGCCCCCTGCAGCGACGCGGCCATTCCGGCGATGCGGGGGGTGAGTGCGGCGAGAATCGTCGTGCCCGCGCTCTGGCCGACGGGCGCCACCCGCAGCGCCGCCGAGACGAGGTTCTGGACGAAAGCGAGGCCGTAGGCCGCCACCGTCGCCTCCCGCGCGACGCCGTGCGCGCCCGCCGCCGCGCCGACGGCGACGGGGTAGGCAACCTCGGCGTCGAGCCGTTCGGCGACCGTCGAGAGGGCGGGGCAGGGCCAGGCCCGCAGGGTCGCATCCAGGAAGCTGCGCCCCTGTTGGCTCGTTTCCAAGTGGAGTTCGCGGGAGGGGGCGAGCGCGAGGGCGAGGTCGTTGATCTCGGCCAATCCCGCTTCGTCCCCGGCCTCAGTGGCGCGATGCGCAGCGGCGCAGAGGATCATGTCGTTGCGCCCCGCGCCCCGCTCCAGCACGTCGGCGAGCCAGTCGGCGAGGGTTGCGGCATCGCGCACGTCGCAACACTCCACCGCCCATTCGAGCCCGTGCGAATAGGCGAAGGCCCCGACCGGATAGGTCGGCGAGAGCCACGCCATCAGCCGCAGGGCGTCAATCATGGGTGTGCGGGTGCCCGTGCGAATGCCCGTGCCCGTGGTCATGCCCATGCCCGCCGGCATAGGCGCCGCCCTCGGGCCGGAACGGACGCGTCACCGGCTCGGCGCTCCCGCCCAAACCCCGCACCATTTCGGCGAGCACGTGGTCGTGGCCGATCCACACCGCGTCCTCGCCGATCTCGGCGGGGATGTGCCGATTGCCGATATGCCAGATCAGCCGCTTGAGGGCGTGCGGGGAGGGCGCGCGGATCTCCAGCAGCGCCTCGGGCGCTGCCTCGACCCAGACGAGCCGCCCATCCTCCAGCGCGAGGGCATCGCCGTCATCGAGCACGGTGGCCTCGGCGAGGTCGAGCAGGAACGCGGTGCCGCCGACGCCCCGCATCGCCATGCGGCGGCGGTGCCGGTCGTTCGAATCGAGTACGATGCGGTCGACGATCTCGCCGGAACCGAGACGGTCGCGGCGGATGACGCGGGTGGCGCGGATCATGGTTCAGAACAGGAAGTAGCGCTGCGCCATCGGCAGAACCTCCGCCGGCTCGCAGACCAGCAATTCACCGTCGGCGCGCACGTCGTAGGTCTCGGGGTCGATCTCGATAGTCGGGGTCGCGTCGTTGAGGATCATGCTCTTCTTCGAGATCCCGCCGCGCACGTTCTCCACCGCCACCAGCTCCTTGGAAACGCGCAGCCGCTCCTTCACCCCGTCCTCGAGCGCTGCCCGCGAGACGAAGGTCAGCGCGGTGGCAAAAGGCGCGCGGCCGTAGGCGCCGAACATCGGGCGGTAATGCACCGGCTGCGGCGTCGGGATCGAGGCGTTGGGGTCGCCCATCGGCGCGGTGGCGATCATGCCGCCCTTAAGCACGAGGTCCGGCTTCACGCCGAAGAAGGCGGGCGTCCACAGCACGAGGTCGGCGAGCTTGCCCGGCTCCACCGAGCCGATGTGCCGCGACACGCCATGCGCGATGGCCGGGTTGATCGTGTATTTCGCCACGTAGCGTCGGGCGCGCAAATTGTCGTTGCCCGAGGCATCTCCGGGCAGAGCGCCGCGCTGGCGCTTCATCTTGTCCGCCGTCTGCCACGTGCGGATCACGACCTCGCCGACCCGGCCCATGGCCTGACTGTCGGACGACATCATCGAGAGCGCGCCGATATCGTGCAGGATGTCTTCCGCCGCGATGGTCTCCTTGCGGATGCGGCTCTCGGCGAAGGCGAGGTCTTCGGGAATCGACGGGTCGAGGTGGTGGCACACCATCAGCATGTCGAGATGCTCGTCGATGGTGTTCTTCGTGAAGGGCCGCGTCGGGTTCGTCGACGACGGGAGCACATTCGCCAAGCCCGCCACCCGCATGATGTCCGGCGCGTGGCCGCCGCCCGCGCCCTCGGTGTGGAAGGCGTGGATGGTGCGGCCCTTGAAGGCGGCGATCGTGTCCTCGACGAAGCCCGACTCGTTGAGCGTGTCGGTGTGGATCATGACCTGCACGTCGAACGCGTCGGCCACCGAGAGGCAGTTGTCGATTGCGGCGGGCGTCGTGCCCCAATCCTCATGCAGCTTCATCGCGCAGGCGCCGGCCCGGATCATCTCCTCCAGCGCGCCCGGCACGGAGGCGTTGCCCTTGCCGGCGAAGGCGAGGTTCATAGGGAAGGCATCCGCCGCCTCGATCATCCGGGCGATGTGCCAGGGGCCGGGCGTGCAGGTGGTGGCGAAGGTGCCGTGCGCGGGGCCCGTGCCGCCGCCGAGCATCGTCGTGACGCCGGAGCAGAGCGCCTCCTCGATCTGCTGCGGACAGATGAAGTGGATGTGGCTGTCGAAGCCGCCCGCCGTGAGGATCTTGCCCTCGCCGGCGATCACCTCGGTGCCGGGGCCGACGACGATGTCGACATTCGCCTGAACGTCCGGGTTGCCGGCCTTTCCGAGCTTGAAGATACGACCACGGACGATGCCGACATCGCATTTCACGATGCCCCAATGGTCGAGCACCACCGCGTTGGTGATGACGGTATCGACGGCGCCTTCGGCGTTGGTCGCCTGCGACTGGCCCATCCCGTCGCGGATCACCTTGCCGCCGCCGAACTTCACCTCCTCGCCGTAGGTCGTGAGATCGCGCTCGACCTCGATCTCAAGGCTGGTGTCGGCCAAGCGAATACGGTCGCCTGTGGTCGGCCCGAACATGGCGGCATAGGCCGCGCGGGGGAGGGCGGCGGGCTTGCGAGTGTCGGCCATTTCTAAAGAGTCCCTCGCGCCTCGGCGACGGCGCGGTCGAAGCGATCTTCCAGGGCGGCGTTGGTGCCGCGGCAGCCCGCTACGACTTCTTCCGCCCAGGCGATGTAGTCGGCGATGCGCTGCCGCTCCCAGCCTTCCGGCGGGCTCGCCGTCAGCGAGCGCAGATTGCTGGTCTTGTCGGCGACCTTGACCGCCTTGGCACCCGCAGACTTATGCGGCGCTCCCTCGACCTGTCGGCGCTTGCGCTCCGCTTTGGGGAGAGCCTTGTCGTCCGTCACCTCCGCGACGAGGGCGGCCACGCGCGGGCCGAACAGCCGCTCCAACTCCTCGCGGTCGGTCTGCGTGTCCTCGAGCGTGTCGTGGAGCCAGCCGGCGGCCACGAGGGCGGCATCGGGTTCCCCCATCGTCTCGGCGAGAAGGCACGCGACTTCCGCCAGATGGTTGACGTAGGGCTCGCGGGCGGCGCCCTTCCTCTGCTGGTCCGCGTGCCGGCGGGCTGCGAAATCGGCTGCCCGGGACACGAGCGCCACGTCCTCCCGGTAAGTCGGATCGAGCCCGGTCACAGCGGCCCCATCACGTCGCCGCGGAAGCCGTAGACCTTCCGGTCGCCCGAGAGAGGCACCAGCGCCACCTCGCGGGTCGAGCCCGGCTCGAAGCGCACCGCCGTGCCCGGCGCGATGTCGAGGCGCTGGCCGCGGGCCTTGTCGCGGTCGAACACGAGACCGGGATTGGCCTCGAAGAAATGGTAGTGCGAACCGACCTGAATCGGGCGGTCCCCGGTATTGGCGACCTCGATCACCGTGCGCGGCGCGCCTTCGTTGAAGACGATCTCGCCGGGAAGCGTCGTCACCGTGCCCGGCACGTCCGCCGAGGGTGCGCCGCGGATCGGGTGGTGGACGGTGACGAGCTTGGTGCCGTCGGGGAAGGTCGCCTCGACCTGGATGTCGTGGATCATCTCCGGCACCCCCTCCATCACCTGGGAGGCATCGAGGACGCGGGCGCCGGCTTGCATCAGTTCGGCGACGGAGCGCCCGTCGCGGGCACCCTCCACTACGAAGTCGGTGATGAGGGCGATCGCCTCCGGATGGTTGAGTTTCACCCCCCGCGCCAGCCGGTTGCGGGCGACCTGGGCGGCCATGGCGACGAGGAGCTTGTCTTTCTCGCGGGGCGTGAGGAGCAAGGCGTGCGTCCTGGGTTGAGAGTCGGCCGGGCCTGAAGGTGGGCCGAGCAAGGATCATGCTCGGCCCGAGGTCAAGCTGCTTACGTCTGCCACACGCGCGGCATCGGCTGCCCGCGCCACGCGGCGAGGAAGCGGGCGGCGCCGTCGCGCAAGGGTGCGACGGTGGGGGCCAGCATCCGCACGGCGAGATGGCCGTTCCAGGCGCTCGCCCCAGCCTCGACCTGCGCCGGCAGGGCGTCGAGGAGGGCGCGGGCCTCGTCGAGCCGGCCCTCCGCACACGGCGACAGGTCGAGGATCGTCGCCAGTGCGCGGGCCCCGCCGCCGATCGCCCGACGGCCCATGAGAGCGGTGACCGCTCCGTCGAGGCGCAGGCTGTCGGCGT
Organism: Methylobacterium sp. J-043; assembly: GCF_022829505.1. Lineage (NCBI taxonomy): Bacteria > Pseudomonadati > Pseudomonadota > Alphaproteobacteria > Hyphomicrobiales > Methylobacteriaceae > Methylobacterium > Methylobacterium sp. J-043. The sequence goes on along the minus strand of NZ_JAKSYB010000047.1, from coordinate 7,623 downwards.
AGACGAGGCGGCCGTCGCGGCGGATGCGCCAGGAATCCTCGAACAAGGCCTCTTCCAGGGTCTCGCCACGGGCGGCACGGCCAAGCACAGCGATCTCGGCGACAAGCAGCGACGCGTCGGGGGCAAGATCCGCCTCGAAGCGGCGCACCAGCCGGGCACGGTCGAACAGGATCGTCTCCTGCGGCAGCCAATCGAGCCGTCCGCCGGCGCCGACGCTGACCCGGTTGACGATCTCGGCACAGGGGCCGTCCGAGCGGTAGATCTTCTCCGCCGCGGTCGTCGTCAGCACGCAGGCCGCGCCCGCTTCGACCGTCACCGACACCGCGAACACATCGCCGCAGGCAACGCCGCCGCCGGTGTTGACCAGCACCCCCTCCAGCATCCGCTCGGCGCCCTGGCGGGGACAGCGCAGGCGCAAGGGGCCGCTCTCGGCGAGATCGACGATCCGCGTCGGCGCGTCCGCGGCCGTTCCGGCAGGGGCGACGCGCAGATCCACCGCGCCCTGCGAGCGCTGGCGGGACGGGGCGGGGCGGAGCGGTTCGGCAGGGATCGGACGGCCTCCGGCGGAGCGGGTGCCGGCTTCATCGGCCACCGGAGCCCCGGTCCGCAAGGTAGCGGGCACCACCGGTCCGGTTCCATCCCGCACGCATCTTCGGCATTGAACGCGCAGGATGCAGGCAGCGCCGACCATTTCTGGCTATCAGAGAGCTGCTATTCCCCTTGACCGGAGCGGCCGGAACGCCCACCGCGTCATCGTTTCAAGGGCGTTCAACCGAGCCTTGCGACGTCCTGCTCAACGATCGGGACCTCATCCGGCCCCGAGAGGCGACCGTCATGACTTCATCCAACCCCGAAGCCGTGTCTGCCTCGGCCTATCGCGAAGTGATGGCTCAGATCGCGAGCGCGGTGCATCTCGTGACCACGGACGGGCCCGGCGGCCGGATGGGTCTCACGGCGACGTCGGTGTGCAGCGTCAGCGACGGACCGCCGACGCTGCTGGTCTGCCTCAACCGCAGCTCGTCCGCCTATCCCGCCTTCCGGCGCAACGGCGTGCTGTGCATCAACACGCTCACGGCAGCCCACGAGAGCCTCGCCGCCGATTTCGCCGGCCGAGTGCGCCAGGGCGCGCGCTTCGATGGGACGGTCTGGAGCACGCTGCGAACCGGGGCTCCGGTGCTGCCGGATGCCCTCGTCGCCTTCGATTGCCGGATCGTCGATCGCCACGAGGTCGGCACGCATGACGTGCTGATCTGCGCAGTCGAAGCGCTCACCGGGACCGGCGGCGGCGCCAGCCTGCTTTATGCCGGGCGGCACTACCGGGTGCTGCCGCGCCCGGATTCCAAGGACGATTGATAATCCTTAGGCGGGCGGAAAGCGGGCCGCGTCTCTGAGCGCGGAGCAGGCTTATCTCGCAACGGCCCTCGATCGAGGCGCAGCACCGGCGTCCTTGAAGCCCGCCGCGACGTCTCTCGCAGTCTGAAGGTGCAGGGGGATCGACGGCTCGAGCGGGCTTCGAGACCGAGCTTGCGCCCGGCCGCTCGGCCAGGAGCGGACGGGCCTCTCGAAGCAACGCCGCGTAACAGGCGCTCAGCGCTCGTAGTGGCGCGCGCGGGCGGTGTTGGCGTTGAAGGTGCTGCGGGCCGGACGCTGCGACGCGACCAAACCGGGATCGCGATCCGGAACGCCGAACAGGTTCAGCCCCTCAGCCGAGCGGGGCACGCTGCCGGTCGTTTCCGGCTGCTGCGCCCCGGCCATCCGGCCCCGGTCGCCAGCGAAGGCGCCACCCGCCGAGACAGCGAGCGCGATGAGTGCGGCGGAGAAGATGCGTACGGACATTTTGTTGTCTCCCGAACGAGGTGTTTCGGTCAGGGAGTTAAGCACGACAGAAGCAGGATGCTCACAGAATTTGTGCAGCCGTGTCCGACAAATAGCCACAACACGCACACGATATGGGCACCGGAAGAACACCGCGGAGTCTCCGACCAACGAGCGAGAGCGCAACGCAAAATATGATATATATTTTTCAGTGACTTAATCGAAAAATGGAAAGGCTGCCTGATCCCTTGGCATGTGGCATGATCCTTTCCCGTTATGTGTGGGCGGACACGGAGCGCGTTGCTGACGGGATTACCCGAGCGGCATTCCGTTGAGAATCACCAGGGTGGCCGCGATCACCCCTTTCGGCCGACCATCGCCCCGATCTGCGCCCGCAGTTCGCCGGTGGGTGAAACACCCTACCCGGACGCATGAGGCCGAACGGCGCCTGCTTGATCGGACTGTCGTGCTTGACGGTCGCCGGCCGGCGGCGGGCGTCACGACCGAAGCCGTCGAGATCGTCAGGAATGAATCGGAGCCGGTCGCGACGCGGGAACTCCGCCCTGACATCGGCGAGCATTTTTGCCACGCCGGGCTCACCCAGCCGACGCCCGCTTTCCTCGACGTGGTGCCCCTCGTGGCCAGCCCTTGGCGCGACCAGACCTATCGTGGAAGCTGATCGTCGCCGAACAGGGACCGGGCGAGCCGCGAATGTTCCTCGCGCAGGCGTCCGGTCTCGAGGCCGAGCGGCTGGCCGTCTATCACCCGCCATCCGCCCGCGACCAGGACCCGGTCGGCCCGGTGGGCGCCGCACAGCACGAGCGCCGCGAGCGGATCGTGGGCGCCGGAGAAGCGCAGTTCGTCCAGGGTGAACAGGGCCAGATCCGCCTCGTGGCCGGGCTCGATCCGGCCGATGTCGTCGCGCCCGAGGCAGCGGGCCGAGCCCTCTGTCGCCCAGCGCAGGGCATCGAGATGGGTCACCGCCTCAGCGCCGTAGGTCAGGCGGTTGATCATCAGGGCGTGGCGCACACCCTCCATCAGGTTCGAGCTGTCGTTGGAGGCCGAGCCGTCGACGCCGAGGCCGACAGGCGAGCCCGCCGCCTCCAACTCGCAGGTCCGGCACTGACCCGAGGCCAGCACCATGTTCGAGGTCGGGCAATGGCACACGCCGACGCCAGCCGCGCCGAGGCGCCTCACCTCGTCGTCGTTGAAATGGATGCCGTGAGCGAGCCAGGCCCGCGAGGTCATCCAGCCGACCTCTTCGAGATAGTCCACCGGGCGCTGCCCGAACGCCTCCAGGCAAAAGGCGTTCTCGTCGCGAGTCTCGCCGAGATGAGTGTGGAGCGGGCAATCGTAGCGCTCGGCCAGCACGGCGCTCTCGCGCATCAACCGCTTGGTGACGGCAAAGGGTGAGCAGGGGGCGAGCCCGATCCGCACCATCGCACCGGGCGTGGGATCGTGGAACAGGCGCAGCACCCGCTCGCTGTCGGCGAGGATCGTGTCGTCGTCCTGCACCAGCGCCTTGGGCGGAAGGCCGCCCTCTTCCTGCGACAGGCTCATCGAGCCGCGGGTGACGACGGCGCGGATGCCGAGGCGGCGCGCCTCCTCGACCTGGATGTCGACGGCGTTCTCCAGCCCTTGCGGGAACAGGTAGTGATGGTCGCCCGCCGTGGTGCAGCCGGAGAGCAGCAACTCGGTGTAGGCGAGCCGCGTCGCCAGCCGGAAGGCCTCCGGCGTCAGCCGCCCCCAGATGCCGTAGAGCGCCTGCAGCCAGGGAAACAGCGGCTTGTTGATCGCTGCCGGATGGGCGCGTGTCAGCGTCTGGAAGAAGTGATGATGCGTGTTGACGAGCCCGGGGATGACGACATGCCGCCCGGCCTCGAACGTCTCGTCCACCGGCGCGGAGGGCTGCCCGCCGGCCGGAACCCGTTCGGCGATGCGGCTGCCCTCGACGACCACGCCCCCGCCGGCTCCCTCCGCCAGGATCGCCAGGGGATCGCGTATCCAGAGGCGCCGCGCCGCCGTGCCATCCGCTGCCATGCCGACTCCCGAGATCTTCGAAGGTGAGACCGGATCCATCACCGCTCCGGCTGCATCGAGCGGAAGAATTAGAGGTTGAGACGGCGAGGAGAAACCGGCTTGCCGACGATCAGGGGGGCGAAAGAGCGAATGCCCTGCGCGGTTTGATACATGGATCTATGGACGCGGCGCAGGGGTGCCCCTATCCTTACGAACGCTTCCGCGGCGGGTGCCTGTGCAACCGGCGTGAAAGCCTACGGCCGGCGTTGTCCTTCTCCGACCCCGAGAGGATTCTCCATGTCGCGCGGCATCCGCTTTCCGACCCTTCTCCTCGTGCTCGGCACGATGCTGGCGGCATCCCCTGCGGGCGCCCAGGACAAGCCTGCCGGTCAATGGACCGATCCACCGGCCAAGGTGGATACGCCGGCGATGAACGCCGCGGCGAAACCGGCCGCGACCCCTGCGAAAGTCGACGAGCCCAGGGTCTCGGCCCGCCCCGAGGCGCGCCCAATGCGACGCACGGCCAAGATCCGGCGGGAACGGATCCGGACAGCCACGAGCCGCGCCCGGCCGATACGACAGGTAGGAGTGGAGGTGTCGCGGAAAGCCGAGCGTCCACCGAGCAGGCGCATCGTGGCCCGCATGATGCCGCCACCGCGGACGACGAGGGTCACGGGACGCCGCCCGAGTCCGGTTTACGGGTCCATCGCGCCCGACGCCCCGGCCTATGTCTATTACGAACAGCGCCGCTTCGGGGCCGCCGGGAGCAGACCGCGCGATCTCGGTCTGCCTCCGGAGGGCGGACCGGCTTACCGGACCGTCGGGATGCGGGGAGACGGCCACCTCGTCATGCGCTGGCGCGGACCGGGCGTGCCGACCGGCTTCGTGATCAACCACCCATCTCCGTTCGACCAATTCGGTGAGGAATAAGGTGGTCGGCCCCACCCTTCGACGAGGCGGAGCCTTGGTCTTGAAGACGTGAGGCGCGCTTCAGCGAGCGCGGCCGGGGCGAGCCGGCTCGAACACGATGCGGCGGTGATAGGCGCACCAGCTCTTACCATCGGCGACCGGAGCCCCGCAGCACACGGCCTGGTCACTCGGCTCACCGATGATGAACTTGCAGACGAAGGTGCCGGATTGCGCGAAGGGGACACGAAGATCGGCGGAGGGTTCGGCAATCGCATCGGCCTCACCGACTTGCGGCAGGCGGAAAAGCTGGTTCATCGTGCGGACACTCGGTGTTCGGACTCGCTGGACCCAAGCGAGGGGCGGCACAGCGCCCTGGGCCTGGACGGATGTTTCGGCCGGCCCACGCGTCTCACACGATCCGTACGACGACGGTCAGTCCCGGCGGAGTGCGGGACCGACGTCGCGAGCGGGCGCAAGACGAAGGTCGGCTGATAGTCTGGCGTAAGTATACCTGATTCCCCGATAAACAACCCCTAACCCGGCGCGACAGCTGCGCGCTGGAAGCAGGGTTACCCTGTTCACCGGGTGAAAGGCAGGCGGCCACTTGCCTGAAAAACCCTGTGAAAACGATAATCAACGTTGAGACACAACGTTCCCAACCCCGTCGGCGACCCACCGCACGACGGATCATCGCGTTCCTTGCGACGCGGACGGGCGGAAGCTATCCCGCTTCGGAGTGCCTCATGAAAATCCCCGTCACCGATCGTGTCTCCTCTTGGCACGGCGGCGCAGCGGGCATTGAGTGAAAGACACGGATCCTCTGGAAGACGGCGCACCGGGCCTCGCATGCATGCTCTCGTCACGGGCTCGGCCGGCTTCATCGGCCACGCGCTGACCCGCCGCCTGCTGGCGGCGGGCTTCGGCGTGACAGGGTTCGACGGCCTCTCGCCCTATTATGATGTCGGTCTGAAGCGAGCCCGGCACGCGGATCTCGCCCGATATCCCGGCTTCGAGGCGGTCGAGGCGCGGCTCGAGACGCCCGGCGCGCTCCTCGACGTGGTGGCGCGGGTCAAGCCGGACCTCGTCTTCCACCTCGCGGCGCAGGCGGGCGTTCGCTACAGCCTCATCGACCCCGGCGCCTATGTCGAGGCGAACCTCGTCGGCTTCGCCAACCTGTTGGAGGCGGTGCGCGCACACCCCGTCAAGCACCTGCTCGTCGCCTCGACCAGTTCGGCCTATGGCGGCAATGCGAGCGTCCCGTTCCGCGAGACCGACCGTGCGGTCTCGCCGCTCACCCTTTACGCCGCCTCGAAACTTGCCAACGAGGCGATGGCGCATTCCTACGCCCACCTGTTCAGTGTGCCGACGACCGCGTTCCGCTTCTTTACGGTCTACGGACCGTGGGGGCGGCCGGACATGGCCCTGTTCCTGTTCACCCGGAAGATCCTGGCGGGCGCGCCGATCGAGGTGTTCGGCGAGGGGGCGGCGGAGCGCGATTTCACCTTCATCGACGATCTCATCGATGCGATCGTCGCGCTGGCGGAGCGCCCGCCGCCGATGCCGTCCGCAGGTGGCCCGGTCTCGGCCGCCGACACCCTAAGCACGGTCGCGCCCTATCGTCTGGTCAATATCGGCGGCGGCCGTCCGGTCCGGCTCGATGCCATGATCGGCGCCCTGGAGACGGCCCTCGGGCGCAAAGCCGAGCGCGTGCTGAAGCCGCTGCCGCCCGGCGACGTGATCCGCACCCATGCGAGCCCCGACTTGCTGCGCGACCTCGTCGGCCGCTTGCCCGAGACGCCGCTAGAGACCGGCATCCCCGCCTTCGTGAGGTGGTATCTCGACTATTACGGGGACCCATAGAGCCCTTGCGGGCCGGCGCCTGCGGGGACGAGGCACTGGATGGCGCATCGCTCCGCCCTTGTTCCCGAAAACGGATCACAGCCTTTCGGGCTCTTACCTTCCCCGGATGCGCCCACGCCGGCCACGCTGAGCGAATTGCCCGCACCGGAAAATATGCCGACCCTCGTGACGGGCGGTCTCCTCGATGGTTCTCGAGGATCAGGATCCGCCGCTTCAGGGAGACGGACCACCGATGCGCATCGCGATGATTGGCTCGGGCTATGTCGGCCTCGTGTCGGGCGCCTGCCTCGCCGATTTCGGCCACGAAGTCGTCTGCATCGACAAGGATCCCGGCAAGATCGCCGCCCTCAACGAGGGCCGCATGCCGATCTACGAGCCCGGCCTCGACACCCTCGTCGCCGAGAACGTCCGCGCCAAACGCCTCACCTTCTCCACCGACCTCAGACCCGCCGTAGCGAGCGCCCAGGCCGTGTTCATCGCGGTCGGCACCCCGTCCCGCCGCGGCGACGGCTTTGCCGACCTCTCCTACGTCACCGCCGCGGCCCGCGAGATCGCCGAGGCGCTCACCGGGTACACCGTGATCGTCACCAAATCGACCGTCCCCGTCGGCACCGGCGACGAGGTCGAGCGCATCATTCGCGAGGCCCGGCCCGACCTCGACGTCGGCGTCGCCTCCAACCCCGAATTCCTGCGCGAGGGCGCGGCGATCGACGACTTCAAGCGGCCCGACCGCATCGTCATCGGCGCCGAGGACAACCGAGTGGCCGCCGTGATGCAGGAGGTCTACCGCCCGCTCTACCTCAACGCCGCGCCGATCCTGCTCACCGGGCGGCGCACGGCCGAGCTGACGAAGTACGCCGCCAACGCGTTCCTGGCCACGAAGATCACCTTCATCAACGAGATCGCGGATCTGTGCGAGCAGGTCGGCGCCAACGTGCAAGAGGTCGCCCGCGGCATCGGCCTCGACAACCGCATCGGTAGCAAGTTCCTGCATGCCGGGCCGGGCTATGGCGGCTCGTG
>NZ_JAKSYB010000074.1:0-133810 GCF_022829505.1 Methylobacterium sp. J-043 | reverse complement strand
CGAGATCGCCGAGGCGCTCACCGGGTACACCTTGATGGTCACCAAATCGACCGTCCCCGTCGGCCACGGCGACGAGGCCGAGCGCATCATTCGCGAGGCCCGGCCCGACCTCGACGTCGGCGTCGCCTCCAACCCCGAATTCCTGCGCGAGTGCGCGGCGATCGACGACTTCAAGCTGCCCGACCGCATCGTCATCGGCGCCGCGGACAACCGAGTGGCCGCCGTGATGCAGGAGGTCTACCGCTCGCTCTACCTCAACGCCGCGCCGATCCAGCTCACCGGGCGGCGCACGGCCGAGCTGACGAAGTACGCCGCCAACGCGTTCCTGGCGACCAAGATCACCTTCATCAACGAGATCGCGGATCTGTGCGAGCAGGTCGGCGCCAACGTGCAGGAGGTCGCCCGCGGCATCGGCCTCGACAACCGCATCGGCTCCAAGTTCCTGCATGCCGGGCCGGGCTATGGCGGCTCGTGCTTCCCGAAAGACACGCTGGCGCTGGTGAAGACGGCGCAGGATTACGGCACGCCGGTTCGGATCGTCGAGACGGTGGTGGCGGTCAACGACCAGCGGAAGCGCGCGATGGCGCGCAAGGTGATCGCGGCCTGCGGCGGCAGCGTCCGGGGCAAGCGGGTGGCGCTGTTGGGTCTGACGTTCAAACCGAACACCGACGACATGCGCGACGCGCCCTCGCTGTCGATCATCGCCGGGTTGCAGGATGCGGGCGCGCAGATCGTCGCCTACGATCCGGAGGGAATGGAGCAGGCCCGGTCTCTGCTGCAGGGCGTCGCTTACGCCGAGGACGCCTATGCCTGCGCGGAAGGCGCGGATGCCCTGGTGATCGTGACCGAGTGGAACGCGTTCCGGGCGCTGGATCTCGCGCGGCTGAAAGCTCTGATGCGCGCCCCGGTCCTTGTCGATCTCCGCAACGTCTACGCACCGGAAGAGGCCCGCCGCCAAGGCCTTCGCCATGTCGGCGTCGGCGCCCTGGCCCGCTACGATTGACCCGGCCGTCGTTCGATCCGTCCCCGGAGCAACAGCCCGAAAGCCGGGGACCACCTTTCGGGACGATGCTCCAGCCTTCTAATTTTGCATCGTCTTTTTCCGAAAGCCGGGGACCACCTTTCGGGATGATGCTTTATCGCGCCGCGCGGCGGGCCAGCAGGAGATGCATCCCCTGCGCCGCGAGCCCTCCGGCCACCGCCGCGCCGCCCTTCACCAGAAAATCGGTGAGCCGGCCATGCCTGCTCACAGTCAGGCCCTGTGCCGCCTCAAGCCCCCCGGCGAGCGCGACGGCCGCAACGAGCGCCCATCCCCAACGCCGCGGATAGGAGAGCACGAGCAGGAAGCCGAACAGCGCGTAGGCGCCGGCCCGCTCCAGGGTCGGCGAAGCCAGGACCGGACGCGCCTCGAGCGGCGAAAGCGTCACGGCGACGAGGCCGATGGCCACGATCCATGCCATCAGGCGAACAAGCGTCAGCATAGGATCTCGTGCGCGCAAGCCGGCACCAAGGTCAAGCATGCCGGTCGAGCGCGCCGTGGACGCCCCGATGCCGCCGATCAGGTTTACTCCACCGACGCGGCGATCAGCGAGAAGATCAGACCGAGGGCGAGGTTGCAGGCGAGCAGGATCACGAACAGGGTCATGGCCGCGTCACGCCGTGCAGGTCAGGACAACGGTGGGCCAGCGGGGAGGGCACGAGGCCTCGTGGCGCATCCGGCGCGCGCGTCGTGCTCCGGACCGGGCCCCGCCTGCCGACGGAACCGCCATCCTCGGAGCGAGCCTGCAGTACGGCGCCGAGTGCCGGCAGGCATGGAACAAAGCAGTATACGATCAGAATGATCGGGGCGGCCCGGGCGGCGACGACGATCTTCGGCATCTTTCCCCTCACGACATCTCACGTTTCGCAAGAAGCGGGTTAGCCTTGGCTGTTTGCGGGCATGTTGCGTCAAATGTTGCGTTGAGTGCACGCCGGGCCGGATGCGGTGACGGGCGGGCCATCATGCGCTGCGAAGCTCAAAAATATCATTAGAGATGCCTGCGGCTACTTAAGTGCAAATGATGCCGGATATCCCTAATTTGGAGGATGCAATTGTCCCGAAATCGTTGCCTGCTACGTCCCGAGGGGAACGGGCCGCAGTGAGACCGGGGCGCGCCAAGGGGGCGCCGGCTGCGGCGCGGTGCCCCCCGTGGGGGACGAGTCATGATGAGGAATGGGGCGGTTCATCCGCGTTGGGTCCTGCGCAGGGACGAGCGGCGGACCGGGCGATACGACGGCGACAAGGTGGTGCGGTGGATCGCACGCCCGACGCTGATGAAGGGGCGCAAGAAGGGATCGGCCACGGCCGACGCCGAGGACGGCACGGGAAGCTACGCGCCGCCGTCCCGCCCGAACGGATACGGCGGACTGCGGATCGTCTCCGACTCTTGATGTGACAGGAGAGGTCGGGGGAAGCGCCGATTCAATCGGGCACGCGCTCGATTCCCTCGCACAGAGCCCCAGTGCACAATCAGGTCACCGCAGCGCCGATGTCTTGTAATCACGGTCGGCGTGCGACGCTCATGTTTAAGCCGGCCGAGGACCGGGATGGTTTCCGCACCGGTTCCGGGACGGTTTGCGCAGGATCTGTGCGGATTTACGCTACCCTCGACCTGGGAATCCCTTGGCAAGCTCTTCGGCGCGGTACATGCTCGTCTTCGAAAGCCGCCGGACAACGCGGCGGCATCGGAGGGTCGTCCCATGCTCGCCGCCAACCGCTTGGTCAAATCGGCCTGGATCGCCGTCGATGTCACCAAGGAACGCACCGAACGGGTGCTCGTGGTCGAGGCCTATATCGCCGTCAGTCCGCTGGAGAAAAACTTCGACGCCCACCGCTACGACAAGGTCGTGGAGGATGTGCGCCGCGTTCTCGCCGAGCATCCCGAGATCGACCGTGCCTCGATCCTGAGCATGCACCGGGATGCCGGCTGCACGGCCCTGTTCCGCAGCCAGCCTGCACCCGCCACGGCGTGACCGGTCCTCTCCAGCGTATCGATCGCCGCCGGCCAGCCGGCCCTAGAGCATCGTCCCGAAAGGTGGTTGCCGGCTTTCGGGAGAAAGACGATGCAAAAACAAAAGCCTAGAGCATCGTCCTGGATCCGATATCCAGGACGATGCTCTAGCCCGGCGGGACGGTGCGTCAGTGGCCGGCCGCGCCGATGCCGTTGTCGAGGAACAGCCGGTAGGCCGGATTGTCGGTCTCGTTGACATAGGGGTAGGCGAGCGCTTCGAGGGCGGCGTCGAAACGGGCGCGCTCCGCCGCCGGCACCTCGATCCCGGCGAGCACCCGGCCGTAATCGGCGCCGTGATTGCGGTAATGGAACAGGCTGATGTTGAAGCCGTCGCCGAGTGCTTCGAGGAACTTCATCAGCGCGCCCGGCCGCTCGGGGAACTGGAAGCGGTAGAGCCGCTCGTCGGCAAGCCCCTGGGCGCGCCCGCCCACCATGTAGCGGACATGGACCTTGGCCATCTCGTTATCGCTCATGTCGGCGACACGGTAGCCGGCGCTCTCCAGGGCGGCGATCAGGTCGCGCTTCTCGGATTTGCCGCCGGGCAGGTTGATGCCGACGAAGATGCGCGCGTCGCTGCCTTGCGCGTAGCGGTAGTTGAATTCGGTGATCGCGCGGGGGCCGAGCGCGCCGATGAAGGCGCGGTAGGCGCCGGGCCGCTCGGGGATGGTGACGCCGAGCAGCACCTCACGCTCCTCGCCGATCTCCGCCCGCTCGGCGATATGGCGCAGACGGTCGAAGTTGAGGTTGGCGCCCGACGAGATCGCCACCAGCGGCCCGGCGCCGGGGTTCCGTGCAGACCAGGCCTTGGCCCCGGCCAGACTCAGCGCTCCCGACGGCTCGGAGATCGCGCGGGTGTCGTCGAAGATGTCCTTGACGGCGGCGCACATCGCGTCGGTATCGACGGTGATGACTGCGTCGAGATGCTCGCGGCAGAGGCGGAAGGTTTCCTCGCCGGCCTGCCGCACCGCGACGCCGTCGGCGAACAGGCCGACGCTCGGCAGAATCACCCGGTCGCCCGCCCGGATCGCCTCGGACATGGTGGCAGCGTCGTCCGGCTCGACGCCGATCACCTTGGTCTCGGGCCGCAGGTACTTCACGAAGGTGGCGATACCGGCGGCCAACCCACCGCCGCCGATCGGCACGAAGATCGCCTCGATCGGCCCGGTATGCTGATGCAGGATCTCCATGCCGATCGTGCCCTGTCCGGCGATCACTTCGGGATCGTCGAACGGGTGCAGGAAGGTCAGGCCCCACTGGGCTTCGAGGCGCCGAGCCTCCGCCAGAGCCTCGTCGAAGGCGTCGCCGTGCAGCACCACCTCGGCGCCCCGCGCCCGGCAGGCATCGACCTTGATCGCAGGCGTCGTGCGCGGCATCACGATCACCGCCCGCACGCCGAGCTTGGCCGCGGCCAGCGCCACGCCCTGCGCGTGGTTACCGGCCGAGGCGCAGATCACGCCGCTCTCGAGCCGCTCCTTCGGCAGCGACGCCATCTTGTTGTAGGCGCCGCGCAGCTTGAACGAGAAGACGGGCTGCAGATCCTCGCGCTTGAGCAGCACGGGGCGGCCAAGCCGTTTCGTCAGGCGGGGCATCGGATCGAGGGGGCTCTCGATCGCCACGTCGTAGACGCGGGCGGAGAGGATCTTCTTGATGTAGTCGGTCACGGGCAGGCTTTCGGCCGCGTCATCGGGCAGGGCACGCCCGGCACTTAGTCCTTCCGCGGCCGGGATGCGAGGGGAGAGGCCACACCGTCAGAGCCGGATCCCGGCATGAACCTGCCCCGGATCGAAGGGAAAGACGAAGGCGGCGCCGATGCCGTCGCGGAAGATGCGCACCACCTGCGCGGCCGTGCCGCCGATGGTGATGCGCGCCCCGCGCACGAGCGTGTGATCGAGCGCCAGTGCCGCGCCGGACGCCGAGATGTTGATGAGCCGACCCGGCAGGACGCGACCGTCGTCGAGGGTCACGAGCACGTCCTTGCGCGCCGGGTTGATCCGCGGATGCGCCCGCTCCGCCTCGAAGGTCCGCCCCTGCTCGCGGGCCAACGCCAGCATGGTGCGGGCAACCTCGGCCGCCCGCTGCCGGGATGCCATGAGGCGGACGACGAACAGGTTGTCACCGCTGCTGACGACGCGGGCCTCGATCTGCCCGATGTAGCGGATGCTGCAGGTGAGCGGCTCATCGATCGCCGGATCGGAAGCCGAGCGGAAAGTGATGCCGTCCCGCGAAAGATCCTGCGTCACCGCGTAGAAGTCGGGCTGCCGCCGGCTCCAACAGAGCGCAGGGAGAAACACCGTATGAATGTTGGAGGCTGGGCGCTCGATCATGGTGCCATGTGTCATCCTTGCGCAACACTGGCCTCATGACCCTGAAGGGAAAACATCGAGATTTCCTCGATTTTTCCAAAAATTCAGCGGGCTATTTGGCGGATCGAGCGCTCGAATGCGAACACAAGACACTGGGGTTTACGGTTGGTCCGATCATACTATTTTTGAAATCGAAGGGGATCAACTTTGGCCAAATTCGGCCAATGCCAGTCCGATCATCGATAAAATCTATAGACGGCAGTCATGTCGGCACACGAAGATGCCAACACCAACATGAGACAGAATTCGACGGCGCGATCTCAGACCGTATGAGTCCGGCCCTCATCCGATAGCCATTCCGAGGGAGCATAACGCTCATGCTCGCATCCGATGGTGAACGGGACGGGGTTCATCCACCCCTTTCGTCAGAGCCAGTTGTCAGGCAGCGGCCGCTCCGGGCATGATTGGGCGATGAGCGAACTTCCGCCCGACACCGATCGCCTTGCACGTCTCGAAATTCGGCTGACCGAGCAGGAGACCGTGATCGAGGATCTGAACGCGGCCATCACCGCGCAGTGGAAGGTGATCGACCGGCTCACCCGGCAGCTCGGCCGGTTGCAAGAGCAAGTCGAGGACAGCGCCTTCCGGAGCGCCAGCGGCGCACCGGAGCCACCACCACCGCATTACTGAGGCGTGTCGGCCCCGTGCGGGCAGGGGAGGGCGACCTACATCCGCCTGTCGGGCCGGGCGAGCGCGGGAGCTGATATCGGCCCGCGCCGTACTGCTATCCCCGTGCAGGGCCGCACCGCGGTCGATCGGTGGGGTGATACGGTTTCCGCTTGATCCAAACGGGGACCGCATCAGCAAGCCTGCGCGGCGCCTGAGGAGGGACCGCGCTGAGGAACGCCGGAGCGCGCCGGGTCAGTCGTCGCGATAGACGCGCTCGCGGCGCTCGTGGCGTTCCTGGGCTTCCAGCGACAGGGTCGCGATCGGCCGCGCATCGAGCCGCTTGAGCGAGATCGGCTCGCCGGTCTCCTCGCAGAAGCCGTAGGAGCCATCCTCCAGCCGGGACAGGGCCGCATCGATCTTGCTCGTCAGCTTGCGCTGGCGGTCGCGGGCCCGCAACTCGATCGCCCGGTCCGTCTCCGAGGAGGCGCGGTCGGCGATATCCGGATGATTCTCGTTCTCGCTTTGAAGCGCGGTGAGAGTCCCCTGCGCCTCGCGCAGGATCTCGCTCTTCCAATTGAGCAGCTTGCGCCGGAAATACTCGCGCTGCCGCTCATTCATGAAGGGCTCGTCGTCGGAGGGCCTGTAGCCGTCCTCGATCGTGACCTTCGCCATCGTCTTATCCTCGCGCTCCCTGCCGGTTAGCGGCGATCGTCGGCGAGGCTATAATCGAGCCGGGCAAGCTCTACAACGCGCGGATGCCCCCTCGCACGATCTCGCGTAAAAAGCTCTCGCGATGCGGCAAAGACGACACGCTTAGGTGGCCCCCGGCCCGACATCAGGTTGAGCCGGCGAATTCGCTGTCGCAGGCGCACGGTGTACGCTGCTCTCGAAGGCAGGGATGTGTTCGACGATGAGGCCATCCCGCTTCAGGGCACACCGCGCAGCCGGACGAGGGCGGCGGCGATCTCGTCGGCGAGGGGGCGGGCGAGGGCGTGCCGGTAATGGGTCTGATCGAAGAACAGGCCGGGATCGTGGAGGGCCGGCCGCTCGCGACGCGCGTCGATGAGCGCGCTGCGTCCGTGCCGCTGCAGCGCCGCCGCCACAGCATTCCGGCACGCAGCCTCGGCGTGGGCGCGCGGCGTGCCGGGCCGGGGGAGGCCGGCGGCGTAGACCGGCGGGAACACCATGACCACGGCGGTCTCGGCCGTCAGTGCGGCGAGGGCGGTGGCCAGACGATCCGCGGCGGGAAAGTCCGGCCCGGCCCTGCCCGGAGCGACCGCGTCGGGGATCGGTGTTTCGCGTGCGGCGCGGGCGCGTTCGTCATCGAGGGCGCCGAACCTCAGGTAATCCAGTTCGTAGTCCCACCAGCCGTCGGCGACCGCACGCTTGGCGCGCGCGCCGACGAGCCAGCCGATGCGGCCGGCGACCTCCTGCGCCACGGACACGCGCAGGAGACCCCGGAGATAGGAGAGCGGATCGGAGCTGTAGAGCCAGAACGGGAACGGCCTGTCGCTGGGCAGCGCCGGATCGCCGGTGCACCACGCGTCGTCCACGGAGAGGATCACGGCCTTCGGCGCCGGATGGTGGCGCAGGAACCACCCGAGCAATGCGAGTTGCTCTCCGGGGCCGGTTCCGGGCACGGAGAGCTGCACGAAGGGAATGCCGGTCGCCGCCGTGAGCCGCGCGGGCTCGATCAGCTGAATGTGGGAATTGCCGAACACCGCCGCCGCGAAAGCCGGGTCGCGCCCGCGTGACGCGGCGGCGGTGCGCGGGCCCTGCGGGCGCACGGCGCCGGCCGAGAACAAGGTCGAGCGCCCGCTGTCGTAGGGATCGATCAGGAAGGCGAGCGCGAGGTAGCCCGCGATGAGGCCGATTGCGGTGCGCCCGAACAGGCGCGCGAAGGCCGCCCATTCCCGCGGCCCAGGACTGCCGGAGATGGATGCCATCTCAGAACTGGAAGTAGATGAATTCGTAGTTCGCATCGTCCCCGATCTTGAGGAGCACGACGACGAACAACAGGGCGAAGGCGGCCGCGAGCCAGCGATTCGGCGGCAGGCGGTGCACGGAGGCCCAGGCGGTGGGGCCGATCATCGCGACGGCGGCGGCAATCGCGATGGTGCGCCACTTGAAGCCCGTTCCCGCGGGGGCCAACCCGAACAGCCCCTTGTAGATCGCCAAAGCCGCCTCGAACGAGGATGCGCGGAACAGGACCCAGGTCAGGATCACGAACCCGGCCGTCAGCGCCCAGCCGAGGAGATGCGGCAGCCGTCCGCCCGCCCGGCGCCAGAGCACGCCCGCCCCGAGGCCCACACCGTGGGCAGCGCCCCAGGCGACGAAGGTCAAGCCCGCCCCGTGCCAGAGGCCGCCCAGCGTCATGGTGGCGAACAGCGCGCAGACCTGCATCGCGAGGCCGCGGCGGTTTCCGCCAAGAGCGATGTAGAGGTAGTCGCGCAGGAAGCGCGACAGCGTCATGTGCCAGCGCCGCCAGAAGTCGCGCAGCGAAGTGGCGCGGTAGGGCACGTCGAAGTTCTGCGGCAGCACGATGCCGAACAGGAGCGCGAGGCCGAGCGCCATGTCGGTGTAGCCGGAGAAGTCGAAATAGATCTGGAAGGTGAAGCCGAGCGTCGCCTGCCACGCCTCGGCCATCGTCACCGCCTTGCCAGCGGCGGCCGCCTGGAACACCGGGTTGACGTAACCTGAGAGCGGATCGCCGAGGAACACCTTCTTAGTGAGGCCCACGGTCAGCAGCATCAACCCGCGCCCGATCCGCTCGGCGGCGTCGGAGCGCGCATAGGGGCGCTCCTCGAACTGGTGCATGATCTCGCTCCAGCGCACGAGCGGGCCGGCGAGAACCTGCGGGAAGAAGGCGATGTAGAGGGCGTAGCGGGTGAGCCCGAAGTCAGGCGCGCGCCCGGCCCTGAGGTCCGTCAGGTACATGATGTGGTGGAAAGTGAAGAACGAGATCCCGAGCGGCAGGGCGAGATCGATCCGCGGGAGATCGATGCCTGGGATCAGGTCGGCGAGATCGGTGAGGAGGCCGAGATACTTGAATGCGCCGAGCACCGCGAGGTTGCCCGCGAGCGCCACCGGAAACAGCCAGCCTGTCCGGTCCCGCGGCAGGGCGCGGGCCACGAGCCAGTTCACGCCGATGGAGGCGAGGAGCAGCGGCAGGAAGCGCCAATCCCACCACGCGTAGAAGACGAAGGACAGCCCGACGAGAAGCGGCAGCCGCGCCTGCGGCCGATAGCGCTCGGCGGCGGCGTGCAGCACCAGCGCGGCCGGCAGGAAGGCGAGCAGAAAGACGAAGGAGTTGAACAGCATCGCGGCGCGGACGATTCCCTTGGCGATCCGGCGAGACCGGCGCGCGCCCGCTCACGCGGGCAGCCTTGTCGGAGATCGGAGCGGGGCCGTCAATCGCGCCGAGACACTGAGCGGAAGGGACGGCAGCATCCTCGCAGAGTCTGCGGCTTGGGTAAGGCGCCTGGCAGCCACCCGACAAGCAACGGAAGCCCCCTTCACCCATCACATCGATGTGTACTGCGCTCGCGAACAGTGATCGCACAGCACCGCGGGAGGCGGGGATCCAGTCAGCTTCGGTTCATCGAGGCAAACCTAGCTTCCGGCATCGGCCGTCTATTCCGGCCGCAACGGAGAAATCGTACGATGACGCACGCGAAGGCGTTCGCATTGGCTGCGGTGATCGCCGGCAGCCTCGGTGTCGCGGGCAGCGCTCAGGCGGCGCCCTTCAGCCCCGCGCCCCTCGCGACCACGACGGACAACGCGCTCGTGGAGCGCACCGCCGGTGGCTGCGGGCCGGGCTTCCACCCCAATCCCTGGGGCATCTGCCGCCCGAACTGGGGTCCACGGCGCTACTGGGGCGGCCCGCCCCCCGGATATTATCGCCCGCGGCCGCTCTACCGGCCCTACGGCTATTACCGACCCCGGCCCTATTACTGGTGATCGTGCGGGCCGGACCTCAAAAAGGGGTCCGGCCCTTTTCGTGTTCAGGCGCCGCGCGCCGCTTCGAGCTTGGCGAGTTCCACCGCGGCGCGCAGTTCGATCTCGGCCACCAGCCCGTCGAGGCGAGGATCACCGCTCTCCGCATTCCGCTCGGCGAGGCGGCCGGCGATGGCTAGAAGGTCGCGCGTCGCCACCCGGCCGCCGATCAGCGCGGCTTTCAGCCGGTCGAGCCCGTCGAGCAGGTCGTGCCCGCGCTGCACCGAGCGGCGGCGGCGCTCCTTCTGCGCGTCGGCCCCGTCCTGGCCCTGGAGCGTGAGGAGGGCGTCGAGCCCGGTGAGCATGCCGGTCTGGCTTGCGCCCGCGGTCGCCGCCCGGGGCGTCTCTTCCGCGCCCGTCGCTGGGGCGAAGGCGCCCGGCGCGGCGGCGCGGCGGGTGGCGTTGAGCGCACCCGCGGCGGCCGCGGCAAAGCGTGTGTCGACGCGCATGATGGTCCGAAACCTTCTCGCACCCACCGATGCACGGCGGGCGCCGATCTCCGAAGACATCGGCCGACAGGGTTAAGCGCGGGTAAACAGCCCGGCAGAAGCTGCCGGGGCGGCAGGAAACGCTCTCGTCCCTCACGCCACTCCGGCGGCACCGAAAAAGAAAAACGTGCCCGCCATCAATACCTTATGGTTTGGCACGGCCCTGGCAGAGATCGAACCGGCGTAAAGTCGCCTGGTCCGGCTGCCGAGTTCCGATGCCCCTGCCTCGTCCCCTGTCACCTGCCCTGTTCGCCCGCCGTCTCGTCGCGGTGCTCGCCTGCCTCGCGGTCCTGCTGCCGCCTGCCCCCGCTAGCGCCCTGTCGCGGGTGAAGGATCTTGCCGCCGTCGAGGGCGTGCGTACCAACCAGCTCGTCGGCTACGGCATCGTGGTCGGCCTCAACGGCACCGGCGACACCCTCAACAACATCCCCTTCACCAAGCAGTCCCTGCAGGCGATGCTGGAGCGGCTCGGTATCAACACCCGCGGCGCGACCATGCGCACCCAGAACCTCGCGGCGGTGATGGTGACGGCCAACCTCCCCCCCTTCGCGACCCAGGGCACGCATATCGACGTGACGGTCTCCTCGCTCGGCGACGCCAAGTCGCTTCAGGGCGGCACGCTGGTGGCGACGTCCCTGCTCGGCGCCGACGGTGAGATCTACGCCCTGGCGCAGGGCTCAGTGGCGATCGCCGGCTTCGCGGCGGAGGGCGAGGCCGCCAAGATCACCCGCGGCGTGCCGACCAACGGGCGCATCTCCAACGGCGCGCTGGTCGAGCGCGAGATGGCGTTCAAGCTCAACGAAGCGCGCTCGCTGCGGCTGTCGCTGCGCAACCCCGACTTCACCACCGCCAAGCGGATCGCCTCGGCGATCAACGACTTCATGGGGGCCGACACCGCCGAGCCGACCGACCCGGCGACGATCACCCTCCAGATTCCGGCCAAGTACCGCGGCAACATGATCCGCCTCATCACCGAAGTCGAGCAGCTCAAGGTCGAGCCCGACCAGACCGCGCGCGTCGTGGTGGACGAGCGCTCCGGCATCATCGTGATGGGCCGCGACGTGCGCGTCTCCACGGTCGCCATCGCGCAAGGCAACCTCACGGTGACGATCACCGAGCAGCCGATGGTGAGCCAGCCCGCGCCGCTGTCGAACGGCCAGACCGCGGTGGTGCCGCGCACCGGGGTGAAGGTGGATACCGGCGACAGCAACAAGCTCGCCCTGGTGAAGGAGGGCGTGAGCCTGCGCGAACTCGTCGACGGCCTCAACGCCCTCGGCGTCGGCCCGCGCGACCTGATCTCGATCCTTCAAGCGATCAAGACGGCCGGCGCGCTCCAGGCCGACATCGAGCTGATGTAACTTTTTTCGGATTGGGAGACCGCACCATGCTGCCCCTCGCAACCTTCGCGGCGTCGGCCGCCGTCGGCGTCGGCAAGAACCTGATCGGCTCGCTCGCCAAGACCGATGCCGACACGATGGACACCGCCAAGGCCTCCGCCTCGGCCAAAGCCCGCAAGACGGCGGATGACTTCGAGAAGATGTTCCTGGAGGACAGCCTGGAGAAGCTGACGCAGAGCGAGGGTACCGACGGCCCCCTCGGCGAGAACGGCACCGGCGGCGGCGTCTGGCGCTCGATGATGACCAAGGAATACGCCAACGCCATCGTGAAGACCGGCGGCGTCGGCATCAGTAATCAGGTCTACTCCGAGATGATGCGCATGCAGGAGGCGGGCAATGGCCGCTGATCGGACCCTCGCCCTGCGCCTCACCGACCGCCCCTCGGCCCAGACCTTCGTGCGCGGGCTGCTCGCCACCATGATCGAGCTGGAAGCGGTGCTGACCCGCGAGAGCGACGGCGTGCGGGCCGGGCGCATCGCCCAGGCGCTGACGGACTCCGTGTCGAAATCCGAACTCGCCTCCGCCTACATGAACGGCCTGGAGGCGGCCAAGGCCAACGCGATCGCGCTCGCCCGCTTCGCGCCGGAGGGGCTCGAGGCGCTGAAAGCGGCCCAGCATCGCTTCGCCGCCGTGGTGGAAACCAACCAACAGGTGCTCGCCACCGCCCGCGCCGTCTCCGAGGGGCTGATCAAGGCGCTGGCCGAGGAAGTCGCCAAAGCGCGCACGCCCACCGTCTACGGCCGTCCCTCCCTCTCGCCCTCGCCCTACGGCCGCGGTCCGCAGGGCGGCCCGCTGGTGTTCTCGCGGAGCCTGTAAGCATCGGCGGCACGGTCCGGGGCTGCGATGACGCCCCGGCGGTCGCCGTGCGACATCGACCTCGTATGGCCTGGCATCGATGGGGCGAGAAACCGGACGCGAGCGGACAACGCCGCCTCGGCGGAGCCGGGCCCTGAGTGCGCGCCATCCCGCGGCGCTACGGCCGGCTCACGAACGCTTTTCGCTCGCGAAGCCGTGAAGTGGCATCGTTCCGAAGCCCGTCAAAGACTTGTGAAAACTTGCCGCAGCGCGGTGTGATATCTAAGCACGATCTTCCGGAACCTTTTCATCCGCGCGCCGCTTGCCCCCGAACACAATCATCGGAGGAAATGGCGATGTCGAACGACGTGCTCATTCCGCTGCTCGCCATCGTCACCATTGTCCTCGTCGCGGCCTTCGCGATCTGGCAGCGGGGCCGGGTGGCGCAGTCGAAGAACGACCCGCACCGCTCGGCCTTCACCGAGGCCCACGGCGAAGCACCGCGCCCGAACCGGCCCGGCACCGAGCACTGACGCGTTCGGAGCCGCGCCCCGAACGGGGGCCGGCTTTCGGAAGACGACGATGCGGAACAACAGGCGAGAGCCGCGTCCTGGATCCGATATCCAAGGCGCGGCTCTCGCTTTTGGCTTGGGGAGGGCGCCGGCTCCCTCCTTTTGGAAGCGCTTCAGCGAACGCCCGGTCACCGCTCATGTCACCTTCGGACACGGCGGTGGGGCGGGTGTTTCGCGAGAGAAGATCAGAACGGCAGCAGGATATCCACGAGCTGCTGGCCGTAGCGGGGCTGTTGCACGTCGGTGATCTGGCCGCGGCCGCCATAGGCGATGCGGGCCTGGGCGATCTTGCTCGAATCGATGGTGTTGTCCGACTCGATGTCCTCGGGCCGCACCACGCCGGCCACGATCAGCTCACGCACCTCGAAATTGATGCGGATCTCCTGCTTGCCCTCGACCACGAGGTTGCCGTTGGGCAGCACCTGCGTGACGACCGCGGCGACGTTGGTGGTCACCGTCTCGGCGCGCTGAACCGAGCCGGCCCCGTCGCTCGACGAGGTCGAGGTGCCGTTGATGAGCTTGTCCGGAGCGATGCCGGCCGCGGCCACGCCCGCGCTGTTCTCCAGGCCGAAGGCGTTGGGCAGGCCGAAGCCTTCCGCGTTCGTGCGCGAGCGCTTGGTCTCGTTGTTGAGGTTGGCCCGGTCGGTCACGTTGACCTTGATGGTGAGCAGGTCGCCGATGCGCGCGGCGCGCTGATCCTTGAAGAAGGCCCGCGAGCCCGTGCGCCACAGGGAGTTCGGCGCGTAGGAGACGGGGCTCGTGTCGGGCATCGCCATGCGCACCGGCCGGTAGCCGGGCTGGGCGGTCGGGTCCTCGATCGCCGAGAGCGTCGGCGTGGCGCCGACCTGGGAGAGGCGGTCCACGGTGTTGCAGGCGCCGAGCGGCGCGAGCGCCAGGATCACGGCGAGGCGGGAGAGACGGGGACGGCGAGCGGTCATCGGATGGGTCCGGCGCTGGCGGGAAGGGGAGAGAGACGGAAGGGAGGAGGCGCGGTTCACGGGGCCGCGCTGGCCTGAAGGATCGGCTGAGGCTGCGAGATCGGGCCCACCGAGACCCGCCCCGGGGCGATCACCACGGCCTGCAGCACCTTCTTCGAGGCGGCATTCGTCACCGAGACGCTGGCGCCGAGCCGGCCGCTCTCGTTGGCGATGCCGCGCAGCGACAGCGACACGCCGGGGGTTTCGAACACGATGGCGACGCTGTCGCCGCGGGCGACGAGATCGGGCGGCGCCACGTCGCCGGAGCGCAGGACGGCGCCGGCGCTGAGGGGACGCTGCGCCACCTGTCCGACGACCAGCGTCGGCGCGCCCTGCACGTCGTTGGGCACGCCGTCGCGCGGGCGGCGCTCGACGGTGAGGTCGGCGCTGGCGATCGCCTCGCCGCGGTTGAGGGTGCGGGTCAGCACCGCGACCTCGCGGGTCTCGACCGCCACGCCGGCGACCCGAAGCGAGGCCTGACGCTCGCCGAGCACCACAAGGCCGGCGACCCGGCGCGTGCGCGGATCGTAGGTGACATCGACCGCCGCCGCCTGCCCGTCGAGATCGAGCGGGGCGAGCAGCATCGGCGCATCGCCGTCGAGGCGCACCGAGAGGGATTTCGGATCGAGGCCGTAACCGGTCTCCAGCGCGCGCTTGAGCGCCGCCTCGATCTCCGTCGCCCCGACCCGGCGGGCAGCACGCTGCACCGTCACCTGGACCCGCCCGCCGGTCTCGATTCCGGTCAGGCCGAGGGAGGCCGCCGCCTCGATGATCCGGCGTGCCTGGATCGTGCCGACCGCGCCGAGGGCCGGCGCCCGGAACAGCGCGCGGGCGGCAAGCTCGGCGGGGGCGCCTTCCACGAGGTCGCCGAAGCTGAGGGTGTCGCCGCGGGCGGTGACGTCGCCCCGCAGGCGCAGCGTCGTGCCGGCGGCCATGAGCGGCAGGGTGAACAGGGTCACCGCGAGGAAAGCGGCCAGCGCGAGGACGGTCCGGCCGATCACGCCGCGGGAGAGCGGGGTGACGGCCAGCGGGACGGGACGGCGGATCGGCCGGAGGGCGTGCATCACGGGTCGAATCCTCAGCCGCGGAACATCTGCGAGGTGGTGGAGAGCATCTGGTCGGCGGCGGTGACGACCTTGGAGTTCATCTCGTAGGCGCGCTGCGCCGCGATCAGCGACGAGATCTCGGTGACCGCGTTGACGTTGGCTTCTTCGAGGTAGCGCTGCTGCAGATTGCCGAAGCCTTCCGAGCCCGGCAGGCCGGTGATGGCGGGGCCCGAGGCGGCGGTCTCGACGAACAGGTTGTCGCCGATCGATTCGAGGCCGACCTTGTTGACGAAGCGAGCGAGTTGGAACTGGCCGAGCGCCTGGGGCGCGGTCTGGCCGGGCATGGTCGCCTGCACCGCACCGGTGGCCGAGATCGTCACCGAGGTCGCGGTGTTCGGCACCGTCACGCCCGGATCGAGAAGGTAGCCGTCGCGGGTGACCATCTGCCCTTGCGCGTCGAGGTCGAACGAACCGTCGCGGCTATAGGCGGTGCGCCCATCCGGCAGGCGGACGCGAAACAGGCCCTCGCCGCGGATCGCGACGTCGTAATCCTTCTCGGTCTGCGCCAGCGGCCCCTGGCTCATCGCACGGGCGGTCGAGGTGGTCTTCACGCCCGAGCCCAGCGCGAGGCCGGCAGGCAGCATCGTGTTCTGGTCCGAGGTCGAGGAGCCGGAGCGGCGCAGGTTCTGGTAGAGCAGATCCTGGAAATGCACCTGCTGGCGCTTGTAGCCGGTGGTGCGCAGGTTCGCGATGTTGTTCGAGATGACCTGAACGTTGAGTTCCTGGGCCGCCATGCCCGTAGCAGCGGCGTAGAGGGCGCGCATCGGCGTCGGTCCTTAGAGCGCTTTCCGACGAAGCGGAGGCCGGTTCGTCGAAAGAAAGCGTGACAAAACAGAGGGCTAGAGCCGGTGTGTCAGGCGACGTCGGCGAGACGGCGGATCGCCGTGCCGCGCAGTTCGTCGAGGCGCGAAATCACGCTCGAGACCATCGAGTAGGTGCGGTTCACATCCATCAGCCGGGTCATCTCCACCACCGGCTTCACGTTGGAGCGCTCCAGCGCACCGGGCTCCAGATGGACACCGGGGCCGGCGGGCCGCGCGGGCGCCTCGGATGAGAACAGGTTGGCGCCCTCCGACTTCAGCGCCTGCGCGTTGGCGAAGGTGACGAGGCGCAGCCGGCCGCGGATGCCGAGATTGGTCGAGATCGTGCCATCGGGGGCGATGGCGAGCCCCGTCTCCTGCTGCCCGATGGTGATCGGGCCGCCGTCGCCCTGCACCGCATGGCCGTCCGAGGTGACGAGGTTGCCGGTGGCGTCGAGTTCGAAGGCGCCGTTGCGGGTGTAGCGCAGGCCTTGCGGCGTCTGGACGGTGAGGAAGGCGTCGCCGCGCAGGGCCACGTGCATCGGGTTGCTGTCGGACTCCACCGGCCCCTGCGTCAGGTCGAGCGGGGTGCCCTGGTCGATGACGTAGGAGACGCGGCGGTCGGTTCGCTGGAAGCTGTCGGCGGAGGCCACCGGCATCAGATATTCCTGGAAGCGGGCCGAGCGCGCCTTGAAGCCGGTGGTCGAGACGTTGGCCATGTTGTTGGCGATGACGTCGAGTTCGCGAGCCAGGGCGGTCTGGGCGGAGACTCCGACGAAGAGCGCGTTCTGCATGGTGTGCCTCGGATGGCGACGGGTTCGTGCTCTCCACCGCAGGGGCCGTGCCAATCCCTGAAACTTGGTTTTTACCTTAATGATCAGTGGCTTGTTGGAAGCCGAGCCCTGGACCGACACCAGCCCGCCGCGGGACGGCGGCAAGTCCGACCCGGCAAGTTCTGCCGCCTTAACCGAAGGTTAACCACGTCGGCCGAGAACGGAGGCAAGGGGATTGCGCGCCGCGCGCGAGCCCCGCCCATCGCCCCGACCCGGTTTGCCGACGAGCAGCACATGGCCAAGAAGCCGAAGAAGGCGCCCGCGGCGGACGGCGAGGAGGGCTCAGGCGAAGCGCCGAAGTCCAAGAAGAAGCTCATCATCATCGCGGCCGCGGTGCTGCTGCTCGGCGGCGGCGGGGGCGGGTTCTTCTTCATGAAGAGCCGGGCCGCGCATGCCGACCACGGCGAGCACGGGGCCGAGAAGCTCGACCCGAAGGCGCAGGCGGTGTTCCTCGACATGCGCGACATGCTGGTGAACCTCAGCCCCGATCCGGGGGCGACCAAGGCCAACGTGCTCAAGCTGCGCGTCGCGCTGGAGCTGAAGGACGCCAAGGTGGAGGCGACGGTCAAGCCGCTGATGCCGCGGGTCGAGGACGCCTTCCAGACCTACCTGCGCGAGATCCGGGCGAGCGATCTGGCCGGTTCCGCCGGTCTCTACCGCCTGCGCGAGGAATTGCTGCGGCGGGTCAACATCGCGCTGCACCCGGCCAAGGCCGAGGCGGTGCTGTTCAAGGACGTGATCGTCCAGTGAACCGCGCGGCCATCCCGTCCCGAAACCCAGATCTCTCCGAATCCCCCTTTCGTAAGACAGACGCGAGCGCGCGACAGGCATGATCGGCCCCGAGGACGAGCTGGAGGACGATTGGGCGGCCGCCTTTGCCGAGCAGGGCGGCGAGGGCGGTGGCGGCGACGCGTCGCTGGCCGAGGAGTGGGGCGCGGCGCTCGCCGAGCAGGGCACGACCAAGAGTGCGGGCGACGTCGCCGCCGAATGGGCGACGATGATCGAGGACGGGGAGACCGAGAATCTCCCCGAACTCGCCGGCAACGACCGCATCCTGAATCAGGACGAGATCGACGGCGTCCTCGGCTTCTCGCTGCGCGAACTCTCCGCTTCCGGCGCGGGGGGCGTGCGCGCCATCGTCGATTCGGGCGTCGTCCAGTACGAACGCCTGCCGATGCTGGAAATCGTCTTCGACCGGATGATCCGGTTGCTGTCGACGTCCTTACGCAACTTCTTCCAGGACAACGTCGAGGTGACCCTCGACAACATCACCTCGGTCCGCTTCGGCGACTATCTCAACGCGATCCCGTTGCCGACCCTGCTCGGCGTGTTCAAGGCCGATTCCTGGGAGGGCTCGGGCCTCGTCACCGTCGAGCAGACGCTCGCCTACTCGACCATGGACCTGCTGCTGGGGGGCAAGCGCGGCGGCTCGTCGAGCCGGCTCGACGGGCGGCCCTTCACCACGATCGAGATGAGCCTCGTGCGCCGCCTCGTCGAGATCATCCTCACCGACCTCGAACTGTCGTTCCAGCCGCTCTCGCCGGTGCGCTTCGGCATCGACCGGATCGAGACCAACCCGCGCTTCGCCACCATCACCCGGCCCGGCAACGCCGCCATCCTGATCACGCTCAAGCTCGACATGGACGGGCGCGGCGGCGGGATGCAGATCCTGTTTCCCTACGCGACGGTCGAGCCGATCCGCGATCTGCTGATGCAGAGCTTCATGGGCGAGCGGCTCGGGCGCGATCAGGTCTGGGAGAGCCATCTCGCCACCGAGATCTGGCAGGCGGATGTGGACATGGAGGCGGTGCTGCACGAGGTGACGCTGCCCCTGAAGCGGGTGCTCAACCTCAAGGTCGGCGACACGCTGATGTTCGACCGCAAGCCTTCCGACCTCATCACCGTGCGTTGCGGCGACTGGGCGCTGACGCAAGGGCGGATCGGCCGGATCGACGACGCGATCGCGGTGCAGATCGCCCGGCCGCTGCGGCAGTCCCGCACAACACTGCAGGCCTACGAGATCTCGATGCAGAACCGTAACGACGGGTAGCGGCAGGGAAGACCATGATGACCTTCTTCGTCTCGATGGCCGCCGACGTGCTCGTCGCCGTTCTTCTGGTTGCCACCATCGCCTCCTCGGTGAAGCTGTCGGGGCGCATCAACCGGCTCAAGGCGGACGAGGCGGCCCTGCGCTCCACCATCGGCGACCTCATGGTGGCGAGCGCCACCGCCGAGCGGGCCATCGCCGGCCTGCGCGCCACCCTCGATGAGTGCGACCGGACGCTGACCGAGCGTCTCGCCGGTGCCGAGCGCACCAGCACCGATCTCGCCGCGCATGTGCAGGCGGGGGAAAGTGTCATCAGCCGCATCGCGGCCATCGTCGGCCAAGCGCGGACCACCGCCACGGCAGCGCCCGCCGCCGCGCCGCGTCCGGTGGCCGTCGAGTCCGTGCCCGCCATCGGCAACGGCGAGCGCGTCGGCGCGGCACTCGCCGCGGCCCAGGCTCTGTCCGAACGCGCCCTCGATCGCCTCCGGGCCAGGGCCGCATGACCCTTCCCGCGCGCCGACTCGCACGTCTCGCGAGCCTTCCGGCGCGCCCCTTCCGGCTGCGCCTGATCGACGCCGTGACCCTGGCGGCGATCGGGCTTCTCGTGCTCAAGCTCACCGCGCTGGTCGCCGCAGACGAGCCGGTGCCCGGCGCGCCGCTGCCGGATTTCGCCCGTGTGCTGGCCAAGGCACGCACCAATTACGAGCCGACGGACCCGACGACCACGGGCTCCGTCTCGGCGCCGCCGAAGAAAGCGGAACCCGCCCCGCCGCCGGTCTACCAGCCGCAGGTGCCTGAGCCGGTGTCGGACAGCGAGCGGGCGATCCTGGAAAAGCTCGCGGCGCGACGCGACACCCTCAAGCAACGCCGTGACGAACTCGACCTGCGCGAGCAGATGCTCAAGGACGCCGAGCGCAAGCTCGAAACCGGTGTCGCCGACCTGAAGGGGGCCGAGGACAAGGTCGGGTCCGAGGGGACCAAGCGCGCCGAGGCCGAGAAGGCCGGGATGAAGGGCATCGTCCTCATGTACGAGACGATGAAGCCGAAGGACGCAGCTCGGGTCTTCGACCGCCTGAACCTCGAAACGCTGGTGCCGATCGTGCTGGCGATGAACCCGCGCAAGATGGCCGAGGTGCTGGCCCTGATGGGCTCGGACCCCGCCGAGAAGCTGACCGTGGCACTTGCCAACCGCGCTCGCGGCGTTGAGGCGCCGCAGGCGTCCGCCGCGATCCCTGGCCTCCCCCCCGGCGAGTTGCCGGCGATCGATCCGGCGCGGGCGGGGCGTTAAGGGTTACTCACCCGCCTCCGCCAGGGCCCGCTCGATCGCACCGTCCAGGGCCTCGGGCTTCGTGGACGGCGAGAAGCGGTCGATCACCCGGCCGTCCCGGCCGATCAGGAACTTCGTGAAGTTCCACTTGATGGCTTGGGTGCCGAACAGGCCGGGCTTCTCGCGCTTGAGATCGACGTAGAGCGGGTCGGCGCCGGGGCCGTTGACCTCGACCTTGGCGAGGACCGGAAAGGTCACGTCGTAGGTCAGCGAGCAGAACTGCTCGATGGCGGCGGCATCGCCCGGCTCCTGGGCGCCGAACTGGTTGCAGGGCAGGCCGAGTACCACGAGGCCGCGGGCACGATGGCGCCGCCACAGGGTCTCGAGGCCCTGATATTGCGGTGTGAACCCGCATTTCGAGGCGGTGTTGACCACCAGGACCACCTTGCCGCGGTATTGCGACAGGGGATGGGGGATACCGCGCGCATCGCGCGGGACGTGATCGTAGAGGCTGCTCATGACCGTTCCCAACGCCATCGATTGCTCAATAGTCCCACCCTCAGATGCGATATTGTCCTGATTTTTGTGGAATCATTCCAGGCTCGACCGCAAAGTCCATTGTCGCAGTGCTGTGCGGCGTTCATGCAATTGCATCCTCGGGCAAGCGGAGCTAGAGCGCTAGCCGCCGAAGTGGATACGGTTCGGCACAAGAGAGCACGATAAAACAAGGGCTTAGTGGTTCTCACGACCCGCCTGCCGCGCCGCTGTCCCCGCAAAGGAGACGATCGGTGCTGTAGCATTTTGTGAGGTACCCCCAGAGCCCCGGACGACACTCGCAGGAGCTCCACCATGCCGTCCCTGTCCCGCGGAACCGCGTCCTCCACGGCGCTTCTGCTCGCCGGATTGATGGCCCTGGTCGGGCCGGACATGGCCGTCGCTCAGGATGGCGCCGCCGAGACCACTCCGGAGGCCGCCCCCGCCGAGCCGGCCGCGCGACCGAAGCCGCGCCCGCGCAAGCCGGCCCCGAAGAAGGAAGAGGCGAAAGAGCCGGCGAGCACCGCCCCCTCCGGTACGGTGCTGGAGCCCGCGGCCGCCTCCGGATCGGCCCAGTGGCCCCCCGGCGCCAGCTCGGTCAGCGAGAGCTACGGCGATTGGACGATGAACTGCAACCGCGCCGAGGCGCGCACCGATTGCGTGATCATCCAGTCGCAGGGCGATCGACGCACGGGCAAGCGGCTGTTCAGCCTCGAGTTGAGGCCGCCCAAGGACGGGAAGAGCGAGGGGCTGATCCTGATGCCGTTCGGCCTTCAGATCGAGCCCGGCGTCTCGTTCAAGCTCGACGACCGGCAACTCGGCAAGGGTGCGCCCTACTCGTTCTGCGTCAGCGACGGCTGCCTCGTGCCGGTCAGCCTGCCGACGCTGGCCACCGACACGATGAAGACGGCGACCAGCCTCACCATCTCGGCGACGAAGCCGGACGCCAAGGAGCCGACGATCATCACCGTGCCGCTCTCCGGCTTCGCCGCCGCCTTCGCCCGGGCGAGCGCCTTCGGAAGCTGACGCGCCCGGCCTCGCGATCGGCCGGAGAAATGGTTAAGGCTGCCCCGATGCAGCCCTCTGCCAAAGCGCTCCTTCTCGCCACCGCGATCCTCGCCGGGCCGATCCCGGCGCGGGCCGAGGCACCGACCGATCCGGCGCCGCCGGATTTCGCGCGCTGCCTCGGTGAATTGAAGACGCTCGCCGAGGAGCGCGGCGTGCCTCGGACGGTGACCGAGCCGGCCCTGTCGGGGGTCGCACCCGATCCGGCCGTGGTGCCGGCGACCCGATCGCAGGCCGAGTTCGTGAAACCGGTCTGGGAGTATATCGAGGCGAGCGTCACGCCGGAGCGGATCGCGACGGGCCAAGCCAAGCTCGCCCAGTGGTCCGAGGTTCTCGGGCGGATCGAGCCGGCCTACGGCGTCGATCGGCATGTTCTCGTCGCCTTCTGGGGCGTCGAGTCGAATTACGGGGCCGCCCTCGAAGGCTCCGGCATCCGTCCCGTCGTGCCGGCGCTGGCGACGCTGGCCTGCGGCGATCCCGCCCGGCCCGGCCTCTGGCGCGACGAACTCGTCGCGGCCCTGAAGATTCTCGCCGACGGCGATGCCGACACGGAACGGATGCGCGGATCCTGGGCCGGCGCCATGGGCCATACCCAGTTCATGCCGACCGCCTTCCTGCGCCACGCGGTCGATTTCGACGGCGACGGCCGGCGCGACATCTGGCACTCGGTGCCCGACGCGCTCGCCTCGACCGCCAACTTCCTGAAGCAGTCCGGCTGGCGCGCGGGCGAGGGCTGGGGCTCTGAGGTCCTGCTGCCGGACGGGTTCGATTACCGGCTCGCCGACGAGACCACCGAGCGGCCCTTCTCCGAGTGGCGGACGCTCGGCCTTAAGCCCACCAACGGCGCCTTCCCGGACAATGTGGAGCGCCGCGCCGCCCTGCTGCTGCCGACGGGGGCGAAGGGGCCGGCCTTCCTGGTGGAGCCGAACTTCCGGGTGATCCTGCGCTACAACACGGCGCTCGCCTACGCGCTCACCGTGGCCCATCTCTCCGACCGGCTGCGCGGCGCGCCCGGTTTCAGCCGCGACTGGCCGCGGAGCGACCGCATGCTCACGACCGAGGAGCGCACCGA
Organism: Methylobacterium sp. J-043; assembly: GCF_022829505.1. Classification (NCBI taxonomy): domain Bacteria; kingdom Pseudomonadati; phylum Pseudomonadota; class Alphaproteobacteria; order Hyphomicrobiales; family Methylobacteriaceae; genus Methylobacterium; species Methylobacterium sp. J-043. The sequence continues at coordinate 110,839 of NZ_JAKSYB010000074.1, read as the reverse complement.
CCTCCAGACGAGGCTCACGACGCTGGGCCATCCAGCCGGCGGCGCCGACGGCAAGATCGGCCCCAAGACCCGCACCGCGATCCGCGCCTTTCAGGAAGCGAAGGGCCTCGTGCCCGACGGCTACGCCGATGCCGCGCTGCTCGACCGGGTGCGGACGGCGGACGCGCCGGCCCCGTAACCGATGCGCGTCCTGCTGGTCCATTGCCATCCCCGCCGGGACAGCTTCAACGCGGCGCTGCGCGACACCGCCGCCGCGGCGCTCGAAGCGGCGGGCCACCGGGTCGAACGGCTCGATCTCTACGAGGAGAACTTCGATCCGCGGCTGAGAGCGGAGGAGCGGGGCGCCTATTACGACGAGGGCGCCGAGCGGCCGGACATCGCCGGCCATGTCGCCGCCCTGCGCCGGGCCGAGGCGTTGGTCCTCGTCTACCCGACATGGTGGTTCGGGCCGCCGGCGATGCTGAAGGGCTGGTTCGACCGGGTCTGGCTACCCGGCGTGGCCTTCGCGCTGGGTGGCGCGAAGGTGCTTCAGCCGCGCCTCACCAACATCCGCAGGATCGCGGTGGTGACGACCTACGGCTCGCCGCGCTGGCTGCTCTGGCTCGTCGGCTGGCCCGATTGGCGGCTGTTCCGCTTCGGCATCCGCCCACTCTGCGCCCGGCGCTGCTGGCTCGACTGGATCGCCCTCACCGGCATGGACGGCGCCACGGAGCCGATGCGCGCGCGTTTCGTCGAGCGGGTTCACCGACGGCTGCACGCGTTCTAAGCGACCTCAGCCAGCCGGAAACCGCTCGAAGCTCGGCAGCCGGTGCGCCTCCTCCATCCAGGCGAGGCGTTCGGCCACCTGGATATGCACCTGCGGCGGCAGGGCTTCGGGCGTGTCGAGGGTGCCGGTCAGCACGTCGATCATGCCCGGCAGCATCTGCTCGTTGACGTAGAACAGGCTGGTCCCGCATCGCCCGCAGAAATGCCGCCGTCCGTGCTCGGAGGAGGCGTAGACGGAGGGCTCGCCGGAGATCGTCACGCGCTCGGCCGGCACCATCGCCCAGCCGACCATCGGCGCACCGGAATGGCGCCGGCAATCCGAGCAGTGGCAGAGCGCGCTATGGGCCACCTCGGTCGGCATCTCGTAGGTGATGGCCTCGCAATGGCAGCGTCCCTTAAGCATGAAACCTCCCTAAATCGCGGCGCAGTGCCGCGACGCGCCGGTCTATAGAGCCTGGGGTGTGTCTCGAAAAGCGAGAAACCGCGGCAGCCCTATTCCGGCTGCCGCGGCTCCCATACCGGACGAAGGACGCAGGACGGTGCGCCCTCCTGACCGGATCACTCAGCCGGCTGGAGGACCGGGGCGAGGGCCGCCTCGGCGATCGGCTTGCCACCCAGCGCGGCGTGAAGCTTGGCCTCGTCGACCTCACCTTCCCAGCGGGCGACGACGATGCAGGCCACCGCGTTGCCGATGAAGTTGGTGAGGGCGCGGCACTCCGACATGAAGCGGTCGATGCCGAGGATCAGCGCCATGCCGACGACCGGCACGGAGGGGACGACGGCGAGCGTCGCGGCCAGCGTGATGAAGCCCGAGCCGGTCACGCCCGCCGCACCCTTCGAGGAGAGCATGGCAACCAGCAGAAGCAGGATCTGCTCGCCGTAGGTGATCGGGGTGTCGGTGGCCTGGGCGATGAACAGCGCCGCCATCGTCATGTAGATGTTGGTGCCGTCGAGGTTGAACGAGTAGCCGGTCGGGACCACGAGGCCGACGACGGGGCGCGAGCAGCCGGCCTTCTCCATCTTGTCGATGAGCGAGGGCAGGGCCGACTCCGAGGAGGAGGTGCCGAGCACCAGCATCAGCTCTTCCTTGATGTAGCGGATGAGCTTGAGGATGGAGAAGCCGTTGTAGCGGGCGACCGCGCCGAGCACGCCGAGCACGAAGATCGCCGAGGTCAGGTAGAAGGCGCCGACGAGGTAGGCGAGGTTGGCGAGCGACGAGATGCCGTACTTGCCGATTGTGAAGGCCATCGCGCCGAAGGCGCCGATGGGGGCGACCTTCATGATGATGTTGACGACGCCGAAGATGGCCTCCGACATCACCTTGATGATGTCGAGCACCGGCTTGCCGCGCTCGCCGAGAAAGGCGAGGCCGAAGCCGAACAGCACCGAGAAGAACAGAACCTGGAGGATCTCACCGCCCGCGAACGCGCCGACCGCCGTGGTCGGGATGATGTTCATCAGGAAGTCGGCGATGTTCTGCTCCTTGGCCTTGCCGGCATAGGTCGCGACCGCCTTGGGATCGAGCGAGTTCGGGTCGATATGCAGGCCGTGGCCGGGCTGGAGGATGTTGGCGACGATGAGGCCGACGATCAGCGCCAGCGTCGAGAAGGTAATGAAGTAGACGAGCGCCTTGCCGCCGACGCGGCCGACCTTCTCGAGGTTCGTCATGCCGGCAATGCCGGAGACCACGGTGAGGAAGATCACCGGCGCGATGATCATCTTGACGAGCTTGATGAAGGCATCGCCGAGCGGCTTCATGTCGGCGCCGAGCTTCGGGTAGAAATGCCCGAGGGCAATGCCGATGGCGACGGCGACCAGCACCTGGAAGTACAGCGTGCGGTAGAGCGGCTTGGGTGCGGGCGGCGCGTGAGGCGCGGTCAATGGGGACGGCACGGTGGCCATGGGCGTTGCTCCCTGTCGGACGATGGACGGTCCGTCGGATCGGTTCGTCGAACGCCTCCCGAGGAGGATTCCGGTACCGTCCGCTCTTGTTTTTGGCCTCTCGGCACACAGCTCTGCAGTTCAGTCATGGCTGCGTTACGATCAGGGAATGGCAACCGGCATGCCAATTCTTCGGCGGTGATAACTTTTTGTTAAAGCACTGAAATGAATGATATTTCACGTTCGCACGCACAAGGCGTCGGAAGGCCGGTTGCGGTGAACCGCACGCAGGGTCCCGGATCGTTCCGGAATTTCGGACTGGATTGGCCGCGGTGATCGTCGCCGCTCCGCTGTCCGCAAAGGATTACCGCCGCGCGCTCGTGGTGGTGGCAGGGCTCGCCGCTCTGGTGCTGGTGGGCTGGCTCGGCGGGCGGGTGGCGGAGCGGTGGGCGCTCGCCGATCTGAGGCGTTCGGCCTCCTCGACCCTCGGGCTCCAAGTCGCAGCGCTTCGGGCCGAGATGCAAACGCAGAGTTCACTGCCGCTCGCGCTCGCCGCGGACCCCGAAATCTCCCGCGTCGTGGAACCCACGCCCGAACGCAGCCTCGTGGAGGGGGTGAACGATCGCCTCGCGCAAATCGCCGAGGCGACCGGTGCGGCCGTGATCTACGTGATCAGCGCCGACGGCGTGACGGTCGCCGCGAGCAACGCCACGACCGAGAAGAGCTTCATCGGCCGCGACTACGGCTTTCGCCCGTATTTCAAGGAATCGATGGCGACCGGCTCCGGCTCGCAATTCGCCCTCGGCACGGTCAGCGGCCGGCCGGGCTACTATCTCGCCCGCCGGCTGCCCCGCGCAGCCGGCGTCGTCGTCGTCAAAATCGAGTTCGACGCGATCGAGGCGGCGTGGCGTGCGAGCCGCGAGAGCGTGTTCGTCACCGATGCCCGCGGCATCGTGCTGGTGGCGAGCGAGTCGAGCTGGCGCTTCAAGGCGCTGCGCACCGTCGATGAGGCGGAGCGCAAGCGCATCCGCGAAGCGCTCGAGTTCGGCGAGGCGCCGCTCTCGCCTCTGCCGCTCTACGCGGCCTCGGATGCAGGTGACCTCGTGCGGGTCGGCAGCGGCGCCAAGCCCGCTTGGCCGGCGCTGATGCTCGACGCCCCGATCCCCGGCACGGAATGGCGCCTCCACACCCTGACCCCGATCGCCGCCGCGGTTCAGCGCGAGCGGGCGCAGGGGCGGTTGATCGCCCTGCTGACGACGAGTCTCGCCTGGGCCGGGCTCGCCATGCTGATGGGCCGGCGGCGGCGGATGCGGACCCGGCTTGCCGAGGCCGCCGCCCGGCGCGAAGAGCTGGAGGCGCGGGTGGCCGAACGCACGCACGCGCTCAGCGAGGCCAACCGGCAGCTTCTCGCGGAAATCGAGGAGCGCCGCCGCGCCGAGGCCGAGCGCGAGCGCCTCGGCCGCGAACTGGCTCAGGCCGGGCGGCTCGCAGCACTCGGGCAATTCGCGGCCAGCATGGCTCACGAGATCAACCAGCCGCTCGCCGCGATCCGCTCCTATGCCGACAACACCGCGATTCTCGTGCGCCGCGGGCGCATCGAGGATGCGGCGGAGAACGTCTCCGCGATCGGTCGGCTGACCGAGCGCATCGGCACCCTGACCCGCCAGCTCAAGGGCTTCGCCCGCCGGGCCTCGGGCCGGCGCGAGCCGGTGCGCCTCGCCGACATCGTCCGCGGAAGCCTCGAAGTCGTCTCCTGGCGCGCCGCGCAAGCCGGCATCGCCCTCGATGCGCCGCCGCCTGCGCCCGATCTCGCCGTGCTCGGCGACGGGCCACGCCTGGAACAGGTCGTCGTCAATCTGCTGCAGAACGCCCTCGATGCCGTGACCGGCCGGCCGGAGCCGTGGGTCTCCCTACGGGTCGAGGCCGGCGAGGCGCGGATTGCCGTCGAGGTCGCCGATAACGGACCGGGCATTCCGGAAGCCGTGCGGGCGCAGGTGTTCGACCCGTTCTTCACCACGAAATCCGAAGGGCTCGGGCTCGGTCTGGCGATCTGCCGCGGCATCGTCGAGGAGTGCGGCGGAACGCTCGGGCTGCGCTCGGGCGTCGAGGGCACGACCTTCCGGATGGAGTTGACCCGCGCCCCCGCCCCGGCGGACGAGTCGGGCGACAAGCGGGACGCAAAGCCGGTCGGGAGCCTGGAGGCGATATGAGCAACGAGCCGGACGGCGCCGCCGAGCGGATCGTCTTCATCGACGACGAGGAGGATGTGCGGCGCGCCAACCGCCAGAGCCTCGAACTCGACGGTTTCCGGGTCGAAACCTTCGAGGCGGCCGAGCCCGCGCTCGCGGCGATCCGGGCCGAACCGCCGGGGGTGGTCGTCACCGACGTGCGCCTGCCGGGCCTCGACGGGCGCGCCCTGTTCGAGCGAATCCGGGCCGAGGACCCCGATCTGCCCGTGATCCTCATCACCGGGCACGGCGACATCTCGATGGCGGTCGCCGCGATGCGCTCGGGCGCCTACGATTTCCTCGCCAAGCCCTATCCGGCCGAAGCGTTGATGGGTTCGGTGCGCCGCGCCCTCGACCGCCGCCGGCTCGTTCTGGAAAACCGCCGGCTCATCGCCCGGCTCGACGCGGCGATCGAGGAGGATCCCGCCTTCCTCGGCATCTCGCCGGAGATCGTGCGCCTGCGCCGCCTCGTCCGCGACGTGGCCGGTGCCGACGTCGATGTGCTCGTCCTCGGCGAGACGGGCTCCGGCAAGGAGGTGGTGGCCAACGCCCTGCACCGCTGGAGCCGGCGGGCCTCGAAGAACTTCGTCGCGATGAATTGCGGCGCGCTGCCCGACAGCGTGGTGGAGAGCGAACTCTTCGGCCACGAGGCCGGCGCGTTCACCGGAGCGCTCAAGCGCCGGGTCGGGCGCATCGAGCACGCGCAGGGCGGCACGCTGTTCCTCGACGAGATCGAGAGCATGCCGCTGGCGCTTCAGGTGAAGTTGCTGCGGGTGCTGCAGGAGCGGGTGGTCGAGCCGCTGGGCACCAACGAGCAGCGGCCGGTCGATATGCGGGTCGTTTCGGCCACCAAGGTCGATCTCGGCCAGGAGGCCGCCGCCGGCACGTTCCGCGACGACCTCTTCCACCGGCTCAACGTGGTGACGGTCGTGATCCCACCCCTGCGGGAGCGGCGGGAAGACATCCTGCTGCTGTTCCAACACTTTCTGGCCCGCGCCGCCGCCCGGTTCGGCCGCGAGGCGCCCCCCGTGACGGCGGCGGTGCGCGACCACCTCCTGCGCCATTCCTGGCCGGGCAACGTGCGCGAACTCGATCATTTCGCCGAACGCTGCGCACTGGGCCTCGCCGGCCAAACCGCCCCGGAAGCAGCGCCGACGGCGGTCCTCAGCCTGTCCGACCAGGTCGAGCGGTTCGAGCGCGGCCTGATCCGCGAGGAGCTGATCATGGCCGGCGGCGACGTGCGGCTGGCCGCCGAATCCCTCGGCGTCCCGCGCAAGACCCTCTACGACAAGATCGCCCGCTACGGCCTCGCGCCGACCGATTTCCGCTAGAGCGTCATCCCGAAAGGTGGTCCCCGGCTTTCGGAAAGAGACGATGCAAAGTCAGAAGGCTCGAGCATCGGCCCCGGATCCGATATCCAGGACGATGCTCTGATTGCCGCGAGACCTCACGTGACCGCGGCCCGCGGCGTCGGGCAGACGCGGTCGCGGCCGGTCCGCTTGGCCTCGTAGAGCGCGCGGTCGGCCCGCTCGATCACGTCGCGGGCGGCCTCGCCCGGCCGGTATTGTGCGACGCCAGCCGAGATCGTGACCTGTGCCAGGACATCGCCGGTGCCGCGCTTGACCAGCCGCTGGCCCCGCAGCCGGCTGCAGATCTCCTGGGCGAGCGCGACGCCGGCACCGATGTCGGCCTCGCCGAGCACGATCGCGAATTCCTCGCCGCCGTAGCGCGCGGCGAGGTCGCGATCCGTCGTCTTCGCGCTGAGCAACCGTCCGACGAGGCGCAGCACCTGATCGCCGAAGCGATGGCCGTGCCGGTCGTTGAGACCCTTGAAGTGGTCGATGTCGAGCATGAGCAGGGAGAAGGTGCTGCCGGAATCGATCCGGGTCCGGGCGATCGAGTCGCGCAGGAACCCATCGAAGGCCTTGCGGTTGGCAAGCCCCGTCAGCGCATCGGTCGCCGCCGCGCGCTGCGTCTCGACGAGATCCTTGTGCAGCTTGGCGATGTAGGCGGCGGAGGCCGAGAGCTGCTCTTCGAGCAAGTGGTTTCGGGTCTGCGCCTGCTCGGTCTCGCCGATGAGCGCGACGAGCGCCGTCATCAGCTCATCGGCGGTCGGACGCGCATTCAGGCGGCCGGACCAATGGGTCAGGGCGTCACCATAGCCGGCAAGCGCCCTCCGGCTGCCCGCGACGCGTTCCGCCAGGGCACCGGCCGCCTCCGCGAGCCGGCCCGCCCCGTCGAGCACGGAGGCCTCCGACGCGGTCGCGGCGATGCAGGTGTCGTAGAGCGCGCTCGCCTGCTCCTCGGTCAGCGTCCCACCGGGTGCAAGGCAGGGCGCGAGGCGTTCACTCAGCGGTGGATTGGCACCGGTGAAGAAGACGTGCAGCAATTCGTAGTTCCGCGGGGAGGGCGGCAGGGCATGCTCCCGGAGCGCCTCCCAGGCGCGGTGCGCAGGAGCCAGGGCGCGGTCGAGGTCCGGATCCGCCTGCTGCATCTGTCCCGGCATCACCGCCCCTCGAGCGCTGTCCGACGAAGCGGGTCCCGGTTCGTCGAAAGAAAGCGCGGCAAAACAAGAGGATCGAGCGGTGCCCGGCCCAACGTGGGCGGGCACCGCTCTCACCCGCGACGTCACGACTGAAGGGATAGCCGATTACTCTTAAATTTCAGCCTTTCCCGTCGACGTACCGGTTCGCTCTCCGCTGAGGACTTACACACATCCGTCCTCGACAGGTACCGCCGTCGAGCCTCCTCGCGCATCGGCTCACGCCGCCGCCCACTCCGCGACGAGGATCATGGCCTCCGCGGCGGGCAGCGGCCGGCCGAGCAGGAAGCCCTGCACCTCGGTGCAGCCCTTGCGCCGCACCCGCGCCAACTGCTTCTGCGTCTCCACGCCCTCGGCGGTGATGGCCATGCCGAGACGCTCACCCAAGCCTACGACCGCCCGCACCACGGCCGCCGCCACGGGCTCGTCGATGTCGCGGACGAAGGAGCGGTCGATCTTGATCTTGTCGAAGGGGAACCGGCACAGGTAGCTCAGCGACGAGTAGCCGGTGCCGAAATCGTCGAGCGCGATCCGCACGCCCATGGCGCGCAGGCGGTGGAGGCAGCCGATCACGGCATCCGCATCCTGTATCAGCACGCTCTCGGTGATCTCCAGTTCGAGCCGGTCGGCCCGCAGGCCCGAGGCCGCGAGCGCGCGCACGACGCTCTGCTCCAGCCCGGGCTTGCGGAACTGCACCGCCGAGACGTTGACCGCGACCCGCAGATCGCCCGGCCACGAGGCCGCCTCGCGGCAGGCCTCGTGCAGCGCCCAGGCGCCGAGTTGGGTGATGAGGCCGGTCTCCTCCGCCAGCGGAATGAAGGTGCCCGGCGAGACCGGCCCGCGCACCGGATGATCCCAGCGCAGCAGCGCCTCGAAGCCCTGCGCCGCCCCGTCCGCGAGGGCGAAGATCGGTTGGTAGTGCAGCGCGAATCCGCCGGAGCGGATCGACTCGCGCATGTCGATCTCCAGCAGGTTGCGGGTCGCGACCGCGAGATCCATCCCGCTCTCGTAGAAGCGGAAGGTGTTGCGCCCGGAATCCTTGGCCCGGTAGAGCGCGATGTCGGCGTTCTTGAACAGGGTGTCGGCGCTGTCGCCGTGCTTCGGCCAGACCGCCACGCCGATGCTGATGCCGACGGTGGCGGCGGGGCCGCCGAGATCGACCGGCCGGCCGGCGGCCTGGGTCAACCGGCGGGTGACGGCGGCGATGCGGCGGGGCTCACCCCGGCCCGGCAGGATGATGGCGAACTCGTCGCCGCCGAGCCGGGCCACCACGTCGTCATCGCGCAAGGCACCGCGGAGGCGGCCCGCAACGACGCGGAGCAAAGCGTCGCCCGCGGGATGGCCGAACGTGTCGTTGACCGCCTTGAAGCGGTCGAGGTCGCAGCACAGCACCGCCACCCAGCCGCCGTCGCGCCGGGCCCCGTCGATCTCACGGCTCAGGGTTTCCTGGAACAGCCGGCGATTGGGCAGCCCGGTGAGCGCGTCGTAGCGGGCCATGTGCTCGATCAGCGCCTGGGCGCGCTTGCGCTCGGTCGCGTCGGCGACGGTGCCCTCGAACCAGACCGGCTTGCCCTCCGCGTCGCGCACGACCCAGGCGGTCTCCGCGACCCAGATGCGCTCGCCACCGACGTGACGGCGCACCTCGGACACGAAATCCTCGACATGGCCCTCCGCCTCCAGAGATTTCAGGAATGCGGCGTGCCGGCCCGGCTCGACATACCAATCGTGGTTGAAGCCCTCGGCCGGCGCGAGCCCGCCGTCATAGCCGTGCAGCCGGGCCAGCGCCCGGTTGGCCTGGATGATGCCGCCGTCGAGCCGGGCACGGTAGACGCCGATCACCGCGTTCTGGAACAGGGACTGGTAGTCGGTCTCGGCCGAGCGCAGGGCCGCTTCGCCCTGGCGGCGCTCGGTCAGGTCGGTGTAGGTGCAGACGAGGCCGCCGGAGGCCATCGGCGCGAGCCGCGTCTCCAAGATCGTCCCGTTGGGCCGCGTGCCCTCGTAGCTCTGTATCCCGGACGGAGGCGCACCGCGTTCCAGCCATTCCCGGGTTTCGGGCGGGGCCGTGCGGAACTCGCCGCGCTGCGCGAAGTGACGCCTGACCGCCTCGAAGGACGCGCCCTCGTGCAGAACCTCGTCCGACAGGTCGAGAAGGTCGCGGGCGCGCTGGTTGTGGACCTGGACCCGGTCGTCCGGGCCGATCATCACGAGGCCCTGGTCCATCGCTTCGAGGGTGGCGCGCATCGCCTCACCCGTCTGGCGCAGGCGCTGCTCGGAATGGACCAGTTCGGTCACGTCGAGGCAGACGCCGAAGATCGAGACGAGACGACCGGACTCGTCGTGCTCGCCGAGCCCGTGCACGGCCACAACCCGCACCTCGCCGTCGGGACGGAGGAGGCGGGAGCGGTGCTCGTAGCCTCCGCTGGAGCTCCGGCCGCGACCGGCGAGCGCCGCATCGATGGAAGCCCGGACCCGCACGAGGTCGTCCGGATGGTAGAAGCCGAAATGCGTTTCGAGCGGCAGCGTCGCGAGTCCGGCGTTGCGCCCGAAGATCCGGGCGATCCCTTCCGACCAAGCGATGGTGCGGCCGGCGACGTCGATCCGCCAGTGGCCGAAGGCGGCAATGCGCTCGGCCATGGCGTGCGCCGCCTCGGTCACCCGCAGGCGCGCTTCCCATTCCACGAGACGCGCCTCCGCCTGCCAGCGTTCCGCCGCTTCGGCCTCGCTCGCCAGTCGGGCTTCTTCCAGTCGGAGATGCGCCTCGGCGACGAGCGCCAACTCCCGCAGGATCCGCACTTGGTCGGGTGAGAAGTCGTGCCGCGGCACCCGATCCATCAGGCACATCGTGCCGATGGCCCGGCCCGCCTCTGAAGTGATCGCCAGACCCGCGTAGAAGCGGGCATACGGCGCGCCGACGACGAGGGGAGAGCGGACGAAGCGCTCGTCGCGGATCAGATCCGGCACCACGAGGGCGTCGCCGCGCTGCCGCCGGATCGTGTGATTGCAGAAGGCGCCCTCGCGGTCGATGCCGTCATCCTCGACACCGTAGCGGGCGCGGAAACGGAAGCGATCCTCGTCGACGAGTGCGATCGCCGCCATAGGGACGGCGAAGAATTCGGCGGCGGAGCGGCACAGAGCCTCGAGACGGCTCTCCAGGCCGGTCGCCCCCGGTACGCGCCGCACGGGTGCGGCGGCTCCACGGTCGCTGGGTGGCACCGGACGGGACGCTGTCATCGCTTGGCTTCCCCACAGGCGCCGGACCAAAACCGGCACCCGAGGCTGGTGGAATGAAGCGAAACGTCTCAGCTCGAGGTTAAAGGACGTTCGATGGCCGATGCTAATCCCGGAAAGGTCTTTTTCCCCGCCCAGGCGTCCTGACGCGGTCCTGATCGCCCGCCGCCAACCGCAAATTTCTTCGGCGGCGACCCGAAATCGCTATTTGCCGCGTAATCCCACGCGCGATTAGGCTCCGGCCCTACTCGATACCGAGCTTGTCCTTCAGCAGCGCATTGACGGCCGCTGGATTGGCCTTGCCACCGGTCGCCTTCATGGTCTGGCCGACGAACCAGCCGAGCAGGGTCGGCTTGGCCTTGGCCTGCTCGACCTTGTCGGGGTTGGCGGCGATGATGGCGTCCACCGCCGCCTCGATGGCTCCGGTATCGGTGACCTGCTTCATGCCGCGGGTCTCGACGATTTCGCGCGGGTCGCCGCCCTCGGACCAGACGATCTCGAACAGATCCTTGGCGATCTTGCCCGAGATCACGCCGTCGCCGATCAGATCGACGATGCCCCCGAGCTGCTCGGCGGAGACCGGCGTTTCCTCGATGCTGCGCCCTTCCTTGTTGAGACGGCCGAACAGCTCGTTGATGACCCAGTTCGCGGCGGCCTTGCCGTCGCGTCCGCGGGCCACCGCCTCGAAGTAGTCGGCCGAGGCGCGCTCGGCGACGAGCACGCCGGCATCGTAGGCGCTGAGGCCGAAATCCTTGATGAAGCGCGCCTTCTTGGCGTCCGGCAGTTCCGGCAGGCCCGAGGCCAGCGCATCGACGTAGGCCTGATCGAATTCGAGCGGCAGGAGGTCGGGATCGGGGAAGTAGCGATAGTCGTGCGCCTCTTCCTTCGAGCGCATCGAGCGGGTCTCGCCCTTGGCCGGGTCGTAGAGGCGCGTCTCCTGATCGATCTTGCCGCCATCCTCTAGGATCGCGATCTGGCGGCGCGCCTCGGTCTCGATGGCCTGGCCGATGAAGCGGATCGAGTTGACGTTCTTGATCTCGCAGCGCGTGCCGAGCGGCTCGCCGGGGCGGCGCACGGAGACGTTCACGTCGGCGCGGAGATTCCCCTTCTCCATGTCGCCGTCGCAGGTGCCGAGATAGCGCAGAATCGTGCGCAGCTTCGTCACGTAGGCCCTGGCCTCCTCCGAGGAGCGCAGATCGGGCCGGGAGACGATCTCCATCAGCGCCACGCCGGAGCGGTTGAGATCGACGAAGCTCTTGGTCGGATCCTGATCGTGCAGGGACTTGCCGGCATCCTGCTCGAGGTGCAGCCGCTCGACGCCGACCGTGATCGACTCGCCCTCGGGCAGATCGACCAGCACCTCGCCCTCACCGACGATCGGGTCCTTGTACTGCGAGATCTGGTAGCCCTGCGGCAGGTCCGGGTAGAAGTAGTTCTTCCGGTCGAAGACCGAACGAAGGTTGATCTGCGCCTTGAGCCCGAGGCCGGTGCGCACGGCCTGGGCGACGCATTCCTCGTTGATGACCGGCAGCATGCCGGGCATGGCCGCATCGACCAGCGAGACGTGGTCGTTGGGCTCGCCGCCGAAGGCGGTGGAGGCGCCGGAGAACAGCTTGGAGCGGCTCGTGACCTGAGCGTGGATCTCCATGCCGATCACGACCTCCCAGTCGTGCAGGCCGCCCTTGATGAGCTTCTTCGGATCGACGCGCTCGGTCATTCTCTTCGACTTCAGTGCCGGCACCGCCGGATCGGCGCCTGTCCGAGTGTGTAGGGAGCCCGTGCCGGACGGGTCAAGCGGGTGAAGCGGCGCCGGGCCGCTGCGCGGCAAGCGTCACGGCCGGGCCGTTCACGAAGTCGGGGTCGTCGGCGATGATCGTCGTCTCGGTCAGCCCGTGATGGGCGAGCACCCGGATGAGGTCGGGCAGCTCGATCCAGCGGGTCCGGCCCTGGTTGCCGCCCCAGAAGGTGGCGAGCCCGCGGTCGCGATAGGTCAGTTCGTGCAGGGTGAGGCGCAACCCCTCGTGCTCGACGGCGCGCGGCACGTGGCGGCGCAGGCGCGCCTGCGGGGCGTAGTAATGCGTCCAGATGAACAACCGGTCGGAGCGCGCGGCAGCGAGCCGGATCAGTTCGAGCGGGTCGAGCATGTGATAGAGGATGCCGCAGGCGAAGATCAGGTCGTAGCGCGGCCCCGGCGCGGCGAGATGCCGGCTGACGTCGCCGAGCAGGAAGGTCGAACGGTTGAGGCCGGCGATGTTCTTGACGATGAGCGACTTGAGGAAGGCCTCCGAGTTCGACTCCACCGCCGTGACGCTGCCCGCCCCCAGCGCTTCGAGCTGGCAGGTATGGGCCCCTTCGAGGGGCCCGAGTTCGAGGATGTCGTAGCCGTCGAAGCGGCCGTCGCGTCCCAGGATCTCCGCCGCCTGCCGCGGGCGCGGATCGGCACGGAAGCCCGGCAGCCCGCCGCCGACCGGAAGATCGGGCACGAGTTCGCTGAGATCGCTCGCCCAGCGGCCGTCGAACAGGTCGTAGGCGTTGCGGTGGCTCGGTGTGGAGGTGAGAAAGACCCGCTTCATGAGGGTCCCTATAACCGGGCGACGGGGCCAGCGTCTCGCCCGAAGCCGGCTTCATACAATATCCACGGGATCCCTTCGGGATGGCGGATGTCGACTTCGCTCGAGCGCCGCGCCGGCTGCATTACGACCTCTGCTTCGATCGAGCGGAAACCGTCTCAGATCACGGGGACGCCGCGCAGCTTGGCCTGATCGCTCGGCTCGACATGGATCACCACCACCGCGCCCTCGATCCCCGCCTCGATCACCCCCTCCAGCCGGTCGCAGATCGCGTGGGATTCGAACACGGTCATCTCGCCCGGCACGACGAGGTGGAAGTCGATGAAGGTGGCGCTGCCGGCATGGCGGGTGCGCACGTCGTGGGCCTCCAGGGCGCCCTCGCTGTGAGCCGAGATCAGGGCGCGGATGCGCGTGACCATTTCGGGTGAGGCCGCCTGATCCATCAGGCCGTTGACCGAATCGCGCACCATCGTCCAGCCCGACCAGAGGATGTTGAGGGCGACGAGGCCCGCCACCACGGGATCGAGCACCGGCGTTCCCGTGGCAAGGACGAGCCCGAGGCCGATCAGCACGCCGCCGGAGGTCACCACGTCGGCGAGGATATGGCGGGCATCGGCCAACAGGGCGGGCGAGCGCAGCCGCCGGCCGTGCCGGAACAGCAGCATCGCCCAGACCGCGTTGATGACGGTGGCGACGCCGTTGACGGCGAGACCCAGCGCGGGCGCGTCGAGCGGCTTCGGGTCGAGGATGCCGAAATACGCCTCGCGCAGAATCAGCAGGGCGGCGACGATGACCAGCGCGCCCTCGATCACCGCGGAGAAGTACTCCGCCTTGTGGTGTCCGTAGGGGTGGTCCTCGTCGGCCGGCTGCGCGGCGACGCGCACGGCCAGGAAGGCACAGGCCGCGGCCACGACGTTGATGATGCTCTCCAGCGCGTCGGAATAGAGCGCGAGGCTGCCGGTGAGCCAATAGGCGGCGAATTTCAGCGCCGTGACGAGCACGCCGACGGCGGCGCTCGCCAGGGCAGCCTTTTCGGTTCCTGTCATGCAGCTCAAGGGGGTGGGGAGGGGACGACCCCGCCCTTACGATCCGTGGCCCCGGAAGGCCACGGCAAAGGTTTTAGCTCGGGCTATCGCCGTCCCGATCGGCCGCTTGCGCGGGTGCGGGCAGGCGACCGCGGGCGACCTCCTTGGCACGGCTGCGTTCGGCCTTTTCGCGGGCACGCTGCGCCCGGCGGGCGTAGTTGCGGCTGATCCAGCCGAAGCTCGACCGCGCGGCCAGCTCGTCGAAGCGAGAGGCCTCCCGCTCCCAGTAGCGCACGAGTTGCGCGTCGAGCGTCTCGTGCGGCGGTTGTCTGCCGGTTTCGGTCATGGCGCGACGATCCCTGTGGCCGGCGGCACGGCTCACGCCTCCGGTGTGGGCGGCGTGTCGGTCTCCTCGACCACCAGCGCCTCCGCATCACCCCGGAAGCTGCCGGGTCCGGCGTCGCCGGTGGGGTGGCCCGGCGTGCCGAAGGGCTTGCTCGGATAGGCCTCCTCGAAGCGGCGGCGGGCATCATCCGCATTCTCGGCCTTGAGAGTGATCCGCGGCGTTTCCGGAAGCGGCCAGCGCGGATCGGCGGGATCGCGCGGGCTTATGGCAAACCAAGTCATCGTGGGCAGCGTCCTTACGTCGAATCGGGCCCTCAACGCGCGAAGAGGCACCTCGGCTGCACTGGGTTCAGGCCGATCCCAATTCTTTCAGGTAGTGCGCCGCGGCATCCCGGTCGGCGGCGGCAGCCGCAAGGCCGACATACCCGTCGGGGCGCACCAGATGCAGGCGCCCCGGCTCAGGGTTCGTTCGCGGGACGGGCTGAACCAGACCGGGGAAGCGGGCGGCGAGCGCCGTGCCGCGCTCGGCATCCGCCGCGTAGAGAACGAAGCGCGGGTCGGCGCCCGCGCCCGGCGGCGGGCCGGCGGCATCCTCCGGCCGCCAGCGCCGGCCGGCGCCGGTGCCGACCGAGAGCGGCGAGGAGGGATAGCCGATCGCGATCTCGCTCATCGTCGCCGCCATCCGCCGCCGCACGGCGTGAAGGCCGAGGAGCCAATGCAGCGCGCGGTTGCGGACGGCCTGGGCGAGGGGGTGGGTGAGCGTCGCCATGGCGGTGAGCCGCCCGGCATTGCGCAGGACGATCTCGCCGACGGCGTTGCGCTCCGAACTGTAGCTGTCGAGGAGCCTCGGCGCGGCCGCGCCGCGCCGCACCAGGGCGAGCTTCCAAGCGAGGTTCACCGCGTCCTGCATGCCGGTGTTCATGCCCTGGCCCCCGGCCGGGCTGTGGATATGCGCGGCGTCCCCCACCAGGAACACACGGCCCCGGCCGTACTCCGAGACCTTCCGCTCGTGGATGCGGAAGCGGCTGAGCCAGACCGGATCGGACACCCGGATGCCGGGCCCGGCCCGCGCGGCGACCAGGGCCTGCACCTCGGCCAGCGTCGGATCGGGCCGCGGCTGGCCGTCCGCGCCTCCCACCGTGGCGACCACCCGCGCCCGGCCGCCGGGGATCGGAAAGATCACGAACGGCCCGTCCCGGTGGAGATAGACCGCGATCCTGTCGTTAGAGCCGTGCCCGACCACGTTGGGTCGGATCACGCCTCTATCCTCTTGTTTTGAGGCGCTTTCTTTCGACGAACCGGAAACCGCTTCGTCGGAAAGCGCTCTAGGCGGGGCGCCTGCGCCGTCGAGGCGGATATCGGCGAGCAGCCACTCGTCGCCCTGCGCCGTGCCGCGGAAGGGCAGGCCGAGCCCATGGCGCACGACGCTGTGGGCGCCGTCGCAGCCAATCAGGAAGGCCGCCGCCGCCCGCTCCTCGCGCCCGTCGGCGTGGGAGAGCCGTGCCTCCACCCCGTCGGGCGTCTGCGAGAAGACCGTGAGTTCGACCTCGCGCTCGACCGCGACCCCGAAGCCGCGGAGGTGCTCGGCCAGCAGCCGCTCGGTGTCGCTCTGCGGGATCATCAGCCCGAAGGCGTAGGGGCTGGCGATGTCGGAGAAGTCCGGGCCGCCGAGCACTCGGCCGCCGCCGCGCAGGGTCGCACCGCGGGCGCGCAGACCCGCCGCGAGGAACGCCTCGGTGCAGCCCATCCGGTCCATCAATTCGAGGGTGCGCGACCAGACGACGAGGGCCTTCGAGGTCTGCGTCGCCTGTGGCGCGCGGTCGATCAGCCGGACGCCGACGCCGTAGCGTGCCAGCTCGCAGGCGAGCGTCAGGCCGACCGGCCCGGCGCCGACGATGAGGACGTCTGCCATTGGCGGTGCCTCCGGTGTCATGCTGCTCCGGCCGGCTCCTGCGATCAATCCGCCATTTGCGTCGGGCGCCCATCCGTGCTGATGGCCCTGGGATGCGTGTGGACCTGTTCGATTTCGAGTTGCCGGAGGCGGCGATCGCCCTGCGGCCAGCGAGCCCGCGCGACGCGAGCCGCCTGCTCGTGGTGCGCCCCGGCGCACCTCTGGCGGATCGCGGCGTGCGCGACCTGCCCGCCCTCCTGAGCCCCGGCGACGCCCTCGTTTTCAACGACACGCGGGTGATCCCCGCGCGCCTCTCCGGCATCCGCCATCGGGCCGGCGGCTCGGGGCAGCGCTGCGAGGCGATGCTGCATCTGCGCGAGGCGCCCGACCGCTGGCGCGCCTTCGCTCGGCCCGCCAAGCGCCTCGCCCCCGGCGACCGCATCCGCTTCGGCAGCGAGGGCGCCAGCCAAGGAGCCGGCGAAGTCTGCGCTCTAGCCGGGCTCGACGCCACGGTGGAGGAGCGGGGGGAGGGCGGCGAGATCCTGCTGCGCTTCGACCTGTCCGGGCCGGCGCTCGACGAGGCCATTGCCGGGCTCGGCGCCCTGCCGCTGCCCCCCTACATCGCCGGCAAGCGGCCCACCGACGCGAGGGACACGACCGACTACCAGACCGTCTATGCCCGCGAGCCCGGGGCGGTGGCCGCCCCCACCGCCGGCCTGCATTTCTCGGACGGGTTGCTCGCCGGGATGGATGCGGCAGGGGTCGAGCGGGTCCACGTCACCCTGCATGTCGGGGCCGGCACCTTCCTCCCCGTGAAGGCGGACGACACCGACGCCCACCGGATGCACGCCGAGATCGGCCTCCTCGATGCCGCGACCGCCGCGCGGCTCAACGCCGTGCGGGCGCGGGGCAACCGGGTCGTCGCCGTCGGCACCACCGCCCTGCGGCTGCTGGAGAGCGCGGCCGGGCCCGACGGCACGATCCGCCCGTTCTCCGGGGCCACCGACATCTTCATCACGCCGGGCTACCGCTTCCGCGCGGTCGATGCCCTGGTGACGAACTTCCACCTGCCGCGCTCGACCCTGTTCATGCTGGTCTCGGCCTTTGCCGGCCTCGACACCATGCGCGCGGCCTATGCCCACGCGATCCAAACCGGCTATCGCTTCTACTCCTACGGCGATGCCAGCCTGCTGTTTCCGGAGCGCGCACCATGAGCAGCCGGCGCCCGCCGCTCCGGGTCGATGTCGCCCGCACCGTCGATCGCTTCCTCGGCCTGATAGCGAGCGAGGGCGGCCCCAGGCTGCGCGGGCTCTACCTCGTCGGCTCGGTGGCGCTGGGCGATTTCCGGCCCGGCCGCAGCAACATCGATTTCGTCGCCCTCCTCGACGGCCCCCTCAGCGAGGCGGAGACGGACGCGCTGGCGCGGGTCCACGCCGCCCTGGCGCGCGCCGGCGGGCCGCCTTTCGACGGGTTCTACTTGGCCGTCGAGGCCCTGCGGCACCCACCGGAACCCGACGCCGTCGTGCCCTTCAGCCTGGACGGGCAGCTTCGCAGCGGCGAGCCCTGCCGCGGGGTGAACCCGGCCACCTGGCGCTGCCTCGCCCGGTCGAGCCGACCGATCCTCGGGGCGACGCCGGCGGCGCTGAACATCGCCGACGACGACGCGACGCTGCGCGCCTACGGCCTCGCCCACCTCGAAACCCATTGGCGCCCCTGGCTCGCGCATCACGAGACGGCGCTGGCCGGCAAGGCGCCGGACGATGCCGGCGATGCGGGGTCCCTCGAATGGGGCGTGCTGGGGGTGGGCCGCATCATCGAGACCCTCGCCAGCGGCCGGATCGTCTCGAAGACCGAGGCCGGACGCCGCCTGACGGCCCTGCTGCCGAAGCCCTATCACGAGGCGGTCGAGGACGCCCTGGCGGCCCGTTTCGGCGACTTGGAGGAGGTGTCGCAGGCGACGATGCGAGCGGGCCTCGATGCGATGCGTTTCCTGATCGATGCCGCACCGGGCTATCTCGCCCGCCCCGAGCCTCCCACATCCCCGGACCGATGACCGAACCGCTCGCTCCCCCGACCGACTTCTCCTTCACGGTCTCCGCCGCCGACGGCCAGGCCCGCACGGGACATATCTCAACGACGCGTGGAAGAATCCGCACGCCGGCCTTCATGCCGGTGGGCACAGCCGCGACCGTCAAGGCGATGTACGCGGATCAGGTGCGCGATCTGGGTGCCGACGTGGTGCTCGGCAACACCTACCACCTGATGCTGCGCCCCGGTGCCGAGCGCATGGCGCGGCTCGGCGGCCTCCACCGCTTCATGCGCTGGGACGGCCCGATCCTCACCGATTCCGGCGGCTTCCAGGTGATGTCGCTCTCCGCGCTCCGGAAGATCGACGAGGAGGGCGTCACCTTCCGCTCGCATATCGACGGCACCGCCCACCGGATGAGTCCGGAGCGCTCCATCGAGATCCAAGGCCTGCTCGGCTCCGACATCCAGATGCAGCTCGACGAATGCGTGCGCCTGCCGGCCGAGCGGCCGGAGATCGAGAAGGCGATGCACCTGTCCCTGCGCTGGGCCGAGCGCTGCCGCGTCGCCTTCGGCGAGCAGCCGGGCAAGGCACTGTTCGGCATCGTCCAGGGCGGGGACGTACCCGAATTACGCATAGAGAGCGCGCGGGCGCTGACCGATCTCGGCCTCAAGGGCTACGCCATCGGCGGGCTTGCCGTCGGCGAGCCGCAGGCGGTGATGCTGGCGATGATCGAGACGGTGGAGCCGCATCTGCCGTCCGCCAAGCCGCGCTACCTCATGGGCGTCGGCACCCCCGACGACCTGATGCAGTCGGTGATGCGCGGCATCGACATGTTCGATTGCGTGATGCCGACCCGCGCCGGCCGCCACGGCCTCGCCTATACGAGGCACGGCCGGATCAACCTGCGCAACGCCCGCCACGCCGAGGACACGCGGCCGCTGGACGAGGCCTCGGACTGCCCAGCGGCGCGGGACTATTCGCGCGCCTATCTCCACCACCTCGTCCGCTCCGACGAGATTCTGGGGATGATGCTGCTGACCTGGAACAACCTCGCCTATTATCAGGCGCTGATGGCCGGCATGCGCGCGGCGATTGCGGCCGGGCGGCTCGCGGATTTCGTCGCCGAGACCAAGGACGGCTGGGCGCGGGCGGAGGCCGCCGCAAAGGGCTGACGATGCTCAAGTTTTCTGTTTTGACGCGCATTCTTTCGACGAACCGGTGACCATTTCGTCGAGGTGCGCTCTGAACCGAGCCCGTCGCCGGCCTCAGCGGAGGTCGGCGCGCTTCTGGGCCTTGTTGTAGCTGGTGATGGCCGCCTGGCAGCCCGGCGAGAGCTTGGCCTTGTTCTGCTTGAAGCAGGCGCGCACCTCGGTGCTGTCGGGCGCGAACTCGCCGCAATAGCTCAGGTAATCCCCGGTGCAGTGCTGCCGCAGGGCGTCGCGGTCCCCCGCCGGTGACGCCGCCGGGCCGGCCAGAGCCGCGCTCGTGGTGATCATCAGGGCAATGGCTGTGCGTGCGATCATGGGACTCTCTGCAACTCCGATATCATGGCTCCCGTTCGCCTCCGCTTTCGGGGCGGGCGCGGCAGGAGGACGACCCGGCATGGCTGGGCCGCGGGGTGTAGAACCTGCCGATCGGGCGAGAGTGCGGCCGGCTCGTGGCAGGCCAAGCCACACGGGCCAAGCCACTTATCCGCCACCGAGAACCACCCGTTCCGGGGCGCGGTTCATCGATTTTTCGGCCAAGGCGGCGTCCTGCTCCGGCCTACGGAGCGTGCGCCAGAACCCGGTAGGTGCCCTCGGGATCGTCCCGCCCGCTCGCGTGGGCCGCCTTCAGGCCGGCCACGATCCGGCCTGCGATCGGCAGCCGGTAATGCAGCGGATCCCAGTAGTTCGCGTCCTGCGCCGTGATCGGCGACGGGATGCGGAAATCGACCACGGTCGCGCCGTGCGCGGCGCCGATCCGCGTCACCTGCGTCTTGCAGGCGGCCTCTCGCGCCGCGGCGAGTGAGCCGGGCGCAGCCTGCTGCGAGACGTGGACGGGCGGGAAGACCAGAAGCGTCCGGGTCTCGGGCGGGGCCTGCGCCAGGAGCGCGTCGAGCCAGCCGAGTGCCGGCATCGGCGCGTCGGCGGGCGTCGGCCGGTAGTCCGGCGCGGCCTCGGCGGCGGCCTGGATAGCCTGCGCGTTCCGGATATGCGCCTGCGCGCGGGCCGCGTCGTACAGCGCCTCGGGCGGGGTGAAGACCGCGTAGCCGTTGCCTGCAAGCCGCGCGCGCACGAACCCGAGCCGGTGCAATGCGCCCTCGACGGCGATGCCGAGGCTCTGCCAATTCACCTGCCGCAGGGCGTCCCACAGGGTAATGCGTTCGTAGAGCCACGCGGGAAAGGCGCGGAATGTCAGGCGGCGCTCGGCCGCATCCGGCTCGCACCAGGTCGGGTCGATGCCGAACAGCAGCGTCGTCGGCCGCTCGTGGCGCAGGTAGAGCCGGGCCAGCTCGCTCTGCTCGTAGGGGGTCGCCGCATTCATCGACAGGTTGGCGAAGCGCCCCGCGAAGGCGCGGCCAAGATCCGCCGGGTCGAGCAGGCGCAAGGTCGAGGTACCGAACACCGCCGCGTCGTAGGCGCCGCTACGCGCGATCTGCGGGTACATGAAGCGCTGGTTGCCATCCATCAACGGCCCCTGCACCCGCCCCGGCCCGGCCCGCAATCCGTAGGGGTCGAGGGCGGCCACGAAGCCGATGCAGACAGCGCCGAGAACCGCCGCCACAGCCAGGAACAGCAGGACGAAACGACGCCATTCCGGCGGCGCACCCGCCGGGTTCGCTCTCGTCATCGGGTTTCGCATCTACTCAGCGGTTGGCACCATGCGGAAGCCGTGTTGACCCTCCCGGCCCGACCCCCTATTGCGAGCCCCACGCCCCGAGCGCAACCGGCCCGCCCCACGGCGGCCCTGCGCGAACCGGGTGCGAGCGCGTAGCTCAGTTGGTAGAGCAACGGACTTTTAATCTGTAGGTCCTGGGTTCGAGTCCCAGCGCGCTCACCATTCTAATCAATAGGTTAGACGCAGTTCGTTTGACTCCCGATTAGGCCGGGTAACCCTGGGGGTAACCCGATCAGGTGCGACTCCCTGAAATGACGCATTCTTCTCAGAGCCCCCACCCGCCTTTCATTTACAGCGAGTTAAATTTCAGCATAAATTGTGACCGCGGCTCACGCCTCGGGATGGCATGCAGCTATTGCAATCCGTAAGCTCGTCATTTTTCAGTATTACCCAATAAGAGAATACAAAAATATGGCCAGACAGATTGGAAGAAACGCCTGGTCAATCGATGTTCATAGCGAGCCTGCAATTATACGTTCGTATAGGCAGAATTTATTAGTATTTGCTGATGACCTGTCTGCACAGGTCATCCGCCTCAGAAATTCCTATCAGGGCAATGCTGGAAAAAAAGTTGGCTCTACGCGAAAATTCCAAATATTTATCGAGCATTTTCGGCGGCAATATAAAAATTCTCGTCGACAGCGGGGATGACATTCATCTTGTGCTTGATTTTTTTGCTCGCGAGGCAGAAGAGTCAAACAAATCGCAGCAAAAGATCAGTTTTTAAAGAGGCCGCTTAGCAAGGACACTATTGGGGATCGCATCCTGCGGATCGTAGATGACATCAGAAATATCTATGCGCTCGTTTCTCACCAATATAGCCTTATAGAACAAAATAAAACATCTATTCCGAATGTTCCTGATCAGCAGCCCGCCCCGATCAAAGTCAACATCACTGATAACCATCTCTACCTAATATCATCTCAAACACAAATTGGGACAATATCTGCTGGTTCTCTAGAAAATCTTCGAGCGGCAATTCAAAATTTATTATCAAGAACTATAGATCAGATCGCATCCAACTCCAATGTTGATCCTAGGCTCGCCCCAAATCTCAGGGGCCTGAACTCTTATCTAGAATATAGAATGGACGCAATGCCAATTGAGGCACTGGGTTTGAATTATCAATTTGCACGCCGCAGCTTCGCTGCTACACGGGACACAGTACCGGATCTGGTGGTTGAGCAAATAGATCAAATATTATCTACAGTTAATGTAATTCTTAATCAATATGACGAGTGGCGTCTATATATTGCCACAGAAACTGCTCTGAACTTACCTCCATCTTCTATGCAAGCTGTCATGGAGATCGGCCAACAAGTAGAGGAGTTTTTCGAAGACAATGATGAATTGGTTGAACCAAAACTAATCAATAGGCTCAAGGAAATCACTGATGCCTATTCACAAGGCTTAGTAAACCTCAAGTCGGCTGCCGTCCCATTGATAGAAAGCCTCGGAAATATTTTTTCAGAGTTGTCACGCTTTATCATAAGCAACTCGCCAGTGGCACTAGATACCATTGGGTCATCAGGAACTATTATATTATTTCTTGGATTTGCCATAAAATCAATTGAAACTTTCACGCCAACTCTTTCGAGCTTTCCACCCTTAAGCTTCCTCATTGATGTTCAAAAGTTCGCACATAAACAATTCTCTCTTCTCAAAGACGATCTACCAAGTCAGGGCTAGGTTGGGGAGCGAACTACCCCTGCTACATCGAGATACTGATCGAGATTTATTTCCAGGTTCGCACAGCAGGCTAGCCGTAGGAGTCGGCTGCCACCATGAAGCAGACTAGATTCGATCGCCGGCCGGGAGCCGTCTGAGCTCTGCCACTGATGGGGCGAGGCGTGGAGGCGCCACAGGCCTACTGCCACCGTTTCAGGATCTTCGTGGAGATTCCCGCCCGGGTGAGCGTGGTGAGCTGGCAGAACTTGCCTGCTGCCAAATCTCCGCCCTGCGCAGGCTGGCCATCCTCGATATGCTCGAACAGGTGTCCACGTTGCGTCTCCATGACGTGGACGGCCAGAGTTGCCGGGTATTTGCGCAAGTCTTCCGCGTAGATCTCACCGAGTTTTAACTGAAAATTTGCATCACTTGGGGTGACAAGCAGGTTTTCTATTTTTGTCAGGCGCCAGGAAGGGATGCTATCCCATACAAAACTGGAGATGGTGCAAGCCTCCAATTGATCCCACTCGGACGAAAACCCTGCAATGATGAAGCGAGCGCGCCGCGGAGATTTGTCGCCGGATTTTTCCGCTACCTCCCAATACCGGTGGCACACGGCCTTTTAATCTGTAGGTCCTGGGTTCGAGTCCCAGCGCGCTCACCATCGATCTTGCTTCGCCATGGCCTGATCGTAGGGCCAATGCGATCAATCCAGGCATTTCTCGAAGTAGATCTGCCGGATGCGCTCCTTGTCGTCGAAACCGGCACTGCGGGAGCTGAGGAGTTCCGGCCCATCCGGCACCCGGCCGAAGCTTTTATCGGACAGATCGACCACGAAGCCGCGTTCGCCCGTGTAGAGCCCTTCTCTGTTCTTCACGTTGACCGACCCGCAGATCAGGGATGCGCCACTGCGGCGCAGCACCGTGACCTTCGCGTCCGGGTTCTTGAGATGCTGTTCGATCAGGCCAATCACCGTTCGGGTACTCTCGGCGCCGATCGCCTTGTCGGTGCCGTCCTCCACCGTCACGGCGCGGGCCTCCCCAGGGGCGAGCAAGAAGCCGCCAGCAGCAGCGGCCAAATAGATGACAGCATAACAGACTGAAGCTGATCGCAGTGCCCATGCCGCCATAACTGTGTCTCCCTGCTTATTATGTTTCGCTCAACGTCGCGGCAATGCTGCTCTGACTGATTGAGACGCATGGAAATCCCGCCGAACGTTACGATGGCACGTCTTTCGGAGGCAGGAAATGTCCCGAGAGATGCCTGGGGACGGCATGAAGCCGGTTCCGTCGCCCCCTCCCTTGAAGGCGCTTGATCGCCGGCCGCCGCGCGGTCATCCCGGCGGGAAAGCTCCGCGCGAGATCCCTATGAACACCCCACCGCCCCCCACGCTGCACGCACTCCGCCGCGGCCACTTCGCCGGGGCCAAAGTGCTGCGCCTCAGCGGAAAACTCGAAGAATTCCCGCCCGAAATCTTCGGCCTCGCCGACACTCTGGAACTGCTGGATCTGAGCGATTGCGGCCTCACCGAACTCCCGGATGACATCGGCCGGCTCAAGCGGCTGCGCGTCCTGTTCTGCTCGGGCAACCGCTTCGAACGGCTGCCGCCCGCCCTCGGGGATTGCCCGGCGCTGAGCCAGGTCGGGTTCCGCGCCACCGGCTTGCGGGAGGTGCCGGGCGAGGCGCTGCCGCCGGCCCTGCGCTGGCTCACGCTGACCGATAACCGGATCGCGCATCTGCCCGACGCCCTCGGCCGGCGCCCGCACCTGCAGAAGCTGATGCTGGCGGGAAACCGGCTGGAGGCGCTGCCCGCCTCGCTCGAAGGCGCGCAAAACCTCGAATTGCTGCGCCTCTCCGCCAACTGCTTCGACGCGCTGCCCGCGTGGCTGACGGCGCTGCCGCGGCTCGCCTGGATCGCCTGGGCTGGCAATCCTCTCGACGGCGATCCGGCGCCGGCCCGCGTGCCGCAGGTGCCGTGGGAGGCGCTGGCAGTCGGCCCGTGCCTCGGCGAGGGAGCCTCGGGGCGGATCCACCGGGCGCTGTGGCGTCGGCCGGACGGGGAGGCGGCGGTCGCGGTCAAACTGTTCAAGGGCCGCATGACCAGCGACGGGCTGCCCGAACAAGAGATGGCGGCCTGCCTCGCCGCCGGCCGGCATCCCCACCTCACCGGCGCGCTCGGGCGGATCGAGGGGCATCCGGACCGGGTGCAGGGGCTCTTGATGCCGCTGATCCCGGAAGGCTGGCGGGTCCTGGCCGGATCGCCGAGCCTGGAAAGCTGCAGCCGCGACGTCTACGCGCCGGACTTCGCCCTGCCGCCGGAGACGGCCCTGCGGATCGCGACCGGCGTGGCGCAGGCGGCCGCCCATCTTCACGGAAGCGGCGTGCTCCACGGCGACCTCTACGGCCACAACACCTTGTGGGACGGGGGTGCGGGCGAGGCGGTGCTGAGCGATTTCGGGGCCGCCTCCGTGCTGCCGCCCGGCGAGGCCGGCGCCCCCTGGCAGCGGATCGAGACCCGCGCCTGGGGCCTCCTGCTCGGCGAGTTGCTCGACCGCTGCGCGACCGAGCCCGCCGACATCGCAGGTTTGCGCGCGCTGGAGCAGGCCTGCCGGCAGGCCGATCCGCGGGCGCGGCCGTCGATGGCGGAGGTTGTGCGCACCATATCCCCGCATCTGTCGCTGGATCGTCACATGGATGCGTGATCCATCGCGGGTTCCGCCGCGTTGTGCCTGTCCCGGACGATGCGGCAGGATGCAGGCTCGCATCCGCCACAACCCTTACGAGGAGCAGGACGAAACCGCATGAGCGACCCGCGCGAGATCGAGCTGAAGCTGGAATGCGAGCCCTCCGACCTCGCCGTCCTGCAGGATCATCCGCTCCTGCGGGAGGCAGCGGTGCAGGGGGAGGCCGCGCTCGCCTCCGTCTATTTCGACACGCCGGACCGGCAGTTGCACGCATCCGGCCTCGGCCTGCGAGTGCGCGAGAGCGAGGGGTGCTTCGTCCAGACCCTCAAGGCCGAGGGTGACGGCCTGTTCGACCGGCCGGAATGGGAGCAGCCGGTCGCGGGCTCCGAGCCGGACCGGGCGGCGCTCGCCGACACGCCGTTCGCGCGCCGCATCGCGGCCGACGCCGCGCTGGAGCCGCTCTTCACCACCCGGATCACCCGGCGGACCTACCTCGTCGAGCAGGGTGAGTCCCGTATCGAGGTCGCCCTCGACACCGGCCGGATCGAGGCACCCGCCGTCGGCGACCGCATCCTGTCGATCTGCGAGATCGAGCTCGAATTGAAGGCGGGAATCGCAAGCGACGTGTTCGCCCTCGCCTACGCCGTCGCCGCCCTCGTGCCGGTGCGGCTCGGGGTGCGCAGCAAGGCCGAGCGCGGCTACGCGCTGGCCGCCGGCAAGATCGACCGAGTGCGCAAGTCGGAGCCTGTGCCGCTGCGCGACGAGATGAGCGCGGCCGACGCGTTCCGCGCCGTCGCCCATGCCTGCCTGCGCCACATGCGCATCAACGAGGATATCCTGCTTCAGAGCCGCGACGCCGAGGCGCTGCACCAGATGCGCGTCGCAATCCGGCGTCTGCGCTCGGCGTTTTCACTGTTCGGAGACCTCGTGGACGACCCGCTCGGCGTTCGCATCCGCGCCGAATTGAAGGCGATGACCGAGCCGCTGGGCCGGGGGCGCAACCTCGATGTCTTCCTCGCCACCATTCTGCCGGCCGAGCGCGAGCGGCATCCCGACGAGACCGGGCTGCTCGGCCTCGAGCGGCAGCTCGAAGACGAGCGCGCGAAGGCTTATGACGACATCGCCAAGCTGCTGCGCTCCGATGCGTGGCGGATGCTGCTGCTTGACCTCATCGGCTGGATCAATGCCGGCCCCTGGCTGCGGGACGAGAGCCCCGGCCGCGTCGCCCTGCGCGCGGAGCCGGCCCGCGTCTTCGCCGCCCGCGAACTCGACCGGCGGCGGCGGCAGGTGAAGCGGCGCGGGCGCCATCTCGACGACCTCGACCCCGAGGAGCGCCACCGGGTGCGCATCGCCGCCAAGAAGCTGCGCTACGGCGCGGAGTTCTTCGCGCCCCTGTTTCCCGGCAAGAAGGCGGGCAAGCGCCACGGCGCCTTCGGCAAGGCGCTCTCCGACCTGCAGGACCATCTCGGCGCGCTCAACGACATCGCCACCGGCCACGAACTGATGCGGGACCTGACGGTCGAGCCGACCGGCGCCACGACGCTGTTCGCCGCCGGGATGACGGCGGCCGATATCGAGGCGCGCAGCCGCAAACTCCTGGAGGAAGCGGCCGAGGCGCACGAGGATCTCGTCGACACCAAGCCGTTCTGGCGTTGAGGTTACCCCGAATCGCGAGAGGGCGATACGCGGGAGGCGATGGCGCTCAACCTGTGAGTACCGTAAGGCGGGGCGACGGAAGGGGGCGGGGAGACATCCCGCCGCCAGGATCCTTTTGTATCGATGCGTTTCAAGGTCGAGCGAAAATTCCTCGTGGCCGATGACGGCTGGAAGGCGGGCGTCGTCAGCCGGCGCCGGCTGACCGACGGGCTGATCGGGCAGTTCGACACCGGCAAGGTGCGGGTTCGGCTCGACGAGGACCGGGCGTGGCTCACCATCAAGGGCGCGCGCGTCGGCCTCGGCCGGCCGGAATACGAGTACGAGATTCCGCGGGCGGACGCGGAATCGATGATGAGCCTCGTCTGCGACACCTGCTTCATCGAGAAGACGCGCCATTGCGTGCCGCATGCCGGGCTCGTCTGGGAGGTCGATGTCTATGGCGGGAGTCTGGCCGGGATGGTCCTGGCCGAGGTGGAGCTGGAGCACGAGGCCCAGGCGTTCGAGCGACCGGCCTGGCTCGGCCGCGAAGTGACCGGGGACCCGCGCTTCCGCCAATCGGCGCTGCTGCGCCGCTTCGGCGAGGCTGGGCGCGGCGTCACCTTGGACGAGGTGCTGGCCGCCCCGCCGTAAGGGGCGGGCGACCATACGATTTCGTTGCCGCCTCGGACCGCGCTATGAAGGCTGCGGAAGAGTCTCTCAAGCAAGGGAGCGGGGGTGGTGGGGCAGGCGGCGCGTCCGGGCTTTGGCCGCATCCTCCGTCTGCGCCGGCCCACTTGGCCCACCTTCCGTCAGCTTCGTCTCGGCAGCGGCCTCGTGCTGTTCGCCTATGTCCTCACGCACCTGCTCTGCCATGCGCTGGGCAACATCTCGCTCGATGCGCTGGAGACCGGGCTCGCGGTGAAGGTCGCGCTCTGGCGCACGCCGCCCGCGCTGATCCTCCTCTACGGGGCGCTTCTCCTCCACCTCGTCCTCGGGCTTCACGCCTTCTACGAGCGGCGCTTCTACCGGGTGCGGCCGGTCGAGACCGCGCAGCTTCTGCTCGGCCTTGCCGTCCCCTTGCTCCTGCTCAGCCATGTCGTCGGCACGCGCCTCGCCTGGAGCGTGGAAGGGCTCGACCGGGGCTATGCGCAGATTCTCTACGCCACCTGGGTCGCCGCACCGGGCCAGGGGATGATGCAGGCGGCGGGCCTTGTCGTGGCGTGGCTGCACGGCTGCTTCGGGCTTTACTTCTGGCTCAGGCTGAAGCGCGGCTTTCCCCGCGCCGCGCCCTGGTTGCTCGCGGGCGCGGTGCTGGTGCCGGTGCTGGCGCTCCTCGGTGTGGTGCAGGGTGGACGCAGCGTCGCGGCACTTGCCGCCGATGCCGCATGGCGGGCGCAGGAACTCGGGCCGAACCATCTCGGCCTGGCCGAGCAGACCGAACGGCTGGGGGCGATCCGGCGCGGGCTGTTCTCGGCCTACCTGGCCGCGCTCGCCCTCGTCCTGCTCGCGCGCGGCGCCCGCACCCTCGCCGAGACGCGGGGTGGCTTCGTGCGCATCGGCTATCCCGACGGGCGCACCGTCCGCATGCCGCGGGGGAGCAGCGTCTTGGAGGCGAGCCGGCGCGGCCGCATCCCGCATGCGAGCGTCTGCGGCGGGCGCGGCCGCTGCTCGACCTGCCGCATCCGGGTCGTCGATACCGAGCGCAGCCGACCCCTGCCGGAGCCGGAACGGGCGGAGCGCCTCGTCCTCGACCGCATCGGCGCGAGCCCCGGCATCCGGCTCGCATGCCAGCTTAGGCCCGACCGCGACCTCACCGTCGCGCCGCTGTTCACGCCTCAGGCCCGCGCCGCGTCCGCGCGTGATCCGGAGCGGGCCGCGACCGGCGAGGAGCGGTTCGTCGTCGTGCTTTTCGCCGACCTGCGCGGCTCGACCCGGTTCGCGGAGGAGCACCTGCCCTACGATACCGTCTTCGTCATCGGCCGCTTCCTCGGCGCGGTCGGCCGGGCGGTGCGCGAGGCGGGCGGCTCGGTGAACCAGCATCTCGGCGACGGGCTGATGGCGATCTTCGGCCTCGATCGCGATCCGAAGCACGCGGCCCGCGATGCCCTGAAGTCCGTCGACGGCATCGCCCGCCACGTCGAGCAGCTCAACCGCATGCTCGCCGCCGATCTCGGTGAGCGCCTGCGCTACGGCGTTGGCCTGCATGCGGGCATGGCCATCGTCGGCGAGTTCGGGGACGAGACCGAATCTCGCTTCACGGTCCTCGGCGACACGGTCAACGTCGCCGCCCGGCTCGAGGGTCTAACCGGGCCGATGCGGCAGGTCGCGATCGTCTCGGAAGCTGTCTACGAAGCCGCGGGCCTCAGCCCCGACACGCTTCAGGAGCTGACGCTGACGGGGCGCGCTCAGCCGCTCAGGGCGCGTCTGATCGGCGCCGACGCGTCGGCCGCGCTTCAGGACGGCTGATCGGTCCAACCTCTACGCGCGCAGGAACGCCAGGAGATCCTCGGTCAGCCGGTCCTTGTGGGTGAACGGGATGGCGTGCGGCGCGCCCGCGTAGACTTCGAGATGGGCACCGGGAATGGCATCCGCCGCGGCCTTGCCGCTGATGTCGAAGGGCACCGTCTGATCGCCATCGCCATGGATGACCAGGGTCGGCACCCGGAACGCCACCATGTCGGCGCGGAAATCCGTTCCGCCGAAGGCGCGCACACAATCGACTGTCGCCTTTGGCGAGGCGCGCATCGCCAGCAGCCCCGTCCAGGCCATCAGCTCCGACGACGCCGGGGAGGAGAGCAGCCCGGCGCCGAAGAAGCTCTTGACGAAGTTCGACCAGAAATGCGGCCGGTCCTTCTCGATCGCCTCGATCATCCCCTCGAAAACGCTGGCATCGACGCCTTCGGGATGATCGGGCGTCTTGGCAAGCATCGGCGTCACCGCGGAGACGAGCACCGCGCGCGCCACTCGTGCGCCGCCATGGCGCGAGAGGTAGCGGGCGATCTCGCCGCCGCCCATCGAGAAGCCGACGAGGGTCACCTCCTGAAGGTCGAGCCCGTCGAGCACGGCCTTCAGGTCGTCGGCGAAGGTGTCGTAGTCGTAGCCGCTCCAGGGCTGGTCCGAGCGCCCGAACCCACGCCGGTCGTAGGCGATGGTGCGAAAGCCTGCCTGAGTCAGGGCCGGCTGCTGATACTCCCACATGTCGGCATCGAGCGGCCAGCCGTGGATCAGCACGACCGGAGGCCCGCTGCCCCAATCCTTGTAGAAGAGGCGCGTCGCGTCCCTAGTCTCGATGAAGGGCATGCCGGGCTCCTTGAACGAGGGACGCGGACGCGCCCCCCTTTGGTCCGTCGGGGTCGGAGAGGATCGGCTCAGCGGGCCGGGGGCGCCTTGGTCGAGCCGGTGGCGTCGGAAGCGGGCGGCTTGATCGCCCACAGCTCCGTCGGCAGGCTCAGCGGCGCGCCGGGCTTGTAATCGACCGAATCCTGGATATGCGAGGTGGTGACGTAGATCGTCCCGTCCGGTCCTTCGCTGAAGGTGTCGGGCCAGCGCAGGCTCGGGTCCTGCACCAACGTCGTCAGGCCGTCCTTGCCGCCGGCGAGGTCGCGCACCTTCACCGCGTTGTCCTGGGGCGAGGTCACGTACATCCGCCCGTCGCGGCGGGCGATCAGCAGGCCGTCGGCAACGCCGTTCTCGCCGACCTTCGCCACCTTGCCCGAGAGGCTCTTGTCGGTGAGCGTGTCGGGCACCATCGAGGCGGCGGCCCAGCCGGTGAGCGCATCGGTCGGCAGGCTGTAGAGCGTCTTGCCCTTGATCGCCTGCCAGTAGAGCGTCTTGCCGTCGTTCGAGAGGGCGATGCCGTCGGCGGAGAACGCCACGCCGCGCCCGTCGGGACGGCGCAGCGGCTTGCCGTCGTAGCTCACGGTCACCGAGGTGTCGGGCATGGTCGAGGGATCACCCGAGAGAATGCGCTTGGCCGAGCCGCTGTCGAGATCGACGACGATCAGCGCGCCCTCGGCACCGGAATCGGTGAGGTAGGCGGTCTTGCCGTCCGGCGAGATCCGAACGTCGTTGAGGTAGGAGGCCTGGAGCACCGTGCTGGTGTCGAAGGGAATCGTCTTGATCACCTTGTTGGTCTTCAGGTCGATCCCGACGAGTTTTGGGCCGTCCTTGATCACATGCGCCATGGCGGGGGCCGCAGCATCCACCACCCAGAGCCGGTCCTGCCCGTCGGCGACGACGCTCTGCACGCAGACGAAATGGTCCTTCGGCGAGAGTTCGTCGGCCCGTGCGTTGCGCCACGCGTTCCATTGGTCGTCGGGGAAGGGGACGGGCTTGCCGTCCTTCAACTCAGCCACCGAGACCGGCGCATCCTCACTCCAGCGCGGGAAGTTGACGAAGATGCGCCCGTCGCGGGCCACCGTGATGCCGGTGACCTGATGCTCGAAGCTGGCGACCTTGGTGAGCGCGGCTTTTCCCTCCTGCGCTCGGGCGGGGAGGGGGCTCGCCATCGTGCCCGCGAGGAGGGCTGCGGCAAGGGCGGTCAGGGTTCTGGTCATGGTCGGGCAGCCTTAGGCGAAAACATCGGTCGCAATCACCCGTCGGAACCCCGGCCCGGCCGGCCGGGGTCCTTCACGAAACCGTTGCCCCCGTCAGGCCGGCACCTCCTCGATCGAGCCCGGCTCCGCTTCCGGCACGCGGTTGCGCTCGTGGCGGAAGCGGGAGAGGGCCTGATAGGTCTTCAATCGTGCCCGCATCAGCGAACCGAGGGGACGGTGCGCCGCAAGGCTGTGGGCAGGGCGGAAGGAGAGCACGTCGTCGGCGTAGTGGCGCCGCGCCTCGCTGAACGCGTCCTGCGCCGGCAGAACGAGGCGGGCGACGGTGCGGTAGGGGCTCAGCGCCTCGTCCCAGCGCTTCGAGGCGTCCTCGACCGGCATGTCGTCGAGGTTCAGGCAGAGTTGGACGCGGATTTCGAACACCGCCTCGCGGCCTTCGAGATAGCTCAGCACCGCGTGGCGGAAGACGTTCCCGTCCTCGCTGCCGGTGTCGAGCCGCTCGTCGGCGAGCGCCGCCTGGGCCGGGGAAGCGGGAAAGGCCGCGAGCTTGGCAACGTGGTCGCCGTAGCGGAGCGCGGCCTGCGAGTAGTACGGCTCGGCCAGTGGATGGTGCGGCACGTGGCCGAAGAAGTCGAGGAGCGGCGAACTCTCGCCCTTCACCGATTTCACCACCCCGTCGAGCACCCGCGCGCCCTGTGAAACCGCCGCTTTCACCCCTTCCGGCGCGGAGGTTGCGGCCTCCAGCTGCTTCATGCTGCCTAAGAAACCCTTGGCATCGGGATTGGGAAAGACCGGCCCGGTGGCGAACACGAAGTCCTGGGTCGGCGCATCGTGGCCGGGCAGCTTGTCACCCTCGACGCCGAGCACCTTGATCGCCATGCCGCGGTGGGTCGAGACGCGGTCCTTCAGGAGTTCGCCGGCCCCTTGCGCGAAGCGCACGATGACGGAATGCGTGCCGGCCTTCGCGAACAGGCCTTGCGCCAATTCGGGCGGAAGGTTCGGGAGAATTTCCAGCTCGCCGACGGCAACGCCGCTGATCTTGGCGTGCGACGCCCGCACCGCGTGCCCGTAGCGCTCGGCGGTGATCTCGCTCTCGTGGGTCATCGAGGCGATGATCCGATCGATGATCTCGTTCTCGTCGGGGCTCGGCGTCTCGATACCGTCGTGGTAGCGAATCGGTGCAGCGCTCATGGAATTTCTCGCGTCTCAGCAGATCTGAGAGAGCGAACCGGGGGAACGCGTAAAAGTTCGGACCGAACCCCGGCCTGCAACTTCTCATCGCGTATCTTTGATGAACCGGGCGGTGGCGCGAGTTCCGACCCGGAGTTCGCTGGAACGGTTCAGGTTCGCTCGCCGTTACAGGCGCAGATTTATCCCAATCGGAGGATTGTCATGCGCAAATCCCTTCTCGCTGCCGCCGCTCTCCTGACGCTCGCCGGGGCCTCGGGCGCCGTGGCCCAGACCACCGTGATCGAGCGCGACGCGCCGGATCGGGTCGTGGTGGATCGCGCGCCCAGCAGCTCCTCGACCACCGTCGAGCGGCGCGAGCATTCGGACGGCTGCTCCAGCAAGACGGTGACGAAGGAAAACGACATGGGCGACCGCAAGACGGTCACCAAGGAGAACTGCGACTGATTCGTTCGGAGTTTCGGTCCTGAAAACGAAGAACCCGCCGCGGAGGACCGCGGCGGGTTCTTCGTTTGCGATGTTCGGGTTCAGGCGTGCGCGAGCACGGCGAGCAGAAGCAGCGCGATGATGTTGGTGATCTTGATCGCCGGGTTCACGGCGGGGCCCGCCGTGTCCTTGTAGGGGTCGCCGACGGTGTCGCCGGTCACGGCCGCCTTGTGCGCGTCCGAGCCCTTGCCGCCGTGGTGGCCGTCCTCGATGTACTTCTTGGCGTTGTCCCAGGCGCCGCCGCCCGACGTCATCGAGATCGCGACGTAGAGACCGGTCAGGATCACGCCGAGCAGCGAGGCGCCGACCGTGGCGAAAGCCTGCGACTTGCCCGCGATCGCCTGGATCACGAAGAAGATCACGATCGGCGACAGCACCGGCAGGAGCGAGGGGAGGATCATCTCCTTGATCGCCGCCCGGGTCAGCATGTCCACCGCGCGGCCGTAATCCGGCCGGTCGGTGCCCTGCATGATGCCGGGCTTGGCCCGGAACTGGCGACGCACCTCTTCGACCACCGCGCCGGCGGCACGCCCGACCGCCGTCATCGCCATGCCCGCGAACAGGAACGGGATCAGGCCGCCGAGCAGCAGGCCAACGACGACGAAGGGGTTGGAGAGCGAGAAATCGACGCTCACGCCCTGGAAGAAGCGGTACTGCGTCGGGCTGGCATTGGCGATGAAGTAGTTCAGGTCCGAGGTGTAGGCGGCGAACAGCACCAGGGCGCCGAGACCCGCCGAGCCGATGGCGTAGCCCTTGGTGACGGCCTTGGTGGTGTTGCCGACCGCATCGAGCGCATCCGTCGCCTTGCGTACGTCCGGGGGCAGGCCCGCCATCTCGGCGATGCCGCCCGCGTTGTCGGTGACCGGACCGAAGGCATCGAGCGCCACGATGAAGCCCGCCAGCGCCAGCATCGCGGTCACCGCGATGGCGATGCCGAACAGGCCGGCGAGCGCATAGGTCGCGATGATGCCCGCCACGATGACCAGGGCCGGCAGCGCCGTCGATTCGAGCGAGATCGCGAGCCCCTGGATCACGTTGGTGCCATGCCCGGTGACGGACGCCGTGGCGATTGACTTCACCGGCCGGAAGTTCGTGCCGGTATAGTACTCGGTGATGACGACGATCAGCGCCGTGATGACGAGGCCGAGCACCGCGCAGGCCAACAGTGCGCCTGAGGTGAAGGTCACGCCGGTATTGGTGGTGAAGCTGGTCGAGAAGCCGCCGAACAGGGCGAAGTTCACCGCGGCGATGGCGGCGATCGAGAGCACGCCCGCCGCGATCAGACCCTTGTAGAGCGCGCCCATGATCGACTGGTTGGCACCGAGCTTCACCGCGTAGGTGCCGGCGATCGACGTGACGATGCAGGCCGCCCCGATGGCGAGCGGGTAGATCATCATCGCTTCGAGCACGGGCGCGTTGCCGGCAAAGAAGATCGCGGCGAGCACCATGGTGGCGACCACGGTCACCGCGTAGGTCTCGAACAGGTCCGCGGCCATGCCGGCGCAGTCGCCGACATTGTCGCCCACGTTGTCGGCGATGGTGGCGGGGTTGCGCGGATCATCTTCCGGAATGCCGGCTTCGACCTTGCCGACGAGATCGCCGCCGACATCGGCGCCTTTGGTGAAGATGCCGCCGCCCAGCCGCGCGAAGATCGAGATCAGCGAGGCGCCAAAGCCCAAAGCCACCAGCGCGTCGATGACTTCGCGGCTTCCCGGCGCCAGCCCGGCGCCGCGGGTGAGGAACAGGTAGTAGAGAGCGACGCCGAGCAGCGCGAGGCCCGCCACCAGCATGCCGGTGACCGCGCCGGACTTGAAGGCGACCTCCAGCCCGCCGCCGAGCGACTGCGTGGCGGCCTGCGCCGTGCGGACGTTGGCGCGAACCGAGACGTTCATGCCGATGAAGCCGGCTGCGCCCGAGAGCACCGCGCCGATCAGGAAGCCGATGGCGACCTTGATGCCGAGAAAGTAGGCGAGAAAGACGAAGAGGACGACGCCGACGATCCCAATCGTGGCGTATTGGCGCCTGAGATAAGCCTGCGCACCCTCGGCGATGGCGCCTGCGATTTCCTGCATGCGCTGGGTGCCGGCATCGCGTCGCATTACGTCACGGATAGTCACGACACCGTAGGCAACGGCGCAGAGCCCGCCCACGATGATCAGCAAAAGTGCGGTCATGCGTGCGTCCTTAGATTTTTGATTGTGGTTTGCCGAGCCCGGCCGGAATGGCCGTCGGACGTTGCTGCGACGTTGCTCGGCTTCAGGCGCCCTCCCTGGAGAACCTGAACTTAACTGCCAAACTTCGGCGTCCAGCGCAAATGCCTCGTGCCGTTGAGAACCTTTCGAAACGGCCAAGACGCAAAATAATGACAAGTTTCGTGTTGTTGCAGTGCAATCGCTGCGGCGCCAGTCACGAAAACGGAACCGCTTCCACGTTCCTTCCGGACAGGTCCGACGCGGATCTTTCCCTCTGTCGGCGCAGAGTATCGGGGGCCGGGAGCGCCTCGGAGGCCGCCCGGTTTCGGCTCAGCTCGTGAAGCCGGAGGCATCGACGGTCAGTGCCGACGATGAGCCGCTTTCAGCCACCTGCCGGCGCAGATGCCGGTTCTCGTCCTCGAGACGCGCATGAGCCTTTTCGCCGTCGCGCAGCGTCGCTAGGAGGTGATCGTTGAGCACCATCGTTCGCTGCCGATCCCCGACGGCGATCGACACCTGAATGAGGGCGGCCTCACGCTCGGCGACGAGCCTCTCCCGATCCTGTAGGAATCGGCGCATGGCCCGCACCGCCGTCCGGTTGCTGCTCTCGAGGATCGCCAGCCGATGGTCGGCCACCGCCAGCCGGCGCTGCGTTTCGCGCAACAGCGCCTGGATCGCCTCGCAATCGGTGTCGGACGTCACGACGGCTCCTGCGGCCTCATCCGTCGTCGGAATCCGCGTGAGGAGGGCACGCCCCCGCTGAAGCAGGTCACGCAGCGGCATCGGAGCCCCCCAGCGACGCGCGCATCGGCGGCGATGCATCGAGATCGCCCTCGTCCGCGCGGCGTGTCCCCGGCGTCAACGTGCCGGCGAGCCGGCTCTCGAGACGACCGATCTGCGCGGCATGGTGGCGATACTCCGCCGACGCGCGCAGCCATGTCAGCAGCGGCGCCATCTCTGCGGGCGCGCGCGGCGTCTCAATGACGGACAAGGGTTCCTCCAGACCGAGCCATTCGTGACGAGCCGCGGCCTCGATCCAGTTCGATGCGAGCGGGGCGTCCTCGTCCATGAACAACAGGCCGGACAGGAACAGGACCCGCTGTATCATCACGGTCGAGATCTCGACATGGCATTCGCCGACGATCTCCGGATAGACGCGCCCGCCGAAGCTGCCGGTCGCGACCGTCTCACCGCCCCTGCGATAGGAGCTGTGCGAGGCGAGACAACCCAGAGCGGACATGCGCGCGACCTGACGCGCGATCTTCTCGGGAACGAAGACATCCGGGGCCATCAGCAATGCGACGTAGGCGCCGCGGGCCGCCGTGAGCCCAAGGCGAAGGCGGCCGGGAAGCCGCGGCTCCGGCGTCGGCCGCAGCACCCGGTCACAGCCGCCTCGGCCGAGGGCGGTGAGGACCGAGGGGTCTCCGACCAAGATCATCTCGTCCGGCGGCCGGGTCTGGGCTTCCACGCTGTCGATCGTGCGGCGTGCGGCATCAAGATCGGTTCCGACATCGATGACCACCGAGACCGAGGCCTCCGCAGCACAGCTGCGCGCCATCCGGTCGGCCCGATCGGCGACCCGTCGGTTCGGACTCCGGTAGCGCAGGAAGCCGCCGGTCCGCCTCAGGAAGCGTTCCCGGCTTCCGTCCACCACCGCGGCCTCGACCTCGCTCGTCTCGTCGAGCACGTCGCTCCAGAAGGCGCTGTTCTCGGACAGGGCATCGCGGCGGTGGGAGCCCTGATCCGGATGGAGCCGCGAACGCAGGAGGCAGTGAGGAACGTGGACGAAATGGGCCTCGCGGGTCAGCCTCCACCACATCCGGTAGTCCTGGGTGTAGGGATAGCGCGTATCGAAGCCGCCGACGCGCAGAAGCAGATCGCGGGCAATCAGGATCGTGCAGCCGTTGATCAGTCCCTCGTAGAAGGCGAGGCGCGGGTTGAGCGCCAGAGCGGCGGGGTCGAGCCGCTGCTCGCCGGTGATGCAGCCCGCCGCGTCGATCCAAGACAGATCGGAGAACAGGCAGACGTCTTCACGGTCGAGCGTGTCGAGGATCCTGACCTGCCGCTCGGTCTTCCCGGGCTCGAACAGGTCGTCGTGCGACAGCCAGGAGAACAGGCGGCCGGAGGCGTGGGCAAGGGCGGTGTTGAGCGCGACCGCCACCCCCATATTGGGCTGCTGCAGGGTGCGGATGCGGTCGCCGAAGGCGCGCGCGACGGCCAAAGTCTGCCCATCGTCGTCGGAGCCGTCATCGACGACGATGATCTCCGTCTCCGGATGGCTCTGGCACAGTGCGCTCTCGATCGCCTCGCCGAGATAGTTCGCGCCGTTGTGGACGGGAATCGCGATGGTGACGCTGCGGTCGCCCAAGCCTACCCCTCTTCCGTCGGGGCCGGCGCCCGGCGCGTCCGATCGAAGGTGCTGGTCAGTTCCCCCCCGAGCTCGACCGCCTCGAGAATCAAGGCCGGCACGTCGATCACGGCCCGCTCGTTGAAGCCGAAATCGGTGAAGCTCTCGTAGGTCGGAACATGGTACCGGCGCGGCGGGGCGCGGCCGGTGACGAGAAAGATGGTGTGGGAGCCGATGGGACGGACGAGGCAGGTCCCGTCGTTCAGTTCCGGCCCCATCGTGATCGACGGAATGTCTTCACTGAAGATGAGATCGTCCGCCCCCGCGAACAGGGCTTGGTAGACGCTCGGACTCGCGACCCGGTGCCGCCGGCCTCCGAAAACCAGCCAGACATCCGGACTGTCCGGCGCCGACAAGCGCAGGCCATCGAGGTCGTCACGCAACGTGTACACGACGTACCTCGCAAGCCTCGCACCATGCCCACCGAGCGCCGACGGCGGACCGGAGGCTCGCCTCGGCCCGACCGACTCGGCTGCCTTGATCGCGGCCGCGGGACCGGATCCGGCCCGCCTGTACGGTCAGGCTCGCGTTGATTCGAAAGGCTGGTGCGAGTTGCATGACCGATCGGAAAGTGTGGGAGATCGCTTCACTGCCGCCGGGATGGTGCCGGCCCGATCGGCTGCGATCACGATCGGGGAGATAGCGGAGTCGTGCCGGCACCTCAAGTTTCATAGGTTAGTACGAAGGTATCCTGAAAGCCTCATGGCCGCCGACGGCTCACAATTTCGAATAGATATCAGGTTTCATCCGAACTTTCCGACATAACACTGAAGACACTTTATCGATCCGCTTACATTATGCGATACGGATGAAAGACGCTATTGCCGCAAATGACGCGTGATCGAAGATTGCGTGGAATCGGTGATGTCCGACAAAGTGGAGGCTCGAACATACCTTCTGGTTGCCCAACTTTGCTTCGTGGCCTGCAGCCACCAAGAGCAAGGGCAATTGTCGCCAAGGGAACAGGTGCCGCAACAAGCAATACCCTCGCCGGCACGCGCCGACCTTCGGCTCTTCACAAAGAAGCGATGAAGCCGATCTGACGCGGTCAGGCACAAATGACCGGAAATTCGGAAATCGCCGTTGATACCTGTCCCCGATACCCGGCCAAAAACGTTATCGAAATCGGCGTAAAGGACTTGGCGCAGCGCATTCTCGGGACATTCGCGCCGGATCCTCGGCCGCAGACACTCTGTCAGAAAGGTACGACCGAGGGGATGCACGAGCGCGTTTCCCGCGCATCTCCCGACGGCCGGCTCAGGAGAAAGCATCTCGATCCCAGACCGCGTGCGACCTGCCCCTCGTGGAGAACGCCGCGCGCCCGGCTGCATTCGGCCGGATCGTCAGGCGGGCGCCTCGAGCAGGCACCTCAGCGCAGCGGCGGAGCCCGGTAGGCGGGCGCCAGGACGTAGCCGTCCGAGGCACGGCGCGGACCCTGCGGCGTCGCGATGAGAACGTTGCCGTAATAATCGTTGCCGGTGAGCCCGAAACCGCCGCCATTCATCACGGTCGGCACCGGCACGGCACCGATGGCGCGCAGATCCTGACCGTCGGTGCTGATCGGCGGGCCCCGGAAGCGGCCGCTCTCGGGATCAACCTCGTACACCGTCGGCCCGCGCGCATCGCCGTAGGGGCGATCCTGCAAGCTCTGCGCAGCAGCCCCCTGGGCGACGAGCCCGATAAGGGAGGCGGCAAGGAGGAGGCGGGCACGGGCCATGGGCTTGCTCCGTCGTCGGCGCGCTCTTCGGACCGGAGCGACGGCCGCTCCGACCCGTGAGAACGCATTAAAACAGGACATGAGCCGATCCGGATTGCCGCGCAATCGGGATCGGCTCGGACTGACGTCTCGAGGGTGCGATCAGACCCCGGAACGTGACAAGGAAACGTTGACGTGCGGACGCCTGTCGCTCCCGGCTCTCGGCAAACGTCGCCTCAGCCCTTCGACTGCAGGACAGCGCGCGGTTCGCGCACCATGGGGCTGCAATCAGACTTGTAGGCGTTCAGCGGGAGCGACGTCGAGCTGCAGGAATAGGCCTCCTCGGGCGAGGGGGCGGGCACGGGATCGCGCGCCACGATCGGGTGGGGCGCACAGGCTCCGACGGCGGCGCCGGCGAGCGCCAGGGCGGCGAAGAGCTTCAGGCGGCGCATGCGGAACCTCGAAACGCGTCCGTCCGCCGGGACAACCGGCGGCAAAACCGGAGACGACCCTGCGGATACGGACGCTGACTGACAAGCTTCCGCCACCCGATGCCCACTCGAACAGGGGCGATTGCCGGGCCCTGTCGCCCCGCCGCAACAACGTCCGGGGCGGCGCGACGCGATACTAGACGGCCTTCTGCAACGGCACGACGTTGTGGAGCGTGCGGTCAGCGTTGTCGAAGAAGCGGCGGACGTTGCGCGCCGCCTGCCGGATGCGCTGCTCGTTCTCGACAAGCGCGATGCGGACGTAATCGTCCCCGTGCTCGCCGAAGCCGATCCCCGGCGCCACGGCGACATCCGACTTTTCGAGAAGCAGCTTGGAGAATTCCAGACTGCCGAGCTCCCGGAATTTTTCCGGGATCGGCACCCAGGCGAACATCGAGGCTTCCGGCGTCGGCAGCTTCCAGCCGGCCTTGCCGAAGGACTCGACCAGGGCGTCGCGACGCTTCTTGTAGGTCGCACGCATCTCCTTGATGCAGTCGTCCGGCCCGTTGAGCGCGGCGGTGGCCGCCACCTGGATCGGCGTGAAGGCGCCGTAATCGAGGTAGGACTTCACCCGCGTCAGCGCCGCGAGCAGGCGCTCGTTGCCGACGGCGAAGCCCATACGCCAGCCCGCCATCGAGAAGGTCTTCGACAGCGAGGTGAACTCCACGGTGCAGTCGATCGCGCCCGGCACCTGCAGCACCGAGGGCGGCGGGTTGTTGTCGTCGAAATAGACCTCGGCATAGGCCAGATCCGAGAGCAGGATCAGCTCGTGCTTCTTCGCGAAGGCCACGAGATCCCGGTAGAAGTCGAGGCTCGCGACATAGGCCGTCGGGTTCGAGGGGTAGCAGACAACGAGCGCCACGGGCTTCGGGATCGAGTGGGCGACCGCCTTCTCGAGTGCCGGGAACATCGCCGGGGTCGGCTCGGCGGGCACGGAGCGGATCACGCCGCCGGCCATCAGGAAGCCGAAGGCGTGGATCGGGTAGCTCGGGTTCGGCACCAGCACCACGTCGCCGGGCGCCGTGATCGCCTGGGCCATGTTGGCGAAGCCCTCCTTCGAGCCGAGCGTCGCCACGACCTGCGTGTCCGGGTTGAGGCTCACCCCGAAGCGGCGCTGGTAGTAGCCGGCCTGGGCGCGGCGCAGGCCAGCAATGCCCTTGGAGGCGGAGTAGCGATCGGTGCGCGGCTTGCCGGCGGTCTCGACGAGTTTCTCGATGACGTGGCGCGGGGCGTCGAGATCGGGATTGCCCATGCCGAGATCGATGATGTCGGCGCCGCGGGCTCGGGCGGCGGCCTTGATCCGGTTCACCTGCTCGAAGACGTAAGGCGGAAGGCGCTTGATGCGGTGGAAATCGGTCATGGCGTCGGTCTGTCCGGTGTCGCGGAACTGATCCTCCCGCAAGGATGCGTCGGCGGTGAGGAGCCTGCCTGTTTACCATCGACGCGTTCGGGCGCCGACTGAAAAATCGCGATGCCCCGCCGGGATCGGGGCGGAACGCTCACTCAACCGGGTTGGGTGCGAGCCCCTGGGCGGCATTCTTGGCTGCCCCTTCCGCCGCGCGTCCCTTGGACTCGTTGCGGTTGCGCGCACCCTCCAACTCGGCCTGCAGGGCGCTCTGTCCGGCCGAATTGCGGGCGCGGACGGCACGACGGGGCGCCGATTCGCCCACCGGCATGTAACTCGCATCGCTCTTGCGGGATTGCGCCACGAAATCGGGCGCCTCCACCGGCTTGATGCCGGACCCCGCACCGACCATCGCCGCCTTCAGCGGGTTCACGTCGGCCGAACAGCCGCCGGTCGCCGCCGCGGCGGCAAAAACCGGCAAGGCGATCGCAATGGCGCGGACGATGCGGCGCACGGTCATGACAACGGTCTGAAAATGGAGCCTGGGGCGGGCGACATTGGCTGGGTGGAGCGTTAATTTGTCGGAAACGAGGCTCGGACCGTCCCAAGGGGCGGGATGCGGGCGGACCTTGGGAGGACGTGTCGCGTGGCCACGGAGCGGACGAGGCCGGCAACGCCGGATTTCGAGACCATCGCGCACAACGCGAATCAACTGGCGGAGGTGTTCAGGCAATCGGCCGCCGCCTCGCTGAAGCCGTTCGAGCAAGCGGGCCAGGGCGCCTTGCTTCCGGGCGCGAAACTTCAGGGCGCCGACGAGATCGACGAGATGACCCGCACGCTCACGCGGGTCGCTGAGACGTGGATGAAAGATCCCGAGAAGGCGCTCCAGGCCCAGACCAAGCTCGGCCAGTCCTTCGCCGCACTCTGGGCCTCGACCCTGACCCGAATGCAGGGTGCCGTCACCGAGCCGATCGTCCAGCCCCCACCCACGGACAAGCGCTTCGCCCACGCCGATTGGAGCGCGAACCCGGTCTTCGACCTGATCAAGCAGAGCTACCTACTGCTCGGCCGCTGGGCCGAGGAGATGGTCGAGACGGCCGATGGCATCGACGAGCACACCCGCCACAAGGCCGAGTTCTACCTGCGCCAGTTGCTCTCGGCCTATTCGCCCTCGAACTTCGTGATGACGAACCCCGAGCTCCTGCGCCAGACGCTGGAGGAAGGGGGCGCCAACCTGATGCGCGGCATGAAGATGCTGCAGGAGGATCTGGAAGCCGGCGGCGGCCAGCTTCGGGTGCGGCAGACGGACCTTTCCGCCTTCACCTTCGGCAAGGACGTGGCGGTGACCCCCGGCGAGGTCATTTTCCGCAACGACCTGATGGAGTTGATCCAGTACGCGCCGGTGACCGAGACGGTCCTGAAGCGACCGCTGCTGATCGTGCCGCCGTGGATCAACAAGTTCTACATCCTCGATCTCAACCCGAAGAAGAGCCTCATCGGCTGGATGGTGTCTCAGGGGATCACGGTGTTCGTGATCTCCTGGGTGAACCCGGACGAGCGCCACCGCGACAAGGACTTCGAGTCCTACATGCGTGAGGGCATCGAGACCGCCATCGACATGATCGGCGTGGCGACCGGCGAGACCGATGTCGCGGCGGCGGGCTACTGCGTCGGCGGCACCCTGCTCGCCGTCACCCTGGCCTACCAGGCAGCGACGGGCAATCGCCGGATCAAGAGCTCGACCTTCCTCACCACGCAGGTCGATTTCACCCATGCCGGCGACCTCAAGGTCTTCGCCGACGAGGGGCAGATCAAGGCGATCGAGGAGCGGATGGCCGAGAACGGCTACCTCGAAGGCGCGCGCATGGCCA
The DNA here is from genome assembly GCF_022829505.1 of Methylobacterium sp. J-043. Taxonomy (NCBI): domain Bacteria; kingdom Pseudomonadati; phylum Pseudomonadota; class Alphaproteobacteria; order Hyphomicrobiales; family Methylobacteriaceae; genus Methylobacterium; species Methylobacterium sp. J-043. The sequence continues at coordinate 67,242 of NZ_JAKSYB010000074.1, read as the reverse complement.
ACGCCTTCAACATGCTCAGGCCCAACGACCTGATCTGGTCCTACGTCGTCAACAACTACGTGCGCGGCAAGGCGCCGGCCGCCTTCGATCTGCTCTACTGGAACGCGGACGCCACGCGGATGCCGGCGGCCAACCACTCGTTCTACCTGCGCAACTGCTACCTCAACAACACGCTGGCCAAGGGGCAGATGGTGCTCGGCAACGTGCGCCTCGACCTCAAGAAGGTGAAGGTGCCGGTCTTCAACCTCGCCACCCGCGAGGACCACATCGCCCCGGCGCTCTCGGTCTTCGAAGGGTCGGCCAAGTTCGGCGGCAAGGTCGATTACGTGCTGGCGGGCTCAGGCCACATCGCCGGCGTCGTCGCCCCGCCGGGCCCCAAGGCCAAGTACGGCTTCCGTACCGGAGGCCCGGCCCGGGGCCGGTTCGAGGATTGGATCGAGACGGCCACGGAGCATCCCGGCTCATGGTGGCCCTACTGGTTCAAGTGGCTCGAAGAGCAGGCACCCGAGCGCGTGCCCGCCCGCATTCCCGGAGAGGGGGCGCTGCCCTCCCTCGCGCCGGCACCGGGCACCTATGTCCGCATGAAGGCGTGACGGATCGACGGGAACCGTGCACCCGCAGCATCGCCGTTGCGGACACGGGACCGTGATTTGCCTTATCTGATCCTGGGGCCGGCTCCGTCCCCAGGAGGACAGAAGCGCGTTGCAGCACGCCACCGAACTCATCTCGATCATCGCGCTGGGGCTGGTCTGCGCGTTCATCGGCGGCATGCTGGCGCAGCGGATGCGGCTTCCGCCGCTCGTTGGCTACCTCGTCGCCGGCATCGCCATCGGACCGTTCACGCCGGGTTTCGTCGGCAACCCGGCGCTGGCGAGCCAGCTCGCCGAACTCGGCGTCATCCTGCTGATGTTCGGAGTCGGGCTTCACTTCTCCATCGGTGACCTGCTGGCCGTCCGCACCATCGCCCTGCCCGGCGCGGTCGTGCAGATCACGGTGGCGACGGCCATGGGCGCCGGGCTCGCCTGGGGCTTCGGCTGGGGGGCCGGGGCGGGCCTCGTCTTCGGGCTGGCGCTCTCGGTGGCGAGCACCGTCGTGCTGCTGCGGGCGCTCGAAGGGCAGGGACTTCTCGATTCGGACAAGGGCCGCATCGCCGTCGGCTGGCTGATCGTCGAGGATCTCGCCATGGTGGTGGCCCTGGTGCTGCTGCCGGCGCTGGCGCCCTCGCTCGGCGGCGAGGCGATGCAGGCCGCCGGTCATCACGGCCCGCCCGAGCACGGTCTGTGGGTGACGCTCGGGTTGACCCTCGCCAAGGTCGGCGTGTTCGTCGCCGTGATGCTCGTCGGCGGGCGACGCCTCATTCCCTACCTGCTGGGGCTGGCCGCCCGCACCGGCTCGCGGGAGCTGTTCACCCTGGCGGTGCTGGCGAGCGCCGTCGGCATCGCCTACGCCTCCTCCGAGCTGTTCGGCGTCTCCTTCGCCCTCGGCGCTTTCTTCGCCGGAATGGTGCTCGCCGAATCCGACCTCAGCCATCAGGCAGCGGCGGATTCCCTGCCGTTGCAGGACGCCTTCGCGGTGCTGTTCTTCGTCTCGGTCGGCATGTTGTTCGATCCGGGCATCGTCCTGCGTGAGCCGCTCTCGATCCTCGGCGTGGTCGGCGTCATCGTGCTGGGCAAGTCGCTCGCGGCCGTCGCCATCGTGCTCGCCTTCGGCCACCCCGTCGGCACGGCGCTCACCATCGCCGCGAGCCTCGCGCAGATCGGCGAGTTCTCGTTCATCCTCGCCGGCCTCGGCATCTCGCTGAAGCTGCTGCCGGAGGAGGGGCGCGACCTGATCCTCGGCGGCGCGCTGCTGTCGATCACCCTCAATCCACTGTTCTTCGCGACATCCGCCCGGGTGTCGCGCTGGCTCGGCGAGCGGCCGGAGCTGCGCCGCCGCCTGGAGCGCCGCGCCGCCGGGCCGCTGCCGATCAATGCGGCCGCGTCCGGCCTGAGCGGCCACGCGGTGATCATCGGCTACGGTCGTGTCGGAAGCGCCATCGGCAAGGCGTTGCAGGATTGGAACCTGCCCTTCGTGGTGGTGGAGCGCGACCGGCGCCGGGTCGAGGAGTTGCGCGCCCAGGGCGTGCCGGCGGTGTTCGGCGACGCCACGGCGCCCGGCATTCTGGAGGCCGCCGACATCGGCTCCGCCCGCCTCGTCGTCGTCGCGACGCCCGACCCGCACCAAGCGCGGCGGCTGCTCGCCAAGGCACGGGCGACCAATCCCGGCATCGACAGCGTGGTGCGAACCCACAGCGACAGCGAGCGCCGCCGGTTGGAGGAGGACGGCGTCGGCCTCGTCCTCATGGCCGAGCGAGAGCTGGCACTCGGCATGATGACCTACGCCCTGCGCAGCCTCGGCGTGCGCGAGGGCGAGGCGCGGCTGTTCGTGGATTCGAGCCGCTCGGAGAGCCAGGGCACGCCGGTCGCCGAACCGGAGCAGCCCGCCCCCGAACTGCGCCAGCGCCGGGACGAGCCGGAATAGGGACTCGCTCGTTAAAGCATCATCCCGAAAGCTGGTTGCCGGCTTTCGGAAGAAGATGATGCAAAAACAAAAGGCTAGAGCATCGTCGTGGATCCGATATCCAGGACGATGCTCTAGAGACTGTCGAGGCGGGTGATGAACACCGCCAGCTCGCTCTGCCGGCGGATCGCGAGCTTGCCGTAGACCGCCTTGAGCTGGCTGCGCACCGTGCTCTCGCCGACGGCGAACTGCTCGGCCACCTCCCGCGGCGCCGCACCTCGGCCGACCAGGGCCGCGACCCGCGCCTCGGCTCGGGTGAGACCGAGTTGTTCCAGCATCGGTTCGATCGGACGCGTGCTCGGCGCGAGCAGGTCGCGCAGGAGCAGGACCATGCCGCCCCCGAGCCCGGCGCCGGCCACCGGAAACGGATCGCGGCCACGCAAGGGGAGCGCTTCGACGTAGAGCGGGCGCCCGCCGCCCCTGCGGCGCAGGAGGAGCGTATCCTGCCGCCGCCAAGTGCTTTCCGACAATGTGCGCTCCGGCACAACATCCGCCAGGAAGTGACCGAAGCGTGCGCTCTCGGCAGGCTCCGCCGCCGCCGGCACGGTGCCGGTGCGCAGGGCGAGGTAACCTGCCGCCAACCCTTCCGCCGCCGGGCTGACGAGCCGGACCCGGCCGCGGGAATCGAGGACGACGATGCCCGCCCGCATGCGCTCCAGGGCGGAGGACAGCCCCTCCGCCTCCCGGCGCATGTCGGCGACGAGCGCCGTCAGCCGGAAGGCGCGGATGACATGCGGGCCGACGAGCCCCAGCCGCTCGATCTCGACGCCCTCGAATGGCCCCCTGCGCACGTCGCGTGGGGCGCTGAACGACAGGGTGTGGCGGTCCATCGGGTCGGCGCCGACATAGGCGCAGAGGTTACCGAGGCGATGCCGGTCGATGAAGTGCTGGAAGAACGGATCGGCGCGCTTCTCCTCCTCCGTGAGGTACATCTCATCGCAGGTGACCGTGCCCGGCCGCATGATGCCCCGCTCCCGGCCGAGGCGGATGCGCGTGTCGTGCTGCCACCAGCCGCCGACGCCGTAATCGAGGTTCACGTCGGCGATCCGCTCGGAGGCCAGCGTCTGCGCCGTGCGCGCGGGATCGTGGGAGACGATCACCGCACCGCGCGCCCCGACCGCATCGGCGATCCCGTCAAGCGCGCCGGACCACGTCTCGGGGTCGAGGGCGGCCGCATAGCACGCGTCGATCAAGGCAAGAGGCTCGAAACCCGACATCGACCGGCACTGCGTGGACACTGCTCAAGTTTGAAGCACGTTTCGACCCGAACGGTCGTTGCCCGCGAGCAACAATCCGGCAGCTTGAGCATGTTTTGGCCGCTCGACACGCGACCTCAGGTTATATCACCGCAATTCAACCGGACGATTTTCGTCAGCAAGGCCCGTGACCGTGATGCGAGAACCGCATTTGGTCACAGCAAAGCGATCGACGACGATTTCGATCACGGCGCAGCGGCACCCTTCAAGGCGCCGCTTCCCCCGAACCGGGCAAGACCCGTTTGCGCATGCGCGATGACGACCGGCGCGCGGGACTCGACATCCGACGCCGGAGGCCAAGCCTCGCCGGTCAGCCTTCGATGCGCGAGAAGTCGGCCACCTCGCGAGTGGCCGCGCGCAGTGCGTTGAGGAGCAGGAGCCGGTTCCTGCGCAGGGCCGGATCGTCGGCGTTGACGGTGACCCCTTCGAAGAAGGCGTCCACCGGCGCCCGCAGCCGCGACAGCGCCCGCATCGCCCCGGCGAAATCCTCGGCCGCCACCGCGGCGGACGCCTCCTGCCGCGCCTCGGCAAGCGCCTCGGCGAGCGCGCGCTCCTCCGGCTGGCCGGAGGCCGCGAGACCCGCATCGGGGGTCTCGTCGTAGGCGCGGCCGTCCTTCTTCTCCTCGATGCGCAGGATGTTGGCCGCACGCTTGTAGCCCGCGAGCAGGTTCCGTCCGTCATCCGTGCTCAGGAACGCGCCCAGCGCCTCGACACGGCGGACGACGAGCAGGAGATCGTCCTGACCGGGCAGCGCGAACACCGCATCGATCAGGTCGTGGCGGGCGCCCTGGTCGCGCAGGTAGACTTTGAGACGGTCGGCGAAAAAGGCGAGGAGATCCGCGGTGCGCTCGTCGCTCCCGCTCGCGAACCGGCCTCGCAGCAGAGGGGCCAGCGATAGCCGCAGCGACCGTTCGATCACGGCGCGGATCACGCCCAAAGCCGCCCGCCGCAACGCGAACGGGTCCTTGCTCCCCGTCGGCTTCTCGTCGATCGACCAGAAGCCCGCGAGGGTGTCGAGTTTGTCAGCCAGCGCCACGGCGATGGAAACCGGATCGGTCGGCACGCGGTCGCTCGGACCGACCGGCTTATAATGCTCCTCGATGGCCGCGGCGACGCTGTCGTGCTCGCCCTGGAGCGCCGCGTATTTGCGGCCCATCAGGCCCTGCAATTCCGGAAACTCGCCAACCATCTCGGTGACGAGATCGGCCTTGGCGAGCCGGGCCGCGCGCTCGGCGAGCGACGGGTCGGCGCCCACCAGCGGTGCGATCTCCTTGGCGAGCGCGGCAATGCGGGCGACGCGCTCACCCTGTGTGCCGAGCTTTTCGTGGAAGACGATCGAGTCGAGCTTCGGGAGGCGGTCCTCAAGCTTCGTCGCCTTGTCGGTCTCCCAGAAGAAGCGTGCGTCCGAGAGGCGGGCCCGCACCACGCGCTCGTTGCCGGCGGTGATCGCCACGCCGCCATCGGAGGCGACGAGATTCGAGACCAGCACGAAGGCCGGCGCCAGCTCCTCCGAGCCGGATTTGCGCAGCACGAAGCACTTCTGGTTGGCGCGGATCGTCGCGCGGATCGCCTCTGCCGGGATCTCGAGGAAGCGCTCCTCGAACGAACCCATCAGCACCACGGGCCGCTCCACCAGCCCGGCCACCTCTTCCAGCAGGCCCTCGTCCTCCACGAGATCGAGGCCGCGGGCGAAGGCGAGATCCTTCGCGTCATGCAGGATGATGTCCTTGCGCCGGTCGGCATCGAGGATCACGTCGGCGCGCTCCAGCGCCGGCACGTAGTCGTCGAAGCGGCGCACCTCGAACGGTTCGGGCGCGAGGAAACGGTGGCCGCTCGTGACCGTGCCGGCGGTGATGCCATCGACCGAGAACGGCACGACCTCCGGCGTCTCGGTCTCGGGGCCGAAGGTGGCGACGATGGATTGCAGCGGGCGCACCCAGCGCAAGCTTCCGGGCTGCGCCGAGGCCGCGCCCCAGCGCATCGACTTCGGCCAGGGAAAGCTTTTGATGATGCCCGGCAGGATCTCGGCCAGCACGTCCAGCGTCTCGCGGCCGGGCCGCTCGATCACCGCGAGGTAGAACGCGCCCTTCTTCGGATCGGTGACGGTGGTGGCCTGATCGAGGCTCGCGAGCCCCGCGCTCTTCAGAAAGCCCTGCACGGCGGCTTCCGGCGCGCCGACGCGGGGGCCGCGCCGTTCCTCGCGCACCGCTTCGCCGCGGGCGGGCAGCCCAGCGACATGCAGCGCCAACCGCCGCGGCGTCGCGAACGCCTTGGCGCCCTCGTAGAGGAAACCGCGCTCGACCAGCGCGTCGGTGACGAGCTTCTTCAGATCCTCGGCCGCACGCCGCTGCATGCGCGCGGGGATCTCTTCGGAGCGGAGTTCGAGCAGAAGGTCAGGCATGCGCGCGGGAATAGCCGCCCGCTCGGGCCGCGTCGAGACGGGAGATGGGCTCGGTCTGTCACCGCCGTTCGTTCGTCATCACGAGCATCCAAAACGCGATCCAGAGCGCGACCGCTCCGAGATCGTGCGGAGCCCTGGATCGCTTGCGCCGAGCCTCGCGATCTCAGCCCCGTTACCCGATCCGCCCGCCCCCCGTCCGCCGCACCGCCACGACGGACGGCCGCGGCGGCAGGTCCGGCGTGAAATCCGGCCAGCGGGTCGAGGGCTTTTCGTAAGAGCCGAGCGCGCCGTCCTCGTCGGGCTCGCCGGGATGCTGAACGGCGACGAAGAAGGTCTCGTCGTCGGGGGTGAAGCAGGGGCCGCACATCTCGGCGCCCACCGGCACCCGCAGGAAGTGGCGCGCGGTGCCCCGGCGCGGGCCTTCCGTCTCCACCGCCCAGATGCCGTCGGCCCGGCCGGTGGCGCGGCGGTTGTTGCCGTCGGTGGCGATCCAGAGGCGGCCGCGCCCGTCGAAGGTGCAGTTGTCGGGCATGCCGAACCAGCCGCTCTCGGTGGTGAGCGCGGAAAAGCTCGCTTTCACTTCGGGCTTGGCCGGATCGCCGCAGCGCACCAGTACCTCCCAGCGGAAGGTCTCGGCGCCGTGGTCGGTGCCGTCGGGGGCCATCTCGATGACGTGGCCGAAGGCGTTGGGGCCACGCGGGTTGGCGGGCTCCTCCTGATCGGCGGTGCGCTTTCCGTTGTTGGTCAGCATCACGTAGACGCGGCCGGTGCGCGGGTTGGCTTCGATGTCCTCGGGACGGTCCATCGGCGTGGCGCCGAGTCGTTTGGCGGCGCGGCGGGTCTCGATCAGCACGTCGGCTTGGGCTTCGAAGCCGTTGGCGGCATCGAGCCCGTTCGCCCCGTGTACCAGCGGCAGCCAGCGGCCTGTGCCGTCGGGTTCGAACCGGGCGACGCTGAGGGTGCCCGTATCGAGCAGGTCGGCGTTGGCGCCGCGCTCGGCCTGCACCCGGCCCTCGCTGACGAAGCGGTAGACATGCTGGAAGCGCTCGTCGTCGCCGAGATAGACGACGTAGCGGCCGTCGAGCGTGCGGGCACCCGCCGCGCCCTCGTGCTTGAACCGGCCGAGCGCGGTGCGCTTCTTCGGGGTCGAGCCCGGATCGAACGGATCGATCTCGACCACCCAGCCGAACCGGTTCGGCTCATTCGGCGCCTGGGCGAGGTCGAAGCGGGGATGGAAGCGGCTCCAGGCATATTGCGGGTTGCCGAGGCCGATCGCCTTCGCGTTGCCGGCCTCGGCATGTCCCGGAGGAAGCGCTCCGGCAAAGTAGTAGTTGATATTCTCCTCGCCCGAGAGCCACGTGCCCCAGGGCGTGACGCCGCCCGAGCAGTTGTTGATGGTGCCGAGCACGCGCCGGCCGCTCGGGTCGGCCTCGGTCGTGAGGCGGGGATGGCCGGCCGCCGGGCCGGTGAGATCCATCGGGGTCTGCGCCGTGATGCGCCGCGTGTAGGGTGAGCCGATCACCGGGCGCCACGCTTCCGCCTCGCGAACGATCTCGACCACCGAGCCGCCATGGGCCGCCATCTCGACCGCGACCTGTTCCGGGCTCAAGGCTGCGATCACGCCCTTGCGGTCGCTGGCACCGAGACCGGGAAACATCAGCTCGGCATTGGTGTATTCGTGGTTGACCACGAGCAGACCGCGACGGCCGTTTTCGTTGAGCGGAATGAAGCCGACGAAGTCGTTGTTGTAGCCGAACTGGCGCTCCTGGGCTCGGGCGTTCTGCTTCCTCGGGTCGAAGGCCGGCGCGTCGGCAAACAGCGGGTCGCCCCAGCGCAGCAGGGGTTTCGCCTCGTAGCCCTCGGCCACGTGCAGGTGCTCATCGACGCCGGCGGCGAGTTCGGGGAAATCGAAGGCCGAAGCGTCGGCGGCAAGCGCCTGCGGCGCGATTCCGCCGGCGAGCGCGGCGGCCAGCGAGCCGCGCATCAGGTCGCGCCGGGAGAAGCGGTGGGCGATCACCGCGTCGAGGGTCGGGGCGTCGGGCGTGTCGGACATCGGGCGCGTCTCATCAGCCTTCGAGAGGCGGCGCGCCTACGCCCCTCCGATGTCGCTTCGATGACGGAACGGTTTCGTATGCGCGGCGGAGCGCTATTGAAGCGGCGCGGAGAGGAGGGTGACGAGATCCCAGGTCTCGCCCTTCAGCGAGCGGACGTTGGCGATCTTCCACGTGCCGGCCTCGCGCACGAGGTTGTAGCGCAGCTCCTGCGACCCGCCGTTGCGGAAGGTCGCCCGCACCTCGGCCCGGTCGCCCTCGTTGGCGAGCGGCGCGAGCGTCAAGGACTTGGCGAAACCCGGCTCGGTGTCCTGGCCGTTGACGTGAAAGGCGAAACCGAGCCGTCCGACCTCGCCCACCGCCTCGCGCTGGTCGCGCTCATAGAGCACGCGCAGACCCTTCGCGTAGAAGCGCACCGCATTGATGTCGTCCGCCGCGTAGAAAGCTTGCACCGTCGCGACCGGATCGATCGCGGATTGCGCAAGGACCGGACCGGCGAGAAGCCCGAGGGCCAGAGCCAGGATGGCGCGGCGGCGCACCGTTCAGGCCGCAGCGGCGCGATCGCCGGCAGGGTCGCCGGAATGCCCGCCGGCCTCGGTCTTCAACCACGCGGCGCCGCAGGCCTTGGCCAGTTCGCGGACACGCAGGATGTAGCTCTGACGCTCGGTGACCGAAATCACGCCGCGGGCGTCGAGCAAGTTGAAGACGTGGCTCGCCTTGATGCACTGGTCGTAGGCCGGCTGCACGATGCGGTGGCGCGCGCCCTCGGACTCGGGCGCGCCGGCTTCGAGATAGAGGCGGCAGGCCTTCTCCGCGTCAGTGAAGTGGCGGAACAGCATCGCCGTGTCGGCGGCCTCGAAGTTGTGGCGCGAATATTCCTGCTCGGCCTGGAGGAAGACATCGCCATAGGTGACCCGCTCGTCACCCTCGCCGCCGTTGAAGTTGAGATCGTAGACGTTCTCGACACCCTGCACGTACATGGCGAGGCGTTCGAGCCCGTAGGTCAGTTCGCCGGCCACCGGCGCACACTCGAAGCCGGCGACCTGCTGGAAGTAGGTGAACTGGCTCACCTCCATCCCGTCGCACCAGCATTCCCAGCCCAGACCCCAGGCGCCGAGCGTCGGGCTCTCCCAATCGTCCTCGACGAAGCGGATGTCGTGGAGCTTGAGATCGACGCCGATCGCTTCCAGCGAGGCAAGGTAGAGCTCTTGGAGGTTCGGCGGGTTCGGCTTCAGGATCACCTGAAACTGGTAGTAGTGCTGCAGCCGGTTCGGGTTCTCGCCGTAGCGCCCATCCTTCGGCCGCCGCGAGGGCTGCACGTAGGCTGCCTTCCAGGGTTTCGGGCCGAGGGCCCGCAAGGTCGTGCCCGGGTGGAAGGTGCCGGCGCCAACCTCCATGTCGTAGGGCTGGAGGATCACGCAGCCTTTGGCCGCCCAGAAGCGCTGCAGGGTGAGGATCAGGCCCTGGAACGAGCGTGTGGGCGAAAGGTCGGCGTCGCTCGGCATGGAAGGTCCGACAGAAGGGAAGCTGCCGGACCGTTTAAGAGCGGGGGGCGGGGTGTCAAGCGAGGTCGCTGCCGGGTCCGCCCGCGGTCTTCATCTAGCCGCGAGGCGTAGAGCGGGTGAAGTTCCGCTTGGCCGTCCGGTCCTTCGGCACGGCCTGGATCGCCGGCTTGTCCGCCAGCAACTGCTTCACGCGGTCGTTGAAGTCGGTCGCTGACACGGGGCGTGCGCCACCCTTATCCGAGGAATAAGCCATAGTCGGTCTCCGCCTGAACGCCCAAAGCACGGGATTGCGCGGAGGGTCTCCCTCATATGGGGCGCCGGCCGCCATTTGCGAGGCCGAGGGCCGAACGGGGCCGTTGGCGATGCCCCGGTGCGCCCCGACACATCATTTTTGCAGGTCATCGCCGCAAAGCGGGAACGGCAAAGGTTTCTGCCAAGTTAAGACGGCAAATGAACAGCCACGCTCCGGCCTTCGCGGCGAGCGGTTAACACTTTCGGACAGATCATGCGCACGGGTTTGACTGTTTTCGCCGCCCTCATCGCGGCCGCGCTCGCCACCACGTCACTCATGATGGGCGCCTCGAACGCTCTCGCCACGTCGGATGGTAGCGACATCGTCGAGAAGACGGTGGCGGTGACGCCCGTCGAGATCGCGCCGGTCGCGGCCATGCCCGCCGCTGAGTCCTGCGCCCGCAAGGTCCGGGTGGTTTACTCCGGCTACAGCGCCCCGGCCGGCTGCGCGCGCTGAGCCTAGAGCATCGTCCCGAACGGTGGTTGCCGGCTTTCGGAAAAAGATGATGCAAAAACAAGTGCCGAGAGCATCGTCCTGGATCCGGTATCCAGGACGATGCTCTCGCGGGAAGGCGCCGCGGCGTGAACCGTGGGGTGCAGGCCGGGCGGCAGTCCATCGGCAACGCCGGCCCCCGCCCCGCGTTGTCCGGCGCGAGGCTGAGTGTCTCTCACGAAACTCCCGCTGCGCCGTCGTGCCCAGAACGGAGACGATCGGTCATCGGGAGTGTCGTGAGGCACTCTGAAGCGGAGGAACCATGCGCGGCACGAGCCATCCCGGAACACGAAAGAGCGGCAAGGCCGGCAGCAAGGCCGGCGCCCTCGCCCTGCTGCCGCTGGCGGCGGCCGGCGCCTGGATCGCGTGGAGCCATCTCGGGCTGAACCGGGCCGGCCCCCTGCCCCCGGCCCTGCCGGGGCGGCGCAGCAATCTGCGCACGCGGGCGGGCCGGGTGAACCTCTACGTCTCGGATGCCCAGGGCGGGCGGCCGCTCCTCTTGATCCACTCCGTCAATGCGGCGGCCAACGCCTACGAGGTCAAGCCGCTCTACGAGCATTACCGGACCACCCGCCCGGTCTACGCGCTCGAACTGCCGGGCTTCGGCCATTCCGAGCGGGCGGACCGGATCTACACGCCCCGGCTGATGACCGATGCGATCCTCGACGCTGCGGCCGAGATCACCGGCCGCCATGGCGGCGGGGCGCTCGACGCGATGGCGCTGTCGCTGCCCTGCGCCTATCTCGCCCGCGCCGCGCTGGAGCGGCCGGACCTGTTTTCGACGCTCGGCCTCATCAGCCCGACCGGATTCGACGCCCGCCTCTCCGGGCGCGGCCCGGCGAACGCCAACCGCGGCAAGCCGCTGGCGCGAGGGCTCGCCGCCTTCCCGCTCTGGGGCCGCCCGCTCTTCGACGCGCTGGTGAGCCGGCCGAGCATGCGCTTCTTCCTGGAGAAGACCTGGGGCAGCCGCGACATCGACGAGGGCCTGCTCGCCTACGATCAGCTCTCGGCCCGCCAGCCGGGGGCCGAGCACGCGCCCTTCTCGTTCCTCTCCGGCTACCTGTTCCCCGCTGACACCACGCGAGTCTACGAGGCGCTGACGCTCCCGATTTTCATGGTGCACGGGGCGCGGGGCGACTTCGTCGATTACCGCCATGTCGGCGAGGTGGCGGGCCGCCCGAACTGGACGATCCTGCGGCTGCCGACTGGCGCCTTCCCGCATTTCGAGAACCGGCCGGCGGTGACGAACGCCTACGACGCCTTCCTCACCGCCCACCCGCAGCTGCATCATACCAAATCCTGTACCTGAGGGCTGGCCGTGCTTTGATACGGCCTGGGCGTCTGGCGATCTGACGGTTTCCGGGTCCGTCACGATGACACCGGCTTTGCCGTCGTGGCGCGACCGTCAAACGGCACGATCCCGGACGCCCTGTCTTGCGTATCCCGAACAGTCGGTTGGGTCCCGCTGCGGCGGGCACCCGCGTACAGGACAGGATCCGCCATGCTCAGCCTCGTACCGGTGGCCGGCATCGATGTCGGCAAGCACTTCCTCGACCTCGGGTTCCATCCCGCCGCCAAGCCGCTCCGGTGTGACAACACCCCGGCCGGCATCGAACGCCTGATCGCCGCCCTGCGCCCACGCGGCGTCCTGCGCGTCGCCCTGGAGGCGATCGGTCCCTATGCCCATCCCGTCACGGTCGCCCTGGCCGAGGCTGGCTTTGCGGTCGCCCTGGTCGATCCGCGCCGGGTCCGGGCCTTCCGCACGGCTGAAGGACAGATCGCCAAGACCGACCGGCTGGACGCAGCCCTCATCGCGCGCTTTGCTCAGCGCATGCCCGAGCACCTGCACCCCGCGCCCGCGCTCGATCAGGTCCGGCTCAAGGCGCTCTCGACCCGTCGGCGCCAGATCACCGAGCTGATCGCCATGGAGAAGACGCGTCTCGCCCAGGCCCTCGATCCCCTGGTGGCCGACAGTCACCGGACGGTGATCAAGACCCTGGAGGGCGCCTGCGCGGCCATTGAGGCGGAACTCGACCAGCGCATCGGCGCCGATCCGGCCCTCGCCCGCAGGCGCGTGATCCTCACCTCGATCCCGGGCATCGCCCGGCGCATCGCCACCGTGTTGATCACCGACATGCCCGAACTCGGAGCCCTCGACCGCAAGGCCGCGGCGAGTCTGGCCGGCATGGCGCCCCACCCGACCCAGAGCGGCGGACATCCCGGACGCCACGCCATCGCGGGCGGTCGACCGTGTCTGCGAACCGCGTTCTACATGGCCGGCATGGTCGCGGCCCGAACCTGCCCGACCTTCAAGCTCCCTTACCGGGCCATGCGAGACGCGGGCAAACCCGCCAAGGTCGCCATCGTCGCCACCGGCCGACGCCTCGTCGTCCTCGCCAACGCCCTCCTCAAGGACGACAAAACCTTCGCTGAAAGCAACCTCATGGCTTGACCCGCAATACAGTCGCCGCTCGATCCAAGCGAAGACCATATCAGCAAGCCCGCGCGGCGCCTGAGCGAGGCCTAAATCCGCCATCCCGAAGGGATCAACCGGATTCGGCATGAGTCGAGCGCGATGAGGGTTAAGCAACAACATGGATTGCTTCCCCCGCCGCATCACTGAAATGTGTTGTCTCACCCCGTGCTGTGACCGCTGAAACTCTTAGAATAACGACCGGGATACGCTCAGGCGCATCCCGGCTTTAAGCATCCGTTGAGAGGAAAGCAGCTCTATAGACGGGCCGGCCACATGGGGCGGCCTCCATGGGACGCTGTCCGGCCGCATGTCCGCCCTCGCCGCTCCGTCGCTGTCGATCGCCCTGCCGTTCGAGGCGGCGCTTGCCGAGATGGCCGTTCCCCTGCTCCTGCTCGATGCGGGCGGCAGCGTCGTCTTCGCCAATGCCCGCGCGGCGGCCTTGCTCGCCTGCGCCGAACCGGTCGGCCTTCCCCTCCCCGCCCTGCTGGCACCCTTCGGCGCCGCGGAGCCGGAGGCTGAGCCCATTCTGGCGGCCGTGCGCGCCGCCCGTCCCGTCCGGGCGCGCCTCACCCTCGGCGGCGACCGCCGCGTCGAGGCGGCGCTGGCGCCGCTCTCGGCCGGCGGCTTCGCTCTCACCTTCGAGGACGTGACCGAACAACTCCGCGGCGCGGCCCTTGCGCGGCAGGAGCCGCTCACCGGCCTGTGCAACCGCGTCGGCCTGCACGACCGCCTCGACGCGGCGCTGGCCGAGGCGGCTCGGACGGGTGCGCCGCTCGCGGTGCTGATGCTCGACCTCGACCGGTTCAAGACGGTCAACGACACCCTCGGGCATCCGGTCGGCGATGCGCTCCTGCGCAAGGTCGCCGAGCGCCTGCGCCGGGCCACCCGCAGCGGCGATGTGGTCGCGCGGCTCGGCGGCGACGAGTTCGCCATCCTCCAAGTCGATCCCCAAGTTGGTCCCCAAGTCGGTCCCTATGCCGGCGTCGAGCAGCCGCACGCGGCCGAGGCGCTGGCACGCCGCCTCGTCGATCTCGTCGGGCGCACCTACGTCGTCGATGGCCACATGCTCAATGTCGGCGTCAGCGTCGGCGTCGCCATCGCCCCCGCCGACGGCCAGAACGCCGACGACCTGCTGAAACACGCCGACCTCGCGCTCTACCGCGCGAAAGCCGCGGGCCGGGGCACCTACCGCTTCTTCGAGCCGGCGATGAACGCGCAGATGCAGGCGCGCCGCGGCCTGGAGATCGACCTGCGCCGGGCGATGGCCCTCAAGCAGTTCGACCTCGCCTTCCAGCCGCAAATCGGACTGGAGAGCGGGGAAGTGACGGGGTTCGAGGCGCTGCTGCGCTGGAACCACCCCGAACGCGGATCGGTCTCGCCGGCCCTGTTCATCCCGTTGGCCGAGGAGATCGGCATCATCGTCGGCATCGGCGAGTGGGTGCTGCGTACCGCCTGCCGCGAGGCGGCGCGCTGGCCGCAACCCGCCTCGATCGCCGTGAACCTCTCGCCCGTGCAGTTCCGCGGCGGCCGGCTGGTCGAGACGGTGGTGAACGTGCTGGCCCAGACCGGCCTCGACCCGGCCCGGCTGGAACTGGAGATCACCGAAGGCGCGCTCCTCGAAAACACCGACAGCGTGCTCGACGTGCTGAACGGCCTGCGCGCCCTCGGCGTGAAGATCTCGATGGACGATTTCGGCACCGGCTACTCGTCCCTGAGTTACCTGCAGAAATTCCCCTTCGACAAGATCAAGATCGACCAGTCCTTCGTCCGCGGCATGGAGGGCAATGCCGAGTGCGGGGCGATCGTACGGGCCATCGCCCGGCTCGGCGCCAGCCTCGGCATGCGCACCACCGCCGAAGGGGTCGAGACGGCGGCCCAGCTCGACGCCATCCGCGCCGAGGGCTGCACCGAGGTCCAGGGCTACCTGACCGGGCGCCCGATGCCGGCCGCCCAGGCCGCCGCCCTGCTGTCGGCCCCTTCCGCTGCCTTGCCCGCCGCCTTGACTGCCTGATCCAGGAGCCTCCCGAATGATCCCAAAAGACCTGCGCCGCCTCGTCTACTACAGCCGCAACCGGGTCGCCGGCGCTCCTGCCGCGATGGACGAGACGATCCGCAGCATCCTCGCCGCGAGCCGCACCAACAACGCCCGCATCGACGTCACCGGGGCGCTGATGTTCAACGCCGGCTGCTTCGCGCAGGTGCTGGAGGGCCCGGAAGACGCGGTCGAGACCACCTTCGAGCGCATCCAGCAGGACGAGCGCCACGGCGAGGTCTCGCTGCTCGCCTTCGAGGCGGTGGAGACGCGCCTCTTCACCGATTGGTCGATGGCCTATGTCGGCGCCTCGCCGGCCGACGCGGCCCGCTACGGCGACATGGCGGGCGCGAGCGGCTTCGACCTCTCGCGGATGACGGGCGACCGGCTCTGCGCCGTCCTGCACGGTCTCGCCCTGGAGGAGGAGGCGGCCGAAGCCTGACGGTTTGCGAGCCGCGCCGGTTCCGCTATCGGAGCCGCTCTTCACGCCACACCTCCTCAGGCAGTCCCCGTGCGCCTCACCGTCACGACCTGGAACATCAACTCGGTGCGGCTGCGCATCGAGTCCGTGCTGCGCTTCCTCCGCGAGGCGCAGCCGGACGTGCTGTGCCTGCAGGAGACCAAGTGCCCCGACGAGCTGTTCCCGCTCAAGGCGTTCAAGGGATCGGGCTACGAGAACATCGTTTTCGCCGGGCAGAAGGGCTATAACGGCGTCGCGATCATCTCGCGGTTTCCGCTGCTGACGCGCGACGCCATGAGCTTCTGCGAGCGGGCCGACGCGCGCCACATCTCGGCGGTGCTCGGGCCCGAGGCGGGACCGGCGGCGGGGATCGTGCTGCACGATTTCTACGTGCCCGCCGGCGGCGACACGCCCCACCGCGACCTCAACCCGAAATTCGCGCACAAGCTCGACTTCCTGTCCGAATTGCGGGCCTGGGGCGGGCGGCGCGTCCCCGGGCCGGCGATCCTCGTGGGCGACCTCAACGTCGCGCCGCTGGAGCACGACGTCTGGTCGCACAAGCAGCTCCTCGACGTGGTGAGCCACACCCCCGTCGAGACCGAGGCGCTGGAGACGCTGCGGGGCGAGGCCGGCTGGATCGACGCGGCGCGGCTCCTCACCCCGGAGCCGGAAAAGATCTACACGTGGTGGAGCTACCGCTCGCCGAATTGGGAACTCGCCAACAAGGGTCGGCGCCTCGACCACGCCTGGGTCTCGCCCGATCTCGCCGGCACCGTGCGCCGGGTCGCGGTGTTCCGCGAGGCCCGCGGCTGGGAGAAGCCGTCCGATCACGTCCCGGTGACGTTGACGTTGGAGCTCTGAGCCGGGAACGCGGACGCCCGTCCAGGCATTGGGTCTTCAATCTGAGCTTTCACAATGGAGTCCCACCGCATGCGCTCGATCCTGCGCCAGATCGTCGTCGTCTTCCTGCTGCCCAAGGCCATCGGCTACCTGCGTCGCCGCTTCGGCGGCGGTCGCGCCGCAGGCTCTCACCGCTCGTACTGAGTGGGGGTTTCCAAAGGGATCATCCCTTTGGCGGGGTGCTGGGGCAGAGCCCCGGCACCCCTTCAACCCGGGCTCTGCCCTGGACCCGCGAAAGGACCCGTCCTTTCGAAACCTGGATTCCGGCCGACGCGGCGGCGTCCGTAGCCGAACCAGATCGCCAATCCGAGACCGAGCCAGGCCAGCAGCCGCAGCCACGTGTCGCCGGGCAGGCTCGCCATCAAGGCGAGGCAGGCGAGGATGCCGAGCACCGGCACCAGGGCGCCGCCCGGCGCGCGGAAGGGGCGCGCCCGCGCCGGCTCCGTACGGCGCAGGATCAGCACGCTGGCACAGACGAGGATGAACGCGAACAGCGTTCCGATGCTGACGAGTTCGCCGAGGATGCCGATCGGCACCAAAGCCGCCACCGCCGCCGTGGCGAGGCCGATCACCCCTTGCGCGACGAACGGCGTCCGGGTCCGCGCCCCGATCCGTGAAAACACATCCGGCAGCATGCGGTCGCGGGCTATGGCGTAGCAGATCCGGGCCTGCCCGTAGAGCGCGGTCAGCGCCGCCGTGGTGAGCCCGATCAACGCGCCCGCCTTGATCGCCGCGGAGAAGCCGGTCAGCCCCGTCACCGCCATGGCCCGCGCGATCGGGTCGGCCACGTCGAGGTCGCGATAGGGCACAAGGCCGGTGAGCACGGCGGCCACCGCCACGTAGAGCGCCGCGGTGACGAGGAGCGAGCCGATCAGCCCCACCGGCGCGTCCCGCTGCGGGTTGCGGGTCTCGCCGGCGGCGGTCGAGATCGTCTCGAAGCCGACATAGGCGAAGAACACGACCCCAGCCCCGCGAAAGATGCCGCTCCAGCCGAAGGCGCCGAATGGGCCCTCGTTCGCCGGCACCAGCGGCTGCCACAGTTCGGGCCGCAGATGCATGGCCCCCAGGCCGAGGAAGGCGAGGATGATCGCCACCTTCAGCGCCACCAGCACGGCGTTGGTCCGGGCCGCCTCCCGGTTGTCGCGCATCAGCAGGGCGGTGAGCGCCAGCACGACGAGTGCTGCCGGCCCGTTCACGATCCCGCCCTCCCACGGCCCCGCAGCCAGCCAGGCCGGCAGCCGCAGTCCCGCATCGGCGAGCAGGCTCTGCGCGTAGCCCGACCAGCCGACGGCGATGGTCGCCGCCGCCATGGCAAATTCGAGTACCAGATCCCAGCCGATGATCCAGGCCGGCAGGGCGCCGAGCGTGACGTAGGTGTAGGAATAGGTGGATCCCGCGACGGGGATCATCGCGGCGAGTTCCGCGTAGCACAGGGCCACCAGCCCGCTCGCGACCGCGCCGAGCACGAAGGAGAGCATCAGCCCCGGCCCGGCGAAGTTGGCCGCCGCCGTGCCGGTGAGCACGAAGATCCCCGCCCCGACCGTCGCGCCGACGCCGATGCAGACGAGGCTGAAGGCGGAGAGATTTTTTGCCAGGGTCGGCCCACGCGGATCAGCCTCCTCGGCGATGAGGGCAGCGACGGGTTTGCGGGCGCCGAGGGCGGAATAGGGCATAGGGTCTCGTGTGCCTGACCAGACTGCATCCGGCAAAGCGAAAGCCGGGCCGGAGGGGAGTCGTATCGGAGGCAGTATCCGGCGGATTTCGCCGCGGTGGGCGGCGGTACTGGCACATCCCGCGATTTCGTGTATGGTCCGCGCCGCCTCGACCCGGTTACCGGGCGGGGCTTGTGCCGCTTGCGGCTGACCGTGCTGGACGACATCCCGGCACCGGCCCGACCGCGAGTTTTTCAAAGGTGCCCTTCCCTCCCATGGGCGGCGCCTCCGACCCAACCTCCATCCGAAAGGCCTGCGATGTCGATCACGGCAGAGCGCAAGACCGCGCTCATCAAGGACTACGCCAAGGGCAACAAGGACACCGGCTCGCCGGAGGTCCAGATCGCCATCCTCACCGAGCGGATCACCAACCTGACCGCCCACTTCAAGACCCACGGCAAGGACAACCACTCCCGCCGCGGCCTCCTGAAGCTGGTCTCGCAGCGCCGCTCGCTGCTCGACTACCTGAAGCGCAAGGAAGAGGCGCGCTACCGCACCCTCATCGAGCGCCTCGGCATCCGCCGCTAAGGCCTGCCGAACCTTCGCGCGGTCCCCCACGGGGCCGCGTTTTCACAAGCCGCGCTTCGCACGAAGTGGACGCCTGTTCGGCGTCAGAGAGCGCGGCAACCTAAGTAGGACCGCTCGGGCATGGGGCCCGGCCGGTCCGATCCGGGCGGCTTGAAGGCGCAGGGCGCCAGGGCAGGATCGCGAGACGCTTCCTTAAGACGAAGCGTCTCGCCGTCTTGCCTCTGGCGGCGCCGGGCTCAGCCCACCGCATGTTTGAAGGCGAGAGACATATGTTCGACGTACAACGTGAAGAGCTGATCTGGGGCGACCGCAAGCTCGTCCTCGAGACCGGCAAGACCGCCCGCCAGGCGGACGGCTCCGTGGTCGCCACCTACGGCGAGACCACCGTGCTCGCCACCGTGGTCGCGGGCAAGGAGCCCAAGGCCGGCATCGACTTCCTGCCGCTCACCGTGAACTACCAGGAGCGCGCCTACGCCGCCGGCCGCATCCCCGGCGGCTACTTCAAGCGCGAGGGCCGTCCCTCCGAGAAGGAGACGCTGGTCTCCCGCCTGATCGACCGCCCGATCCGCCCGCTCTTCGTCGAAGGCTGGCGCAACGACACCCAGGTCGTCGTCACCGTCCTCTCCCACGATCTCGAGAACGATCCCGACATCGTCGCGATGGTCGCAGCCTCGGCCGCCCTCACCCTCTCGGGCGTGCCGTTCATGGGCCCGATCGGCGCGGCCCGCGTCGGCTACCTCAACGGCGGCTACAAGCTGAACCCGCTGGTGACGGAAGTCGCCGAATCGACCCTCGACCTCGTCGTCGCCGGCACCCAGGATGCGGTGCTGATGGTCGAGTCCGAGGCCAAGGAACTCTCCGAGGACGTGATGCTCGGGGCCGTGATGTTCGGCCACAAGCACTTCCAGCCGGTGATCGAGGCGATCATCCGTCTGGCCGAGAAGGCCGCCAAGGAGCCGCGCGATTTCACCGCGCCGGAGAACGCCGACGTCGAGGCCGCCGTCCTCTCGGTCGCCGAGACCGAGCTGCGCGAGGCCTACAAGAAGACGGTCAAGCAGGAGCGCTACGCCGCCGTCGACGCCGTGAAGGCGAAGGTGGTCGCCGCGCTCTGCCCGGCCGAGGGCGAGCAGAAGTTCGCGCCCGAGAAAGTCAAGGCCGCCTTCAAGGAGGCCCAGTCGAAGGTGGTCCGCTGGAACATCCTCGACACCGGCTCGCGCATCGACGGCCGTGACGTCAAGACGGTCCGCTCGATCGTCTCCGAGGTCGGCGTGCTGCCCCGCGCCCACGGCTCGTCGCTGTTCACCCGCGGTGAGACCCAGGCGCTGGTCGTGGCGACCCTCGGCACCGGCGAGGACGAGCAGTTCATCGACGCGCTGGAGGGGACCTACAAGGAGCGCTTCCTGCTCCACTACAACTTCCCTCCCTACTCGGTCGGCGAGACCGGCCGCATGGGCTCCCCGGGCCGCCGCGAGATCGGCCACGGCAAGCTCGCGTGGCGCGCGATCCGGCCCGTCCTGCCGCCAGCCCACGAGTTCCCGTACACGATCCGCGTGGTCTCCGAGATCACCGAGTCGAACGGCTCCTCTTCGATGGCCTCCGTCTGCGGCGGCTCGCTGTCGCTGATGGATGCGGGCGTGCCCCTGCGCCGTCCGGTCGCCGGCATCGCCATGGGCCTCATTCTTGAGGGTGAGCGCTTCGCGGTGCTCTCCGACATCCTCGGCGACGAGGATCACCTCGGCGACATGGACTTCAAGGTGGCCGGCTCGGAGGAGGGCATCACCTCCCTCCAGATGGACATCAAGATCGCCGGCATCACCGAGGAGATCATGAAGATCGCCCTCGCCCAGGCCAAGGACGGCCGCGCCCACATCCTGGGCGAGATGTCCAAGGCCCTGACCGCGGCCCGTCCCGAGCTCGGCGAGTACGCGCCGCGCATCGAGACGATGCAGATCCCCACCGACAAGATCCGCGACGTGATCGGCACCGGCGGCAAGATCATCCGCGAGATCGTCGAGAAGACCGGCGCCAAGATCAACATCGAGGACACCGGCATCGTCAAGATCGCCTCCTCCGACGGCAAGGCGATCAAGGCGGCCTATAACTGGATCCGCTCCATCGTCGCCGAGCCCGAGGCCGGCACGATCTACGACGGCACGATCGTCAAGATCATGGAGTTCGGCGCCTTCGTGAACTTCTTCGGCGCCAAGGACGGCCTCGTCCACATCTCGGAACTCGCCGCCCAGCGCGTCGCCAAGGTCGGCGACGTCGTGAAGGAGGGCCAGAAGGTCAAGGTGAAGTTCCTCGGTGCCGACGAGCGCGGCAAGATCCGCCTCTCGATGAAGGTGGTCGATCAGGAGACCGGCGAGGATCTCACCGAGAAGCTCAAGGCCGAGCGTGCGGAGCGCGGCGAGCCGGAGCGCGAAGAGCGCAGCGACCGCGGTGATCGTGGCGACCGTGGCGATCGCGGCCCCCGCCGCGACCGCGGCGAGCGCCGCCGGGAATCGTCGGGCGAGTAAGCCTCGTCCCACACGCCATATCGGACGCTTGAAGAGCGCGGTCCCTCCAGGGGCCGCGCTCTTTGCTTATGGCGCGGGCCCCTCGAACGAGATCCGGCCGCGCAAAAAAACGTCTCTGGCACGGCTTGGCCGCCTTGCGCAAAAGGACAGTGCCGATTGCTTATTTTCCATATGAAATCGGTAAATATGGAATAATTCGAACTTTGCCAAGCTGAGCCGGATTATGGCCAAGACTTCCCCGTCTATTCTAATAAAATAAGGGGGAAGTTTATGAGAAACGCTCGCAAGGGCCGTGCTGTGCTGCGGCCGATGCTGCTTGGCTCCGTCGCCTGTACAAGCATCGCTGCGGCTTTAATCCATCCAGCGCGGGCGCAAGTCACGGATATCAACACTAGCCTGCCGACCGCTCAGGCGGTCCATCCGCTTGCCGCATCCCCCTCGATCGGCGGCGTCACCCTCGATACGATCAGCGTCGCCGGTTCCGGGGCCGGGCGCGGCCTCGTCGTCGACAGCTCGGGCTCGCAGGTCGGCTATCTCGCCAAGCGCCTACGCTCCTCGACCAAGACCGACACGCCGCTGATCGACACACCACAGGCGATCTCGGTGGTGACGGAAGCGCAGATCCGCGACCAGAACGTGCAGTCGATCGGCGAGGCGCTGCGCTACGTCCCCGGCGTCGCCATCGCCCAGGGCGAGGGCCACCGCGACGAGATCCTGATCCGCGGCCAGCGCACGACGGCCGACTTCTTCGTCAACGGCATCCGCGACGACGCCCGCTACTTTCGCGACCTCTACAACACCCAGCGCATCGAGGTCTTGAAGGGCCCCAACGCGATGATCTTCGGCCGCGGCGGCGGCGGCGGCGTGGTCAACCGCGTGCTCAAGGAAGCCGACGGTGTGCCGATCCGCGAGGTGCTGGTGCAGGGCGGCCAGTTCTGGAACAAACGCATGGCGCTCGATGTCGGCGACCGCGTCTCCGACACCGCCTTCTTCCGCCTCAACGGCGTGTTCGAGGACACCGGCACCTACCGCGACTTCATCGACGTGCGCCGCTACGGCGTGAACCCGACGATGACCTTCCTGCTCGGGCCGCAGACGACCCTGCGCCTTTCCTACGAGTACTTCTCCGACAACCGCATCGCCGACCGTGGCATCCCCTCGCAGTTCGGGCGCCCCTGGCGCTATCGCGAGAACACCAGCACGCTGTTCGGCGCGCCCTTCATCTCGAACGGTTTCGTCGATGCCCATATCGGCAACGCACAGCTCGACCACGTCTTCGAGAGCGGCGTCGTGATGCGCAGCCAGACGCGCATCGCCGACTACGCGAAGTACCATCAGAACGCCTACCCCAACAGTCCGGTCAGTGCCGACGAGACCTCGTTCGTGATGCGCGGCTACGGCAGCCAGACCGACCGCACGAATTACTTCAACCAGACCGACTTCACCTACAAGTTCAACACTGGCCCCCTCGCCCACACCGTGGTGGCCGGCCTGGAACTCGGCTTTCAGGAGGGGATCGACTTCCGGCGCGACTTCATCTGGAACTCGACCGGCACCCGCAACCTCGTCGTCAATCCCTTCGCGCCGACCACGACCGAGGGTGCAACCCTCCGGAATCTCGCCTCGGGCCGAAACAACACCTATCGGCTGGGCGTGTTCTCCGCGTTCGCCCAGGACCAGATCGAGATCGACGAGCATCTGCAATTCATCGTCGGCGCACGCTTCGACCGCTTCGATTTTCAATCGCGCGACCGGCGTCCCGACGCCGCGACCGGGCTGCCTGCCCAACCGAACAGCCGCATCGACAATCTCGTCTCGCCACGGGTCGGCGTCGTGGTGAAGCCGTTGCCGAATCTCGCCTTCTACAGCAGCTATTCGGTGTCCTTCCTGCCGAGCGCGGGCGATCAGTTCCGCGTGCTGGACCCGACCACCGCTTTGTCCGCACCCGAGCGGTTCGAGAACGCGGAAATCGGCATGAAATACGAGATCACGCCGGCCTTGATCCTCACCGCCGCTCTGTTCAACCTCGATCGTGACAACCAGCCGATCCCCTCATCCACCGAAGCGGGCTTCTCCGCCGGCCCGGGCAAGACGAACACGAGGGGCGCCGAGATCGGCATCGCCGGCTACGCGACCGATTGGTGGCAAATCTCCGGCGGCTACGCCTATACCGAGCCGCGCATCGTCGCCGACCTCGATGACGACGGCGACGTGATCCGGGCCGGCAACCTCGTCGGCGGCGTTCCGCTCAACACCTTCAGCCTGTGGAACAAATTCGATATCGGCGACCGATTCTCCGTCGGCGTGGGCTACCTCTATCAGGACGCCAGCTTCGCATCGTCGGACAACTCGGTGCGCCTGCCGAGCTTCTCGCGCTTCGATGCCGGCGTGTTCTACGAGTTCAGCGAGAGCATGCGCGCTCAGGTCAACATCGAGAACCTGTTCGACCGGCGCTACGTCATCTCCGCGCACAACAACAACAACATCCTGCCCGGCGCGCCCCGGACCGTGCGCTTCCAGCTCATCGCGCGGTTCTGAGCAGCGGAGGGCGCCCGAGGCTTCCTCGCCCGCGCGCCCTCCCCTAACACCGGGGCGAGGCCCGCCGCGCGGGCACCTCGCCCCGGAGCCAAGCCATGTCCGACGATCTCGTCTTCTACACGAACCCGATGTCCCGCGGCCGGATCGTCCGCTGGATGCTGGAAGAGGTCGGCGCCCCCTACCGCACCGAGATCCTCGGCTACGGCACCTCGATGAAGGCGCCGACCTACCGGGCGATCAATCCGATGGGAAAGGTCCCCGCCCTCCGTCATGGCGAAACGGTGGTGACCGAGTGCCCTGCGATCCTCGCCTATCTCGCCGACGCCTTCCCGCAGGCCGGGCTCGCCCCCGAGCCGAGCCACCGCGACCGCGGCTCCTATTACCGCTGGCTGTTCTTCTGCGCCGGGCCACTCGAGGCAGCGGTGACGAACGGGGTGCTCAAGGTGAGCGTCCCCGACGACCCGCGCATGCAGGGCATGGTCGGCTACGGCAGCCTGGAGACGGCCCTCGACACGCTCGAAGGCGCCGTCTCCGGGGTGGAGTTTGTCGCGGGCGACCGGTTCAGCGCCGCCGACCTCTACGTCGCCTCGCATCTCGGCTGGGGCATGCAGTTCGGCACGATCCCGAAGCGCCCCGCCTTCGAGGCCTATGCCGGGCGCCACCTCGCGCGCGAGGCGGCAGTCCGCGCGCGCGACATCGACGACGGGCTTCTCGCCGATGCGCAGAAAGCGCCGTGAGTCCTGGCTGGGCGGAACGGCCCCGCCCGCCCCGCGTTCGCCCCGCGAAGCCGCAAGGGGCGGCGAGAAGGAGCCATTTCCGTGAACGAGATGATCGAGGACATTTTCTCCGGCGAGCCGAACCTGAGCATGACCGAGCGCGCGGTCTCCGTTGCGCTGGGGCTCGGTATCGCCGCCGCGGCGGCCCAGCCCCGGCCGAACAAGTTCCTGAGCCTCGCCGCGCTGGTGGTGGGCGTCGGCCTCGCCGTGCGCGGCGCCACCGGTCATTGCGCCGTCAAGGCGGTGGCGGGCGGCGGCCGCAACCTCACCGCCTGATCGTTCTCGAAAAGGAACCTGCCCCTCGGTGATCCCGAAAGATCGCCGGGGTGCCAAGTCCGGACAGCGAGTTCAAAGAGAAAAGGGGCGCCCCTCGCAGGGCGCCCCTTTTCCGGTCGTGGTGTGCGTGTCGGCTCGTCAGAGCGAGCGGCTGCTGGTCCGGCCGGCGATGAAGCCGTAGATCCCCAGGACGACGCAGGCGCCGACGATCGAGCCGATGAACCGCGCGCCCTCGTTGGGGCCGTACCAACCGACCGCCTGACCGATGAAGGTCGCGACGAAGGCGCCGACGATGCCGAGGATCGTCGTCAGGATGAAGCCGGACGGCTCCTTGTCACCGGGCATGATGAACTTGGCGATGACGCCGGCCACGAAGCCGATAA
Source organism: Methylobacterium sp. J-043 (assembly GCF_022829505.1). Classification (NCBI taxonomy): domain Bacteria; kingdom Pseudomonadati; phylum Pseudomonadota; class Alphaproteobacteria; order Hyphomicrobiales; family Methylobacteriaceae; genus Methylobacterium; species Methylobacterium sp. J-043. The sequence goes on along the minus strand of NZ_JAKSYB010000074.1, from coordinate 42,089 downwards.
TGATGGTCCAGAGAATTTCCATGTGGTCCCAACCCCGAAAGTCGTCGTCGATCTGAAGTTCCGGCCGGAAGACTTGGCCGTATTCGGATGACAAACGCGCGAGCGCCGACGCCGGTTGCCTTGGGAAATGCAGGACCGCCCAAAAAATCCGGGCCTGCGCGATCGGCCATTCCTCCGGCATTCCGGGGTGCCGCTCGAACCCCTTTACGGGGAGCCGCTCCGAGCGGCAGAAGGGGTCGTTTCCTTCACGAATCGAGACCGGCGACCCGACGATGACCATCGAACGCTACGAGACCGGCCCGCGCATGTCCCAGGCGGTCGCCCACGGCGACCTCGTATTCCTGGCGGGTCAGGTCGCCGCCGACGTGGTCGGCACCGGCGTCACCGCGCAGACGCAGCAGATCCTCGAACAGATCGACCGGCTGCTGATGGCTGCGGGCAGCGACAAGGCCCGCATCCTCACGGCGACCGTCTATCTCGCCGATATGGGGGGCTTTGCCGAGATGAACGCCGCCTGGGACGCCTGGGTCGACAAGGGGAATCCGCCCGCCCGCGCCACCGTCGAGGCGCGGCTCGCCGGACCGGAATACCTCGTCGAGATCGTCGTCACCGCCGTCCGGGGCAAATCGTGATCCGGCGGCTCCTGCTGGGAGGGCTCGCCGCCCTCCCCCTCCTCCTCCTCCTCTGCGCGACCGGCGGGGTGCGGGCCGAGGAGCGGGTCGTCAACATCTATAACTGGTCGGACTACATCGACCCGAAGGTGCTCGACGACTTCACCAAGGAGACGGGGATCAAGGTCGTCTACGACACCTACGACAACAACGAGATCCTCGAGACGAAGCTCCTGGCCGGCAAGTCCGGCTACGACATCGTCGTCCCCTCCGGCCCCTTCCTGCAGCGCCTGATCAAGGCGGGCGTGTTCCTGCCGCTCGACAAGGCGAAGATCCCGAACCTCAAACACGCTTGGCCCGAGATCAGCACCCGGCTTCAGGCCTATGATCCGAGCAACGCGTTCGCCGTCGATTACATGTGGGGCACCACCGGAATCGGCGTGAACGTGTCGGCCGTGCGCGAGCGGCTCGGCACCAACGCCCCGCTCAACAGCTGGAGCCTTGTGCTCAACCCCGGCTCGATGGCGAAGCTGAAGGATTGCGGCGTCATGCTCCTCGATTCCCCCGAGGACCTGATTCCCTCGATCCTGCCCTTCTACGGCTTCAAGTCGGATTCGAAGCGCTGGGACGACATCACCACCGTGACCGACGCGCTCTACAAGGTCCGCGGCGCTGTGCGGAAGTTCCACTCCTCGGAATACGTCAACGGACTCGCCAACGGCGACGTCTGCCTCGCGGTCGGCTATTCCGGTGACGTGATGCAGGCCAAGAAGCGCGCCGAGGAATCGAAGAACGGCATCGAGATCGCCTACTTCATCCCGAAGGAAGGCGCGCTGATGTGGTTCGACGCCTTCGCGATCCCGAAGGATGCCGCCCACCCGGCCGAGGCGCACGCCTTCATTGACTACATGATGCGCCCCGAAGTGGCGGCGGCCAACACCAACTTCGTCTCCTTCGCCAACGGCAACCTCGCCGCGCGCAAGCTCGTGAAGCCGGAGCTTCTCAACAATCCCGGCATCTACCCGGACGAGACGACGATGCAGCGGCTCTCGGTCAACACCGCCTGGAACGACTCGACCCAGCGCTTCGTCACACGGAGTTGGACGCGGGTGCGCACCGGCCGCTGAGTTTCTCACCGAACGCCTCCCAAAACGCAAAAAGCCCCGGCTCGCGAGAGCCGGGGCTTTTTCATGATCCATCCGCCCCGTCCGTGACACCGGACGGGGCGGTTTCGAGAGGGCCTTACTCGGCCGCGGCCGGGGGCAGCTCGCTGAGTTCGGCGGCGTTGGCCGCGTTCTCGGCGGAGCGCTGCTGAAGGATCAGGTTGTCGCGGCGGCGCGCAATGGAGCGGATATCCGCCGCGAGCGAGCCGGTGCCGGCCGGGATGAGCGAGCCGACGATGACGTTCTCCTTCAGGCCGTCCAGGGTATCGACCTTGCCGTTGACGGCCGCCTCCGTGAGGACGCGGGTGGTCTCCTGGAACGAGGCCGCCGAGATGAACGACTTCGTCTGCAGCGACGCCTTGGTGATGCCGAGCAGGACGGGCACGCCCTGGATCGGCTTCTTGCCCTCGGCGAGGAGCTTCTCGTTGAAGTCGGCCAATTCGGTGCGGTCGATCTGATCGCCCGTGAGGATGTCGGAGTCGCCGCCGTCGGTGATTTCCACCTTCTGCAGCATCTGCCGGACGATGACCTCGATGTGCTTGTCGTTGATCGACACGCCCTGGAGCCGGTAGACCTCCTGGATCTCGTTGACGAGGTAGGCAGCAAGCTCCTCCACGCCCTTGATCGCCAGGATGTCGTGCGGCGCCGGGTTGCCGTCGACGATGTAGTCGCCGAGTTCGACCACGTCCCCGTCCTGCAAGTGGATGTGCTTGCCCTTCGGGATCAGGTACTCGACGGCATCGGAGCCGTCGTGCGGCGTCAGCGTCAGGCGACGCTTGTTCTTGTAGTCGCGGCCGAAGGCGATCGAGCCGGACTTCTCGGCGATGATCGCCGCATCCTTCGGACGACGCGCCTCGAACAGCTCCGCCACCCGCGGCAGACCGCCGGTGATGTCGCGGGTCTTGGCCGAGTCCGTGGAGACACGGGCGAGCACGTCGCCGGCGCGCACCTTCGCACCCGGATCGAGACCGATGATGGCATCGACCGGCAGGTAGTAGCGGGCGTCCGAACCACGAGCCAGCTTCACCGGCTTGCCGTCATGATCCAGCACGAGCATGGCCGGCTTCAGGTCGGAGGTGCGGGACGATCCGCGCCAATCGATGACGACGCGCTTGGCGATGCCGGTCGACTCGTCGGTGGTCTCGGTGATGGACTGGCCATCATAGAGATCCTCGTAGCCGACGATGCCGTCCACCTCGGCGACGATCGGACGGGTGTAGGGATCCCACTCGGCGATCCGCTGGCCGCGCTTGATCGTGTCGCCTTCGTCCACGCGCACACGGGCACCGTATTGCAGGCGGTGCACCGCCCGCTCGGCGCCGTCCGGCCCGACGATCACCACCGCGACCGAACGGCCGGTGGCGATGAGGTCGCCGTCCGAGTTCTTGGCCAGCGACCGGTTGCGGATCCTGATCGTGCCCTCGAAGCTCGACTCGACGAAGGACGAATCCGCGATCTGCGCCGCGCCGCCGATGTGGAAGGTACGCATGGTGAGCTGGGTGCCCGGCTCGCCGATCGACTGCGCCGCGATGACGCCGACGGCCTCGCCCATGTTGACGGGCGTGCCGCGGGCCAGGTCGCGCCCGTAGCAGGTGGCGCAGACGCCGCTCTTGGTCTGACAGACCAGAACCGAGCGGATCTTCACCTCCTGGATGCCGGCGGCGTTGATCGCCGGCAGGTGACGCTCTTCGATCGTCTCGTTCGTCTTGACGATGACGGTGCCGTCCTGCGCCACCAGATCCTCGGCCGTGGCGCGGCCCAGGATACGGATGGAGAGCGGGGCGACGACCTGGCCAGCATCGATGATGGCGCGCATCTTGATGCCGTTGGTAGTGCCGCAATCGACCTCGCGGATGACCGCGTCCTGCGCCACGTCGACGAGACGACGCGTCAGGTAGCCCGAGTTCGCGGTCTTCAACGCCGTGTCCGCGAGACCCTTACGGGCGCCGTGGGTAGAGTTGAAGTACTCGAGAACGTCGAGGCCTTCCTTGAAGTTCGAGATGATCGGCGTCTCGATGATCTCGCCCGACGGCTTGGCCATGAGGCCACGCATCGCCGCGAGCTGCTTCATCTGCGCGGGCGAACCACGGGCGCCCGAGTGGCTCATCATGTAGATCGAGTTGACCTGCTTGTCGGCCCCGTTCTCGTCCTTCTGGACGGCGGAGATCCGGCCCATCATCTCGGCGGCGAGCTTGTCCGAGCACTTGGCCCAGGCATCGACGACCTTGTTGTACTTCTCGCCCTGGGTGATCAGGCCGTCGTTGTACTGCTGCTCGTAATCCTTCACGAGCGTGCGGGTGTCGTCGACGATCGACCACTTGTTCTCCGGCACGACCATGTCGTCCTTGCCGAACGAGATGCCGGCCTTGAACGCGTGGCTGAAGCCGAGCGCCATGATGCGGTCGCAGAAGATCACCGACTCCTTCTGACCGCAGTGGCGGTAGACGGTGTCGATCATCGCCGAGATCTCCTTCTTCGTCATCAGCTTGTTGACGACGTCGAAAGGCACCTTCGGGTGCATCGGCAGCACGCCGGACAGGATCACGCGGCCCGGGGTGGTGTCGTAGATCCGGGACACGGGCTCGCCATCGGGGCCGAGGCCGCGCCAGCGCCACTTGATCTTCGAGTGCAGCGACACGGACTTGGCCGCGAGCGCATGCTCGAGCTGACCGATATCGCCGAACACGCCCTGCATCGGGTTGTTCTTGTCGTCGGCCTTGTGCTCGCCGACCGAGCCGTCGGCGACGATCGAGAGGTAGTAGAGGCCGAGGACGATGTCCTGGCTCGGCACGATGATCGGCTGACCGTTGGCCGGGTGCAGGATGTTGTTGGTCGACATCATCAGGACGCGCGCTTCCAACTGAGCCTCGAGGCTCAGGGGGACGTGCACGGCCATCTGGTCGCCGTCGAAGTCGGCGTTGAACGCGGCGCAGACCAGCGGGTGAAGCTGGATCGCCTTACCCTCGATCAGCTTCGGCTCGAACGCCTGGATGCCGAGGCGGTGCAGCGTCGGCGCGCGGTTGAGCATGACGGGATGCTCGCGGATGACCTCATCGAGGATATCCCAGACCTCGGGCTTCTCCTTCTCGACGAGTTTTTTCGCTTGTTTGACGGTCGCGGAAAAGCCCTTCGCGTCCAAGCGCGCGTAGATGAAGGGCTTGAATAGTTCCAGCGCCATCTTCTTCGGCAGGCCGCACTGGTGCAGCTTCAGCTCGGGGCCGACCACGATGACCGAACGGCCCGAGTAATCGACGCGCTTGCCGAGCAGGTTCTGGCGGAAGCGGCCCTGCTTGCCCTTCAGCATGTCGGCAAGCGACTTCAGCGGACGCTTGTTGGCACCCGTGATGACGCGGCCGCGGCGGCCGTTGTCGAACAGCGCATCGACCGCCTCCTGAAGCATGCGCTTCTCGTTGCGGATGATGATGTCCGGCGCGCGCAGCTCGATCAGCCGCTTGAGGCGGTTGTTGCGGTTGATGACGCGGCGATAGAGGTCGTTGAGGTCGGACGTGGCGAAGCGACCGCCGTCCAGCGGGACCAGCGGGCGCAGGTCCGGCGGGATGACGGGCACGACCGTCAGGATCATCCACTCGGGCTTGTTGCCGGAGAGCTGGAACGCCTCGATGATCTTGAGGCGCTTCATCAGCTTCTTGGGCTTCAGCTCGGAGGTCGTCGTCGCGATCTCCTCCTTGAGCGAGGTCGCGATCCCTTCGAGGTCGAGCTCCATCAGAATGCGCCGGATCGCCTCGGCGCCAATCATCGCCGTGAACGAATCCTCGCCGTACTCCTCCTGCGCGCGCAGGTACTCTTCCTCCGAGAGGAGCTGACGCTCCTTCAGGGGGGTGAGGCCCGGCTCGATGACGACGTAGGACTCGAAGTACAGGATCCGCTCAAGATCCTTGAGCGCCATGTCGAGCAGCAGGCCGATGCGGCTCGGAAGCGACTTCAGGAACCAGATGTGGGCGACGGGGGCGGCCAGCTCGATATGGCCCATGCGGTCGCGGCGGACGCGCGCGAGGGTGACCTCGACGCCGCACTTCTCGCAGATGACACCCTTGTACTTCATGCGCTTGTACTTGCCGCACAAGCACTCGTAATCCTTGATCGGCCCGAAGATGCGCGCGCAGAACAGGCCGTCACGCTCGGGCTTGAAGGTACGGTAGTTGATCGTCTCGGGCTTCTTGATCTCGCCGTAGGACCAAGACAGAATTTTCTCGGGCGACGAGATCGAGATCTTGATCTGGTCGAAGCTCTGCGGCTGGGCCTGCTGATTGAAAAGGTTCATGACCTCTTGGTTCATGATCCGCTCCTTGCTCGCCGGCTGCCCCGCGCCTGGGCAGTCACGGCTTGATCCTCATGGCGCCGCGCTCGTCCGGAGCGCCGCTGGCCGTCGTCATGCGTCGGAAGGCCCTGCCCCTTCCTGCTCGACCGCGGCGGTGCCTCGGGAAAGGCACCGCCGCGGGAGGTGATGGCGGTCGTTACTCGGCGGCGTCGGCCGGCGGCTCGATCTGGTCGTTGGCCGCCTGCTGCTGCTTGGAGGAGGTGAGCTCGACGTTGAGGCCGAGCGAGCGCATCTCCTTGACGAGCACGTTGAAGGATTCGGGGATGCCGGCCTCGAACGTGTCGTCGCCGCGGACGATCGCCTCGTAGACCTTGGTGCGGCCGGCCACGTCGTCCGACTTCACCGTGAGCATCTCCTGCAGCGTGTAGGCCGCGCCGTAGGCCTCCAGCGCCCAGACCTCCATCTCACCGAAGCGCTGGCCGCCGAACTGCGCCTTACCGCCCAGCGGCTGCTGGGTGACGAGCGAGTACGGGCCGATCGAGCGCGCGTGGATCTTGTCGTCCACGAGGTGGTGCAGCTTCAGCATGTAGATGTAGCCCATGGTGACCTTACGGTCGAAGGGCTCGCCGGTGCGACCGTCGTAGAGGGTCGACTGCGCCGAGCGGTCGAGCCCGGCCATCTCCAGCATCGTCTCGATGTCGGCTTCCTTGGCGCCGTTGAACACCGGTGTCGCCATCGGCACGCCGCGGCGGACATTGTTGCCGGCCTCCGCCAGAGCCTCGTCGGACAGCCCTTCGAGTTCGGACGGGGAGTAGATCGCTTCCATCTCGGTCCGCAGCGGCGCGATGTCCTGCGTCTTCAGATAGGCATCGACCGCCTTGGAGACCTTGCGACCCAAGCCCGCAGCCGCCCAGCCCAGATGGGTTTCCAGGATCTGGCCGACGTTCATGCGCGAGGGCACGCCGAGCGGGTTGAGCACGATATCGGCATGCGTGCCGTCTTCGAGGAACGGCATGTCCTCGATCGGCACGATGCGCGACACGACACCCTTGTTGCCGTGGCGGCCGGCCATCTTGTCGCCGGGCTGGATCTTGCGCTTCACCGCCACGAAGACCTTGACCATCTTCATGACGCCGGGCGGAAGCTCGTCGCCGCGCTGCAGCTTCTCGACCTTGTCGAGGAAGCGCTGCTCGAGGCGCTTCTTCGACTCGTCGTACTGCTTCTGCATCGCCTCGACTTCCGTCATCAGACGGTCGTCGACGACGGCGAACTGCCACCATTGCGAGCGGGGATACTCGCTGATGCTCTCGCGGGTCAGCGTGGTGTCCTTGCGGAAGCCCTTCGGGCCGGCGATCGGCGACTGACCGATCAGCACCTCGGCGAGACGCGCATAGGTGTTGCGGTCGAGGATGGTCTGCTCGTCGTCGCGGTCCTTGGCGAGACGCTCGATCTCCTCGCGCTCGATGGCTTGCGCGCGCTCGTCCTTGTCGACGCCGTGGCGGTTGAACACCCGCACCTCGACGATCGTGCCGGTCACGCCCGGGGGAACCCGGAGCGAGGTGTCGCGCACGTCGGACGCCTTCTCGCCGAAGATGGCGCGCAGGAGCTTCTCCTCCGGCGTCATCGGGCTCTCGCCCTTCGGCGTGATCTTGCCGACGAGGATGTCGCCGGCATGCACCTCGGCGCCGATATAGACGATGCCGGCCTCGTCGAGGTTCTTGAGCGCCTCTTCCGAGACGTTCGGGATGTCGCGGGTGATTTCTTCCGGACCCAGCTTGGTGTCGCGGGCCATCACCTCGAATTCCTCGATGTGGATCGAGGTGAACACGTCATCCTTCACGATCCGCTCGGAGAGCAGGATCGAGTCCTCGAAGTTGTAGCCGTTCCACGGCATGAACGCGACGAGCACGTTGCGGCCGAGCGCGAGTTCGCCGAACTCGGTCGAGGGACCGTCGGCAATGATCTCGCCCTTCTTCACCGGCTCGCCGACGCGCACCAGCGGCTTCTGCGTGATGCAGGTCGACTGGTTGGAGCGCTGGAACTTCTGCAGGCGGTAGATGTCGACGCCGGGCTTGGTCGGGTCGGTCTCTTCCGAGGCGCGGATGACGATACGGGTGGCGTCCACCTGATCGACGATGCCGGAGCGGCGCGCGGCGATGGCGGCGCCGGAATCGCGGGCGACCACGGCCTCCATGCCGGTGCCGACGAAGGGCGCGTCGGCGCGAACCAGCGGCACCGCCTGGCGCTGCATGTTCGAGCCCATCAGGGCGCGGTTGGCGTCGTCGTTCTCGAGGAACGGGATCAGCGCCGCGGCGACCGAGACGAGCTGCTTCGGGGACACGTCCATGAGATCGACGCGGTCGGGGGCGACCACGATGACCTCACCCGCGCGGCGGCAGACCACGAGGTCGTCCGTCAGCTTGCGGCCCTCGTCCATGCCGGCATTGGCCTGGGCGACGTAGTACTTCGCCTCTTCCATGGCGGAGAGGTAGGCGACCTCGTCGGTCACCACACCGTCCTTCACCCGGCGGAACGGCGTCTCGATGAAGCCGTACTTGTTCACGCGGGCGAAGGTCGCGAGCGAGTTGATGAGGCCGATATTCGGGCCTTCCGGCGTCTCGATCGGGCAGATGCGGCCGTAATGGGTCGGGTGCACGTCGCGCACCTCGAAGCCGGCGCGCTCACGGGTCAGACCGCCCGGGCCAAGCGCCGAGAGGCGGCGCTTGTGCGTCACTTCCGAGAGCGGGTTGGTCTGGTCCATGAACTGCGAGAGCTGCGACGAGCCGAAGAACTCGCGCACCGCAGCCGCGGCGGGCTTCGCGTTGATGAGATCCTGCGGCATCACCGTGTCGATATCGACCGAGGACATGCGCTCCTTGATGGCGCGCTCCATCCGCAGGAGGCCCAGACGGTACTGGTTCTCCATCAACTCGCCGACCGAGCGGACCCGGCGGTTGCCGAGGTGGTCGATGTCGTCGATCTCGCCCTTGCCGTCGCGGAGATCCACCAGCGCCTTGACGACCGCGAGCATGTCCTCACGGCGCAGCGTCCGCACGGTGTCGGCGGCGTCGAGGTCGAGGCGCATGTTCATCTTCACGCGGCCGACCGCCGAGAGGTCGTAGCGCTCGGAATCGAAGAACAGCGAGTGGAACATCGCCTCGGCGGTGTCGAGCGTCGGCGGCTCGCCGGGACGCATGACCCGGTAGATGTCGAACAGTGCACCCTCACGGGCCGAGTTCTTGTCCACGGCCAGCGTGTTGCGGATGTAGGGACCGACATTGACGTGGTCGATGTCGAGCACGGGGATCTCGGTGACGCCGACGTCGTCGAGCGCCTTGAGCATCTTCTCCGAGATCTCGTCGCCGGCCTCGGCCCAGATCTCGCCGGTCTTCATGTTGACGAGGTCTTCGGCGATATACTGACCGATCAGATCCTCGTCCGCGGCGCGCAGGAACTTGGTGCCCTTCTCGCCGATCAGACGCGCGTTGCGGGCGTTGAGCTTCTTGCCCGCCTCCAGCACGACCTCGCCGGAATCGGCGTCGACGAGATCGACCGAGGCCTTGAAGCCCTTGAGACGCTCGGCGTCGAACGGCACGCGCCAATCCGCCCCGTCACGCTGGTAGGCGACGCGGTTGTAGAAGGTGGAGAGGATCTCTTCGCCGTCGAGGCCGAGCGCGAACAGCAGCGAGGTGACCGGCAGCTTGCGCTTGCGGTCGATCCGCACGTGCACGATGTCTTTGGCGTCGAACTCGACGTCGAGCCAGGAGCCGCGATACGGAATGATGCGGGCGGCGAACAGCAGTTTGCCGGACGAGTGCGTCTTGCCCTTGTCGTGGTCGAAGAACACGCCCGGCGAGCGGTGCATCTGCGAGACGATGACGCGCTCGGTCCCGTTGACGATGAAGGTGCCGTTATCCGTCATGAGCGGCATGTCGCCCATGTAGACATCCTGCTCCTTGATGTCCTTGACGGATTTGGCGCCGGTATCGGGGTCCACATCGAACACGATGAGGCGCAGCGTCACCTTGAGCGGGGCCGCGAAGGTGATGCCGCGCTGGCGGCACTCATCGACGTCGTATTTCGGCTGCTCGAAGGTGTAACGCACGAACTCGAGCAGCGCCGTCGAGGCGAAGTCGGAGATCGGGAAGACCGACTTGAAGACGCTCTGCAGGCCCTCGTCGGCCCGCCCGCCCTCGGGCTCGTCCACCATCAGGAACTGGTCGTAGGACGCCTTTTGAACCTCAATGAGGTTCGGCATCTCGGCGACTTCCCGGATCTTACCGAAGAACTTGCGAATGCGCTTGCGACCGACCAGCGTATTGGCCATGAGACCTCGCTCCACCACCTCAGCGTAGGGTGCCCGGGGAAGGCGGACCGCCTCCCATCACCGGGCCCGAAGGGCCGTCCCGCCGGACGATCAGCCCACCCGAACCGAATTCGTCTCCGTTCGCCGCCCATTCCTGCCCTCAGGAACGACGGCCGCCCGAAGCAGCGTTAGCCCGCGAGCCGGAGCCCACGGGCGTCTGGCCGGCGCAGCTCCAAGGGAGCGTGCGCCGGATGCGATGGGCCGGTACCGGCCCATCGACGGATTACTTGAGCTCGACCTTGGCGCCGGCCTTCTCGAGCTGGGCCTTGAGCTTCTCGGCCTCGTCCTTGGTCGCGCCTTCCTTGACGGGCTTGGGCGCGCCCTCGACGAGGTCCTTGGCTTCCTTGAGGCCGAGGCCGGTGATCGCGCGGACCTCCTTGATGACCTCGATCTTCTTGTCGCCGGCGGAGGCGAGCACGACCGTGAACTCGGTCTGCTCTTCGACGGCGGCAGCGCCAGCACCGGCGGCCGGGCCAGCGGCGACGGCGACGGCGGCAGCAGCCGAGACGCCCCACTTCTCTTCGAGGAGCTTGGCGAGCTCGGCGGCCTCGAGAACGGTCAGCGAGGAGAGGTCCTCGACGATCTTGGCGAGATCAGCCATGTGCGTGTTCCTTTGGTGTATCGGTTTGAACGGGTCGGTTTATGGGGGAGAAACGGCTCAGGCCGCCTCGTCCTTCTTGGCATAGGCCCCGAACACGCGGGCGAGCTTGGCCGCCGGCGCGTTGACGACCTGAGCGATCTTGGTCGCGGGAGCCTGGATGAGGCCCACGAGCTTGGCGCGCAGTTCGTCGAGGGACGGGAGCGAGGCGAGCGCCTTCACGCCGTCCGGGTTCAGGGCAGTCGTTCCCATGGCACCGCCGAGAATCACGAGCTTGTCGTTCGTCTTGGCGAAGTCCACCGCAACCTTGGCGGCCGCAACCGGATCGCTCGAATAAGCGAGCAGGGTCGGGCCCTTCAGGAGGGGCTTGATGGAGGCGACGTCCGTGCCATCGAGAGCGATGCTGGCGAGCCGGTTCTTGGCGACCTTCACGGTGGCGCCGGCCTGCTTCATCTGCGAGCGCAGCTTCTGCATGTCGGCGACCGTGAGGCCTTTGTAGTGGGCCACGACGACGACGGCGTTCGCGTTGAACACGCCGTTGAGCGTCGAGACGAGATCAGCTTTAGCTGTCCGGTCCACTGTGCTCTCTCCGGTTGGCGGAACCTGAGACAGGCCCGCCGGTTGCACTTGCCGCCCGGAACGGATCTCGGCGTAGAAGCCGGACCCGTCGCGGACGACGTCTCACGGCCCTGTCCCTTTGAAGCGCCTCAAGCGGCCCCTCGCGGGTGAGATTGGTTCAAACCGAGGTCTTCCGCCGGTGCCTGTCGGCCCCGATGGGAGACGTAGAGAAATTCGGTCTTCCCCGTCTGTGCAGGCTGTCGCCGATTAAGCCGGTCGCCCGGCGCCTGCAGTCTCGGACAGGACATAGCCGGAAACGGCGCTCGGAGCGGAAGCTCCAAGACCATTCCGGCCATCACCGTCCGGTTGCCCGAACGGCATCTCGAATGGAAACCGACCGATAGGCCGATCCCTTTCAATGGTTGAAATCGTGGAGCGCGGTCTATAGCGGCGTGCAAGCCGCCTGCCAAGTCCCGCAATGCGACTTTTCCGTCGCAGGCAAGGATGCAGACGAAGGCCCGAGCGAGCGGGGGCGGGCCTTGTCCCCGACCGGGGGCACGCCCTCGCCTTAACCGATCCTTGACTCTGTCCCCGCCGCGTCCGCCGCGGCGCGTGGCCCGTGTGCGCCAGCGCATCCCCGGCCACGGCGCGGCGGCCTTACACCGCAGCGCACAAAAGCAGGGGATCTGTCGGGCGATGGCCTCGAAGGTGTTGTTGGCTCTGGTGGTGTTCGTGTTCCTCGTGGACGGCCACCTGCCCGGGATGCGCGAGTTGCGCAACCCGGACACCGAGGGCGGGAAGGGCGCAAGCCGCGCCTCGGTGCTGTCGAAGCGGTCCGAGGCCTGAGCCCCGAACCGCTTGGGACGGCTCGCTCGAGCACCCGCTCCGGGATCAGTAGTTGATCTGGAGCTGTCCGCGGAACAGGTCGCCCTCGGCCCGGCCGACGCGGCTGCTGCTGGCCTCGCGGCGCTTCATGTTGGCGTAGGCCAGGGTGAGCTCCACCGACTTGATCGGCTGGAACTCGACGCCGAGTTCCAGTTCGTCGGTGTCGAGGCGCGGCGCGTTCGTCCCGACCTTCCAGCCGCCGTCGTAGGTCTGCCAGCGGATGTAGGGCATGAACGGGCCGACCGGCGAATGGTCCACCTTGTACATCGCCTGGACATAGCCGCCCTGGAGCGCTTTGGTCTGCACGGCCCGGGCGATGGGGTCCCATTCGGGGCCACGGCCCCAGTTCCACTCGCCCTGGAGGCCGAAGGGCTGCGGGTACAGGATCGCGTGCAGGCCGACGCGCTCGTCGTCGAAGGAGTTGCCCAGGGTGGTGGTGGTGCCGAAGGTCGTCTCGGGCCGGAAGCGGTTGCGGTAGGCCGAGCCGCCGACCTCCAGCACCTGCCCCTTGAACGCCTCGCCGAGCCCGTCGAGCTCGAACGGCCAGGTCGCCATCACCACCGTCATCAGGTCGTTGTTGGCCTCGACCCGGTTGATGGTCTGGCCGTTGTAGATGCCGACGCCGAAAGCGCCGTAATTGCCGAACAGCTTCTGGCCGCCCTTGGCCAGACGGTCCCAGATGCGCTGCACGTGCCAGGGCGTGTAGTAGTAGGTGATGCCGATGTCGCGCTCGCCGGGGATGGCACTGTTGATGCCGTCGGAACGGTCCAGCGTGAGACGGTTCTGCGAGGATTGCAGGTTTTCCCAGCCGAAGGGCACCTTCTGCTGGCCGAAGCGCAGGCGGGTGCGGCGCTCGTCATCGAGGAACACGTCGGCATAGGCGTCGCGGAGTTGCGTGAAGTGCTGGCGCGACTCGGTGCCGGCCTGGTTCCCGACGTTCACCGCGAAGTCCGGCTGGATGTAGAGGAACACCCGCTCGTGGATGTCGCCCTGCAGGATCAGGCGCACCCGGCGGAAGGTGAAGTTGTTGCGGTCGGTGATGCCGCTGTCGTGGACCGAGCGCAGGCGCGAGATGCCGGCCGGGGCGGTGTCGTCGCCCGAGAGGAACTCGTTGCCGCGCAACTGCGTGTAGCCTCGCAGCGACAGGCGCTCGAACCAAGTCTTGGGCCGGCCCGCATAGCGGGGATCATCCGCGAGCAGTTCGGGCGAGGGCGGCACCAGCGCGTCGTACCATGTCTCCGGCTCGTCGAGGGCGAAGCGGTGCGGGACCGGGCCGGGCACGGCCGGCTGCGCCACCGCGGACTCGATCGGGCGGCCGGCCGCCGGGAAGGTGCCGGCATCGGTGGTGCGGGCATTCGCCGGCCGCGTGGCGACGACGGCACCGACGCGCCGCCCCCCCCTGCCCTGCGCCTCGGCCTGCGCCTTGATCATCGCCTTGAGCTCGTTGATCTGGCGCTGCAGCTCCGCGACGGTCTGGGCCTGAGCCTGCGCGACTGGCAGCACCAGGGCGCTCGATAAGAGCAGTGCGGTCAGAAGACGTCGTTTCATCTCTCGAACCCCTTTGCCGCATTCCGGGCCGGCGTGATGACGGTCGCCGTGTTGTGCCGGAATGCGCCCAGCCTTCGGTTGCAAATCGTCAAGCGCGGCACGCATCCCGGTCAGCCGAACCGACCGTCCTCGCCGTGCACACCCGGGAGGGCGTGGAGACCGGCGAAGTCGTTAGTCGGCTCAATCGCTTAGCGATCCCGGCGGCGCGTCCCACAGCCATGCTTGGCCGATAGCACCGGACTGGAAGGATTAAAAGTAATTCTCGGCAAAACTTGAGGATATACGACGCTCATTATTTATATTACGTCCGACCCCGCCGCTTAATCCTGTTATTTTCAAGCTTATTCCGTCATAAAAGTGACGTCATATTGTGGTTTATTGTATCATTGCGCTATCTGGATTGGCCAGCGTTTTCAGGCGCCGTTTGCTCGAACAGGTTGCGCGAGCCCCCCATGATCACGGCTGCAGAAGACGGAATCGTCACGGGCCTGCTTCGGCGGGCGCGGATGTCACCGGATTGGGCGGCCCTCCGCATGCACCCGCCGCATGCCGCCTCCTCCGATGCCGCTTCGATGCCCGGATGTGTCCTCGAAGCCGCATCGGCGGGATCTCGTCGCCGGGTGGCCGGGCTCGTCCGGCGGAGGCGCGCCCGTCATGCGGGGGGACTTTATTTTGGAAGGCGAAGAGACGTGCCGACAAGCATCGTGTCGCGCCAAAGAGGGGACGCCAACGCGGCGGGCTGTGCTAGATAGGGACCATGCGTTGTTCTCTTCCCATCTCCTCCCGTCGGCGCATCCTGTGCGTCTTCCCCGCCTACACGCCGTCCTTCGGGACATTCTCCCACGCCTATCCGCTGATGGGCGGGGTGAAGGCGTTCATGCCGCCCCAGGGCCTCCTGGTGATCGCGGCCTACATGCCCGAATCCTGGGAATGCCGTTTCATCGATGAGAACATCCGGCCGGCCTCGGCTCAGGATTTCGCCTGGGCCGACGCGGTGTTCGTGTCGGGCATGCACATCCAGGAAGGCCAGATCCACGACATCCGTCGGCGGGCGCACGCGGCCGGCAAGGTCGCGGTGCTCGGCGGTCCCTCGGTGTCGGGGGCGCCGGAGAAGTACCCGGACTTCGACTATCTCCATGTCGGCGAGATCGGCGACGCCACCGACCGACTGATCGAGATCCTCGACCGTGACCTGTCGCGTCCGGCGGCCCAGGTCGTGCTCGACACCAAGGACCGGCTGGCGCTGTCCGACTTCCCGGCCCCGGCCTACGAGTCCGCGCCGCTCAAGCGCTACCTGATCGGCTCGCTCCAGTTCTCGTCGGGCTGCCCGTATCGCTGCGAGTTCTGCGACATCCCGCAGCTCTACGGCCGCCAGCCGCGGCTGAAGAGCCCGGAGCAGATGTGCGCCGAACTCGACGCGATCATCAGCCAGCCCGGCCACCCGGCGGTGGTCTATTTCGTCGACGACAACTTCATCGCCAACCGCAAGGCGACCCGCGAGATGCTGCCGCATCTCGTGGCGTGGCAGAAGAAGAACAACTACCCGCTCCAGTTCGCCTGCGAGGCGACGCTGAACATGGCCAAGCAGCCCGAGATCCTCGAGCTGATGCGGCAGGCCAACTTCATGACGGTGTTCGTCGGCATCGAGACGCCGGAGGCCGACGCGCTCAAGGGCATCGACAAGACCCACAACGCCGCCGTGCCGATGTACGAGGCGATCGAGACGCTGAACTCGTACGGGCTGGAGGTGACCTCCGGCATCATCCTCGGCCTCGACTCGGACTCCGACAAGTCCGAGCAGAACCTGATCGACTTCATCGACAAGTCCGCGATCCCGGTGCTGACGATCAACCTGCTCCAGGCCCTGCCCAAGACGCCGCTCTGGGACCGGCTGGAGCGCGAGGGCCGGCTCCTGCATGACGCCAGCCTCGAATCGAACGTGCTGTTCAAGCGCCCGCACGACACGGTGGTGAATTCCTGGCGCCGGGCCATCGCCCACGCCTACACCCCCGAGCACCTGTTCGAGCGGTTCAAGCACCAGTGCGACGTGACCTACGGCAACCGCATCGTCACGCCGACCAAGGGCAAGCTCACCAAGACCAACCTGCGCCGTGGCCTGATCCTGGGCTTCAACATCATCACCCGGGTGGGGCTGTTCTCCGATTACCGCCGGCCGTTCTGGCGGGCGGCGGGCCACGCGTTGAAGCGCGGGCAGATCGAGGCGGTGTTCAACATGGGCTTCGTCGCCCACCACCTGATCCGCTTCACGCGCGAGGCGCTGCGCGGCGAGCACAACGCCTCGTTCTATGCCGCCAAGGCGGCGGAAGCCGAGGCGCAGCGCGAGCGGAGCTGGTGGGAGAACGCCCGCCGCCGCCTGGCGCCGGAGCGGGAAGCGGCCTGAGCGCTTCTGCGGCCTTCCCGACAGGGGGCCTCGTCATCGCCTCCTGAGGCCAAGCCAATCGAGGATGGGCGGACCGTCGCGTCCGCCCATCCTCACGCGCAGGCCCGGGCGGCCTCGTCCGAGAACAAGACCTGCAGCCGCGCCCGATCCGAGGGACCGGTCTCCGACAGGTTGGTCATCGGAGCGGGCCGGGCGAACAGGTCACCCTGCATCTGGTCGCAACCGAGTTCGCGCAGAACCGCGAGCTGCTCTTGCGTCTCCACGCCCTCGACCGTGACCTTGAGGCCGAGATTGTGCCCGAGATGGGTGATCGCGCGCACGATCGTCAGGGCGTCCGCGTGCTGCCCGAGGCGGCGCACGAAGGACCGATCGACCTTGATCGTGTCGAACCGGAACCGCTGCAGGTCGCTCAAGGACGAATAGCCCGTGCCGAAATCGTCCAGCGCGAGGCGCACGCCGAGGGTGCGCAGGGCGGTGAGCACCTCCACCGCCATCGCCGGATCGTGGATGAACACGCTCTCGGTGATCTCCAGGACCAGCCGCCCCGGCGGAAGCCCGTGGCGGCCGAGCACCGCCGCCACGCCCGCCGCGAAGCCCGGCTGGCGGAACTGCTTCGGCGAGACGTTGAGTGAGACCCGCCAGGGCTGCGGCCACCCGGCGGCCGCGGCGCAGGCGGTGTCGAGCACCCAGGTGCCGATCCGCGCGATCTGATCGGTCTGCTCGGCGAGCGGGATGAAGTCGGCGGGGAGCACGCATCCGCGCTCGGGATGGTGCCAGCGGATCAGCGCCTCGAAGGTCTCGATCTCGCCGGTGCGGCCGTTGACGATCGGCTGGTAGTCGAGCCGCAGCTCGCCCCGCGGGATCGCGCCGCTCAGCTCGTGCTCGATCCGGCGGCGCGCCTGAAGCTGCTCGTCCATCGCGGCCTCGAAGAACCGCACAGCGCCGCGGCCCTCGTCCTTGACCCGGTACAAGGCGGTGTCGGCGGCGCGCCTCAGGCTCTCGGCAGTGCTGCCGTCGCTGGGATAGAGAGCGATGCCGACCGAGGCGCCGATCTCGACGCGCAGGCCCTCGATCCGGCCCTCGATCTGGAACGGGCGGCCGAGGGCTGCGACCAGTCGCTCCGCGGTCTCGGCGATCTGTGCGAGGGTGCGGGTATGGGCCAGCACGATGACGAACTCGTCGCCGCCGATCCGGGCGAGGGTGTCGGTCGGGCGCAGCTCGGCCAGCATGCGCTTGGCGGCCTGGACCAGCAGGGCGTCGCCCGCGGCGTGGCCGTGCACGTCGTTGACGGGCTTGAAGCGGTCGAGGTCGAGATAGGCCAGGGCCACGCTCGTCCCGTTCTCGGCTGCATTCTCCAGGGCGAGCCCCAGGCGCTCCTCCAGCAGGGTGCGGTTGGGCAGGTCGGTCAGGGCGTCGTGCAGGGCGAGGTGGCGGATGCGTGCCTCGTCGCGGCGGCGTCGGCTGAGGTCGCGCAGGGCCACCGCCGTGGCGGGCCGGCCGAGATACTCGATGGCGCGGCAGGAGAGTTCCACCGGCACGGCGAGGCCGGCGGCGGCGCGGACTTCGAACTCCTCGGGGAGCAGCTCCTCCGGGCGGCAACGGCTGCGCCGCAGCAGAGCCGGAGCGCTGGCCTCCGCGAACAGGTCGAGCATCGGCCGGCCGATGATCTCGGAGGCCGTGGTTCCGAACAGGCGCAGGCCCGCCTGATTGATCTCGACCACCCGGCCCTCGCGGTGGATGAACAGCACCTCGTGGGCGAGGTTGGCGAGCAGGCGCATGCGGCTGAGCTCATCCGTGCGGCAGCGCATGAGATGCCGCTGCATCAGCAGCGCCGTGAGCCCAGCGGCGAGGACGGCGAGACTCACGAGCCCCACCGCGAGGCCGAGCTGCGTCGAGCCGAGGACGGCACCGCCCTCCGCCAACGGGGCGGCGGGGGCGACGGTCAGCGCCGTCATGCCGGTGAAGTGCAGGCCGCAGATCGCGAGCCCCAGCCACAGGGTGACCTCGATGCGGCGGCCGAGTCCGGTCAGATCCCCGGCCCGGGCGAGGGCGATCACCCCCAGGGTCGCGCAGAGCCCGAGCGAGGCATGGATATAGACCTCCTCGAAGGCGAGCAGGCTGCTGGCCGCCATCGCGCTCACACCGGCATAGTGCATGCCCGAGATCGCCGCCGCCAGCACGAGGCCGGCCGCCGCCACCTTGAGCGGGTCGTGGGCCGCCCGGCACCAGATCATGAGGGCGATCAGCGCTCCGGCCACCGCGATCCCGATCGAGGCCGCGGTGGGAAGGAGGCCGTAGGCCGCCTGCGCACCCGGCTGAAAGGCCAGCATCGCCACGAAGTGCAACGACCACACACTGCAGCCGAACACGGAAGCCGCCGCGATCAGCCAGGGGGCGACCGACCGGCGCTCGGCCCTTGCGGCCTCGGCCATCAGAGTCACGGTGGAGAAGCAGCCGAGCAGACAGATCCCAGCCGAAACGGCGACGAGGCCGAAATCGTGCTGGCCGACGACACAGGCGACGATTTTGAACATGAGGAACGGTGAGCCCAACGACCAAAGGCCGGCTTAGGCCTCGCTCCTTAAGGTGATGTTGCCAGCATTCCGCTCAATTTTATCGTATTTATATCGAGAATTCACATATTAACCTAGATTATATAATGAAATGACCTCCATGTTCGCATCAAAATATTTCCTTCATGGCATCATAACGCAACCGTTCAAATGCGCTGCTTGACAGCGGACCTGCGCCTGCCGTAGAGCCGCGCCATCATGACGGGCTTCTTCCTCTCCGAGTCGTATCGCGCGCCGCTCCCTTAAGCGGCACCGGACTCGTCATGTCTTCAGCCGCTGCGTCGTCGGCGGCTGAGGATCAGGAAACATCCCGCAACGGACCGCCGGCCTCGCCCACTTTCCGAGGTCACACCGTGTCTGCCCTGCATCCTCCCGCTCCCCGCCCGTCGGTCGGCCTCGTCGGCTTCGGTGCCTTCGGCCGCCTGATCGCCCGCCATCTCGCGCCGCATGCCAGCCTGACGATCCACGATCCCTACCTGCCGGCCGAGACGGTCGCGGCACAGGTGGGGTCGGAGGCGGTCGCCGCCGACCTGCGGCATGTGGCGTCCTGCCCCGTGGTGATCCTCGCCACGCCCGTGGCGCGCCTCGGCGAGGCGGTGCGGGCGCTGGCCCCGCATCTGCGGCCGGGTACGCTGGTGATCGATGTCGGCTCGGTGAAGACGGGGCCCGCCGCGATCCTGGCGGCGGGATTGCCGGCCGATGTCGAGATCCTCGCCACCCATCCGCTGTTCGGGCCGCAGAGCGCGGGCGACGGCATCCGGGGCCTGAAGATCGCGGTCTGCCCGATCCGCGGACGGGGCGCCTTCAGGGCGGCGGCCTTCCTGCGGCGCGGGCTCGGGCTCGACGTGATCCTGACGACGCCGGAGGCGCATGACCGGGCGATGGCCTCGGTTCAGGGGCTGACCCACCTGATCGCCAAGGTGCTGGTGGCGATGGAGCCGCTGCCGACGCGGATGACGACGCGCAGCTTCGATCTGCTGATGCAGGCGGTCGGCATGGTGCGGGACGATGCCCCGGACGTGTTCCATGCCATCGAGCGCGCGAACCCGCACGCGGCGCAGGTGCGGCAGCGCTTCTTCGCGCTGGCCGCCCAACTCGATGCCGAGTTGGCAGGTGATGCGATGACCGCCGAGCCGGTCCGGCTCGCCTCGTAGAATCGACATGCCCCGCGCCGGACTGGCGCGGGGCATGTCGCGTCCGATCAGCCGATCAGAACTTGCGCACCAGCGGGGCCGGGGCGACGGCGGCGGGGGTGTCCCAGTGGTAGCGGAACCCGACCGAGACGACGTCGGCGCTGACGTCGGTGGTGGCCGCGAGCGGGATGTTGCCGACGTTGTAGTCGCGGCCCGGCCCGGCCTGCAGAAGCCCACGGTCGAAGAAGGCGTGGGCGTAGCTGGCCGTCAGCAGCACCTTTTCGCTCCAGCGATAGCTGCCGCCGATCGAGACGACGTAGCGGTCGCTGTCGGGCAGGCGTGCCGAGCGGTTCGAGAAATCGATCGGCACGTTGTCGTAGCCGAAGCCGGCCCGAAGGGACAGGTTCGGCGACCAGTCGTACTCGGCACCGATCGAGTAGAAGAACGAGTCCTTGAAGTTGAGCGGCAGGTGGTTGACCGTCACCCCGAGGGCCCGCGAGACGATGCCGACGTCGCCGAGCCTCGACCAGTTGTCCCACTCGAAGCCGAGCTGGATCCGGGTGACCGGGTTGATCGCCTGGGTCAGGCCGACGCTGACCTTCTCGGGCGTGTTGAGGTTGGCCCTCACCTGCCCCAGGGCGATGGCCTGGCGCGGATCGGGGAAGCCGATCGAGCCCTCGATGTCGTGGTGGACCGAGGAGCGGTAGCCGACGCCGATCGCCGTGCCGGCGGCGGGGGTGACGAGCACACCGGCGGTGAAGCCCACGCCCCAGGACTCGCCCTTGAGGAAGCCCGACGGGTAGAGGCCCGGGAAGACGCCGGGCACCGGCACCGCCTGGCGCAGGGTCAGGCGGAAATACTCGATGCTCGGGCCGGCGGCGACGGACAGCCAGTCGTTGACCTTGAAGCCGACCACCGGGTTGAAGGCCAGGGAGAAGATCCGCGAGGAGCGGGCATAGGGGGAGCCGGCCCAATCCTGACGCGGCTTGGTGACGAGGCCGTAGGGCGCGCCGGTCTGGATGCCGACCCAGAGCCGGTCGGTGAGCTGGTAAGAGGTCGCGCCCGAAGGCAGCACCGCCCCCTGGCCGATCTCGCCGGAGGAGCCGAAGGGCAGCAGGCCCGGCGCGGTGCCCACCGTCGGCGTGATTTCACCCGAGAGGTTGACGAAGGTCAGGCTCTGCTCGCTGGCGAAACCCGGCCGCATCGTCACCGTCGCCGGGTTCCAGAAGATCGACGAGACGCCCGCCCCGCCCGAGGCCGCGCCCGCAAAGACGACGCCCAACCCCTGTGCACTCTGCTCGCGCAGCCCGAAGGCACCGGCCTGCGCCCCTGTCGCGCCCACCACCGAAGCGGCCGCGACTGCCCCCGCGAGCCCGAGCGCGCGGATCGTCCCCCCAGTCATTCGTTTTCTCCGAAGTGTCTTCTTATCGACCCAAGTTTAGCGACCCAAGTCCCATCCGTGATGGAAGAGGATCGTGCACGTTCGGTCCAGGGGGGAGAAAACCGAAAACTGAATTATATATCAATTGAGGAATTTATGTCACGGAACCGGGGTCATCCCTGTGCCCGTGCGTTGGATGCGGTCGCCCGGTGCCGCTTGCACCCTGGATCGGTCGCGGCCATGCTCTCGCCCCCTTGGGCGAGCCTCGAGCAGGACGGAGACGCCGACGATGAAGTTGATCCGGCACGGAGCGAGCGGTGACGAAAAGCCGGGCCTCGTGGACGCGAAGGGCGGCTTGCGCGACCTGTCGGGAACCCTGCGCGATCTCGCCGGACCGGGCCTCTCGCGGGAATCGCTCGACCGGCTCGCGCGGATCGACCCCGACAGCCTGCCGCTGCTGCCGCCCGATACCCGCCTCGGCCCTTGCGTCGGCGGCACGCGCAACTTCGTGGCGATCGGCCTGAACTACGCCGACCACGCCGCCGAGACCGGGGCCGCGATCCCGGCCGAGCCCATCGTGTTCAACAAGGCGCCCTCCTGCATCGTCGGCCCCAACGACACGGTGATCCTGCCGAAAGCCTCGGCCAAGACCGACTGGGAGGTGGAGCTGGCCGTAGTGATCGGCGCCCGCGCTTCTTATGTCCACGCCAACGAGGCGCTGCGCTACGTGGCGGGCGTGTGCATCTGCAACGACCTGTCCGAGCGCGAATTCCAGATGGAGCGCGGCGGCACCTGGACCAAGGGTAAAGGCTGCCCGACCTTCGGCCCGCTCGGCCCCTGGCTCGTCACCCTCGACGAGATCCCGGATCTGAAGAACCTCGCGATGAGCCTCGACCTCAACGGGCAGCGGATGCAGACGGGCTCGACCGCGACGATGATCTTCGACGTCGCTCAGATCGTGGCCTACGTCTCGCACTTCATGATGCTGGAGCCCGGCGACGTCATCACCACCGGTACCCCGCCGGGGGTCGGCCTCGGCATGAAGCCGCCGCGCTACCTCAGGAGCGACGACGAGATGGTGCTGCGCATCGACGGTCTCGGCGAGCAGCGCCAGCGCGTCGTGGCCTTCGACGACTGGACCGCCAAGGTCGCCGCCGGCGAACCGACGAACTGACGACGATGACCGCCGCCCTGCAGAACCGGCCCGGTCCGGTCGTCTTCCTCGGCGGCGGCCCCGGCCTGCCGGTCGCCTACGCCGCGGATCCGTTGCGCCGCACGGACTTTGCCGCGAATTGGTCCTTCTTCGAGCAGCCCGGATGCGGTGAATCCGGTGCTCCCGGCCCCGTCACCGCGGACAGCGTGCGCGACGCGGCCCTTGCCTTCGTCGCCGGGCGCGCGGGGGAGGGCGCGGTCAGCCTCGTCGCGCATTCCTGGGGGGCGTGGCTCGCCCTCGCCCTTCTCGATCGCCTGCCGGCCGGGCGCATCGCCCGCGTCGTGTTGCTCCACCCTGCCCCGCCGACCCGTGCCGGGCGCGAAGAAGCGATGGCCGCCCTGTTCGCCCGGCTCTCGCCCGAGGCGATGGGCCGGGCCGCACCGCTCATGGCGCGGACCGACGCCGAGGCCGGCCGCGCCGTCATGACGATCCTGCTGCCGGCCTATTGCGGGCGCGAGACCGACCTGCCGGATCTCGACCTCGCCCTGGTGCCGGCGGTCTATCACGGCGTCTCGGCGAGCCTCGGCGACGACGACCAGCGCGGGATCGTGGCGGCCCATACGAGCCGCCTCACCCTCGTCTTCGGCGAGGCCGACGTGTTCTCGCGCGACCTCTACGCCCGTCATGCCGGCGACCTGACCGGGCTCGACGTCGCCACCCTGCCCGGCGGCCATTTCGGCTTCCTGGAGGACGCGGCCGGCTTCGAGGCCATCCTGCGCCAGCGGGGCGTGATCTAAAAGCCCCGCGCCATGGCGACACCCTCGGTGACACGTTCCTTGCCGCTGCCGGACCGGCCCTCGGTCGCCGTGCTGCCCTTCGCCGATCCCGACGGCGATTTCGACACGCAGGCCCTGGCCGAGGGGCTGTCCGAGCACGTCACCGATGCGCTCGCCTGCACCCCCGGCCTGTTCGTGAGCGCGCGCAACTCCGCCTTCACCTTCAAGGGCCGCGCCGTACGCCCGGACGAGGCCGCCGGACGGCTCGGCGTCGCGCACATCCTCACCGGCTCGCTGGCGCGGGCGGGCACGCGCCTGCGGGTCCAGGCCCGGCTGCACCGGACGGCAGCCGATGCGCCGCTCTGGATTCAGGATCTCGACGAGGACGAAGGCGCCCTCCACGCCCTGCGCAGCCGGATCGTCGCCGCCACGGTGGCGACAGTCGCGCCGGACCTGCCCCAGGACGCATCGCCAGAGCGGGTGGGGCCGCCGCTCGATGCCGGCGTCTACGGGCCGTTCCTGTCGGCCTACTCGAACCACGCCATGCCGAGCGCCGAGAGCGTGCGCCTGCGCATTGCCTCGATCGAGGCCGTGCGCCGTCTCGTGCCGGAGCATCCCCTGCCCTACGCGCTGCTGGCGCAGTGCTACACCAACCTCGTGGTGCAGGGTTGGGGCACGGATGCGGCGGCCGATTGCGCTGAGGGCGCGCGCCTCGCCCGCCTCGCCCTGGAGCGCGACGACGGCGACCCGGCGGTGCTGATGATGGCTGGGCACACCCTTGCCTTCCTGGCCCAGGATTACGACACGGCGCTGGCCCTGCTCGACCGCTCGCTCGCCCTCAACCCCAACAGCGCCGCCGCCTACGAGCGCAGCGGCTGGGTGCGCTGCTACGTCGGCGAGGCAGATTGGGCCGCGACGCATTTTCGCGCGGCCAAGCGACAGAGCCCGCTCGATCCCAACACCTTCCGCTTCGATTCCGGCCTTGGCCTCGCTCTGTGCATGGCCGGCGCGCACGAGGAGGCGCTGGCTTGGCTCGACCGCTCGATGGCGGAAGACCCGACCTGGACCAGCACCCACCGCGTCCGCGCCGCGAGCCTCGCCTGGCTCGGCCGGCAGGCGGAGGCCGAAACCGCCGCCGCCCGCTTCATGGCGCTGGAACCGACCTACCGGGCCAGTCGCGCTATGCGGCTCTACCGGCCCTCAGTCGGGAAGGACCGGTTCGTCGAGGGGATGCGGCGGGCCGGGGTGCCGTTCGCGTAGTCAGGCTTGATTTTTCCCGCGCCTTCGCCCTCAAAGAGGCCCATGAGCGACACCGTAGTCTCCCTCACCGCTTCCTCGGCCCCTAGCCCGGCCTCCGCCGCCATCCGGCATGATTGGACCTTGGCCGAGATCCAGGCGATCCACGACATGCCGCTGCTCGATCTCGTGCATCGGGCGGGCGTCGTGCATCGGGCGCACAACGACCCCGCCGACATCCAGCGGGCGGCGCTCCTGTCGATCAAGACCGGCGGCTGCCCCGAGGATTGCGCCTATTGCCCGCAATCGGCCCACCACAAGGGCGCGAACCTACCCCGCGAGCGGCTGATGCCGGTCGAGGCCGTCCTGAAGGAGGCCGCCGCCGCCAAGGCCAACGGCGCGCACCGCTTCTGCATGGGCGCGGCGTGGCGCAAGCCCAAGGACGGGCCGGATTTCGACGCGGTGCTGGAGATGGTGCGCGGCGTGCGCGGCCTCGGCATGGAAGCGTGCGTGACGCTCGGCATGCTGACCCAGAGTCAGGCGCAGCGCCTCGCCGAGGCCGGCCTCACCTCCTACAACCACAACCTCGATACCGGCCCGGAATTCTACGGCGACATCATCTCGACCCGCACCTACGACGACCGGCTCCAGACGCTCGAGCATGTGCGCGAGGCCGGCATCGGCGTCTGCTGCGGCGGCATCGTCGGGATGGGGGAGCGGGTGCGCGACCGGGCCGAGATGCTGCTGGTCCTGGCCAACCACGCGCCGCACCCGGAGAGCGTGCCGATCAACGCGCTCGTTGCCGTCGAGGGCACGCCGCTGGAGGACCGGCCGCCGATCGATCCGCTCGCCCTCGTGCGGATGTGCGCCACCGCCCGCATCGTCATGCCGAAAGCCCGCGTGCGCCTCAGCGCCGGCCGCAAGAGCCTGACCCGCGAGGCGCAGATCCTGTGCTTCCTGGCTGGCGCCAACTCGATCTTCTACGGCGAGCGCCTGCTCACCACGGCCAACAACGAGGCCGACGCCGACGCCGAGCTGCTGCGCGACATCGGCGTGCCGGTGCCCGAGGTGACGCTGGCCGCCGCGGAGTAGGGGCACGGCAAGGGGCACGGCAAGCCGGCCCTCGCCTTGACTTGAAACGCCTCCCGTGAATGGTGCCGGCTCATTCTCAAGAGCCCGCCATGCACCGTTACCGTACCCATACCTGCGGGGCGCTCCGCCCGTCCGATGTCGGCGCGAGCATCCGCCTGTCCGGCTGGTGCCACCGTATCCGCGACCATGGCGGCGTG
The DNA here is from genome assembly GCF_022829505.1 of Methylobacterium sp. J-043. Lineage (NCBI taxonomy): Bacteria > Pseudomonadati > Pseudomonadota > Alphaproteobacteria > Hyphomicrobiales > Methylobacteriaceae > Methylobacterium > Methylobacterium sp. J-043. Next base: position 16,139 of record NZ_JAKSYB010000074.1, on the reverse strand, counting down.
CTCTTCATCGACCTGCGCGACCATTACGGCCTGACGCAGTGCGTGATCGATTCCGACTCGCCCGCCTTCAAGGCGGCCGAGACCGCACGCTCCGAGTGGGTGATCCGCATCGACGGCCGCGTGCGCACGCGGCCCAGTGGGACCGAGAACGCCGAGCTGCCGACCGGTAGCGTCGAGGTCTATATCGACGATCTCGAAGTGCTCGGGCCCGCGGGCGAGCTGCCGCTGCCCGTCTTCGGCGACCAGGAATACCCGGAAGAGACCCGGCTCAAGTACCGCTTCCTCGATCTGCGCCGGGAGAAGCTGCACGCCAACATCATGAAGCGCGGCGCGATCGTCGACAGCTTGCGCCGCCGCATGCGCGAGGGCGGTTTTTTCGAATTTCAGACGCCGATCCTCACGGCCTCAAGCCCCGAGGGTGCCCGAGACTATCTGGTGCCGTCCCGCGTCCATCCCGGAAAATTCTACGCGCTGCCGCAGGCCCCGCAGCAGTTCAAGCAGCTCACGATGATCGCGGGCTTCGATCGCTACTTCCAGATCGCCCCCTGCTTCCGCGATGAGGACGCCCGCGCCGACCGCTCGCCGGGCGAGTTCTACCAGCTCGACATCGAGATGAGCTTCGTCACGCAGGAGGACGTGTTCCAGGCGGTGGAGCCGGTGCTGCGCGGCGTGTTCGAGGAATTCGCCGGCGGCAAGCGCGTGACGGGGGAGTTCCCGCGCATCACCTATGCCGACGCGATGCTGAAATACGGCGTCGACAAGCCGGACCTGCGCAACCCGCTGATCATCGCCGACGTCACCGACGAGTTCGCCGACGACGCGGTGGAGTTCAAGGCGTTCAAGGGCGTCATCAAGTCGGGCGGCGTGGTGCGTGCCATCCCCGCCACCGGGGCGGCCGGCCAGCCGCGCTCGTTCTTCGACAAGCTCAACGACTGGGCCCGCTCGGAAGGCGCGCCGGGCCTCGGCTACATCGTGTTCGAGGAGGAGGGCGGGGCGCTCACCGGCAAGGGGCCGATCGCCAAGTTCATCCCCGCCGCCATCCAGGCGCGGATTGCGCAGAAGGCCGGCGCCAAGGCCGGTGACGCCGTGTTCTTCGCCGCCGGCACCGAGGCGAAGGCGGCGGCGCTCGCCGGCAAGGCACGCATCCGCATCGGCGACGAGTTGAAGCTCTCCGACACCGATCAGTTCGCCTTCTGCTGGGTCGTCGATTTCCCGATGTACGAGTGGAACGAGGAGGAGAAGCGGATCGACTTCTCCCACAACCCGTTCTCGATGCCGAACTATGATCGCGATGCATTCCTCGCCCTCGGCGAGGAAGACTCCCAAGAGATCCTCGGGATCAAGGCGTTCCAGTACGACATCGTCTGCAACGGCATCGAGCTGTCCTCGGGCGCGATCCGGAACCACCGCCCCGACGTGATGGAGAAGGCCTTCGCCATCGCGGGCTATGGGAAGGATGTGCTGGAGGAGAAGTTCGGCGGCATGCTGAACGCGCTGCGCCTCGGCGCCCCGCCGCACGGCGGCATCGCGCCGGGTGTCGACCGCATCGTCATGCTGCTGTGCGAGGAGCCGAACATCCGCGAGGTCGTGCTGTTCCCGATGAACCAGCGCGCCGAAGACCTGATGATGGGCGCGCCCGCCGAGGCGACGGCCAAGCAACTCCGCGAGCTGCACATCCGCTTGAACCTGCCCGAGAAAAAGGGCTGATCGGAACCGCTTTGCTCCGGTTGGCACCGCCGTCATCGCGAGTGACTGCGAAGCGATCCAGGGACGCGGCCTCTCCGGAGGCAGCGCGCGGGATCGCTTCGGCTTTGCCTCGCGATGACGGCGAGCGGGTCATGCTCACCGATCTGCGGGCGGCCGCATGTCGCTGACCGCCATCGTCGTCAGCCATGACAGTGCGGACGCCCTGCCCGCCTGCCTCGCGGCGCTCGCGCGCGAAACCGTCCCGGCCATCGTGGTCGACAATGCCAGCCGCGACGGCTCGGTCGCGGTGGCGCAAGTCCACGGCGCGCGGGTGATCGCGAACCCGCGCAACGAGGGCTACGGGCGGGCCAACAACGTCGGCGTGCGCGCCGCGGACGGGGCCCGGCACGTCCTCATCCTCAACCCCGATCTCGTGCTGCAACCGGGCGCCGCCGCTGCCCTCCTCGCGGCGGCGCAGGCATGGCCCGATGCCGGCCTCCTGGCGCCGCGCATCCACGAGCCGGACGGGCGCTTCTTCTACCAGCCGCGCTCGCTGCTCGCGCCCTACCTCACCAATCCGAAGGGCCGGCGCGATCTCCCCGAGGGCGATGCCTGCGCCCCGTTCCTATCGGGCGCCTGCCTGATGGTCGAGCGGACCTTCTTCCTCGAACTCGGCGGCTTCGACGAGAACATCTTCCTGTTCTACGAGGACGACGACCTCTGCCGCCGGGTGGCCGATGCGGCGCGCGCGCTCGTCCACGTCCACGGCGCGGTGGCCCTGCACGGGCGAGGGCGCTCCTCGGCCCCGGCGCCGGGCCGGGTTTTTCGCACGCGCTGGCATCAGGCGTGGTCACGGGCCTACGTCTCGCGGAAGTACGGCCTGCCCGATCCGAGCCCCGGCATGTTGGCGACGAATGCGCCGAAGGCGGCACTCGCCGCCCTCGCCCTTCGCCGCTCGGGGCTGGAGCGCTACGGCGGCTCGGCAGCGGGCGCGCTCGCCGCCCTTCGCGGGCAGAGCGCGCTCGCCCGCGAAGGGCTGACGCCGTGAGCCTGCTCTCGGGACCGACGGTTGCGGAGGCGCTGGCGCGCCCACACAACGCCTTCTCGGGCCTGCGACTGGCGCTGGCCCTGATGGTGGTGGTCAGCCACGCCTTCAGCGTCATCTCCGGCAACGCGCTCGACGAGCCGCTGGCTCAGGCCACCGGCTTCTCGCTGGGCGAGCACGCGGTGAACGGCTTCTTCGCCGTCTCGGGCTTTCTCGTCACCATGAGCTACGACCGGCGCGGCTGGCGTGACTACGTCATCGCCCGCACCTTGCGCATCGGGCCGGGCCTTGTCGCCGCGACCCTGGCGGTCTCGCTGCTGCTCGGTGGCGCCCTCACCCGGCTGCCGCTCGCCGAGTACTATGCCTCACCGGAACTGTGGCGCTTCGTGCGCGGCACGCTCCTGTCCTTCAAGAGCAACGCCAGCCTGCCCGGCCTGTTCGAGGCCAACCCCTTCCGCAGCCCGCTCGGCACGGTCTGGACCCTGAAATACGAGACGATCTGCTATGTCGGCGTCCTCGCCCTCGGGCTGTGCGGGTTGCTGCGGCGGCGCTGGGCGGTGCCGGCGCTCACGGCGGCCCTCGCGTTGGCGCTGGCCGGTCTGGAAGTGGTCCGGCCCGAGATGTCCAAGGGCACCGAGACGGCCCTGCGCCTGCCCCTGATCTTCGCCGCCGGGGCTTGCCTCTACCTGTGGCGCGATTCCATCCGCCTCACGCCATGGCTGCTGCTCGTGCTGGCCGCAGGCCTCCTGCTACAGGGCCACGCCCCCGCCCGGACGCTGCTCTTCCTCGGCGAGAGCTACGCGGCGATCTGGCTCGCCTTCCTGCCGCCGCTCGCCCGCCCGGCTCTCGACCCGCCGGCCGACCTCTCCTACGGGGTCTATCTCTACGGCTGGCCGATCCAGCAGAGCCTGCACGCGCTCTGGCCTGCGGCTTCCGCCCTGGCCCTGCTGACGCCGGCGCTCCTGCTCGCCGGGCTCGCCGCCGCCGTTTCCTGGTACGCGGTCGAGAAGCCGGCCCTGCGGCTCAAGGCGCGGGCACTCGGGCGGCGCACGCTGGGGACGATCGAGCCTGCGGGTCCGTGAAACGAAATTGATCTTCTCGCGCCTCCGATGCGTTTGAGATCCTCGAGGCGTGTCGTCACGCCGCCGTGGTGGGGGGCCCTGCGCACCCTAGCTACGGAGCCGGGTCCGTATCCTCGGGCCCATTCCTCCCCCCGGAAGCCCGGATCGCCGCCCACCATGAAGGTCGTCGTGGATCTCAACCGCTGCCAAGCCTACGCGCAGTGCATCTACGCGGCGCCGGGGCACTTCGCCCTGCATGGCAGGGAGGCGCTGGTCTACGACCCCTCCCCGGACGAGACCGCACGCGGCGAGATCGAGCGGGCCATCCACGCCTGCCCGGTGCGGGCGATCACCGCCCACTCCGATGCCGCCGACGCGGCGGCCGGAGAGGCCCGGTGACGACACACCCTGAGCGCATCGTCGTCGTCGGCGCCTCGCTGGCGGGGCATGCCGCCGCCCATGCCCTGCGAGAGCGGGGCTATGCCGGCAGCCTGACCCTGGTCGGCGCCGAGCCGCATCGGCCCTACGACCGGCCGCCACTCTCCAAGCAGGTGCTGCGCGGGCTCTACTCCGCCGACACCACCCTGCCCTGCCATCCCGACCTCAACGCGGAGTTCCGCCTCGGCCGGCCGGCGACCCGGCTCGACCTGAGCGAGCGCGTCGTCGAATGCGAGGACGGCACCCGCCTGCCCTACGACCGGCTGCTGATCGCCACGGGCACCCGGGCGCGGCCCTGGCCCAACCCGGAGGAAGCGGCGCTTGCCGGTGTCTTCACCCTGCGCACCCGCGACGACGCCGAGCGGCTCGGCGCGCATTTGCGGACCAAGCCGCAACGCGTCGTCCTCGTCGGCGGCGGCTTCATCGGCTTCGAGGTCGCCTCGACCTGCCGCGATCTCGACATTCCCGTCACCCTGCTGGTGCGCGATGCCGTCCCGCTGGCGGCCGCGCTCGGCTCCCGCCTCGGCGGCCTGATCGGCGAAGTAGCGCGCGAGAAGGGCGTCGATCTGCGCCTCGAATCCGAGATCGAGCGGATGGAGGGGCAAGCGGGCCGCCTCGCGGCCGTGATCCTGAAGGACGGCGAGCGGATCGAGACCGATTGCCTCGTGGCGGCCATCGGCACGCTGCGCAACGTCGAGTGGCTCGACGGCTCCGGGCTCGAGGCCGATGCGGGGGGCCTGCGCTGCGACGCCTTCTGCCGTGCGCTCCGCGCCGACGGCCGCGTCGCCGAGGGCGTGTTCGCCGCGGGCGACGTGGCGCGCTGGCCGAACCCGCACGACGACGACGCGCTGGTGGCGGTCGAGCATTGGGGCAACGCCCGGACGCAAGCCGAGACCGCCGCCGCCAACATGCTGGCGGGCGACGCCTCGGCGATGCGCCGGCACGACCACCTGCCCGATTTCTGGTCGCAGCAATTCGGCCTGACGATCAAGCTCGTCGGTCTGACCGAGGGCGCCGACGCCCTCGCGGTGATGCACGGCTCGCTCAAAGAGCGGCGCCTCGTGGCCGCCTTCGGCAAAGCGGGCCGCACCGTCGCCGCCGCCGCCCTCGACAGCGCCCGCTGGTTGCCCGCCTACAAGGCCGCGATCCGCGAGCGCACCCCGTTCCCGCCGATCGAGACGGCCGTCGATCAGCCCCGCATCCGTGTGCAGGAGCCATAATCCCGTGAGCGGAAGCACGCTGTTCGAGCAGATCCTCGATCCCGCCCACCGGGCGAACCCCTACCCGCTCTACGCGGACATGCGGAAGGTGCCGGTCGCGCGGCAGGAGGACGGCACCTACGTCGTCAGCACCCATGCCGAGCTGGCCCGGCTGATCTCCGATCCACGGATCAGCTCGGACGACCTGCCCGACCCGCAGAAGTTCCGCTGGACCGGGCACCCCGTCACCGACCTGCTGGTGCGGCCGGTGCGGGCCGAGATCCGCAAGCGCCACCGCCCTTTCATCTTCCGCGACCCGCCCGACCACGACCGCCTGCGGGGCCAGGTGATGCGCTGCTTCACCCCCGAGCGGGTGCGCGGCATGCGCGCGAAGACGAAAGGGATCACCGACGACCTGATCGGCAAGATGCGCGGAAAGTCCCGCATCGATCTCGTCGATGACTTCTCCTACCCGCTCCCCGTCACCGTGATCTGCGAGCTGCTCGGCGTGCCGCCGGAGGACGAAGCGCAGTTCCACGGCTGGGCGACGCAGCTCGCGACGGCTCTGGAACCGAACCAGCGCGGCGACGAGGAGACCCAGGCCAAGAACGAGGTCTGCTTCAACGAGATCGCCGACTACCTCCAAGGGCTGATCAAGGAGAAGCGCAAGGACCCGCAGGATGACATCCTGTCCGACCTCGCCAACGATAAGGAGGGAATGAACGATTTCGACCTGATCGCCACCGCCGTCCTGCTGCTGGTGGCAGGCCACGAGACCACGGTGAACCTGATCACCAACGGCATGCTGACGCTGCTGCGCTTCCCCGAGCATTGGGAGCGCCTGCGCGCCGAGCCGGAGACCGCCCCGCGCCTGATCGAGGAACTGCTGCGCTACGAGCCGCCGGTCCATTACCGCACCCGGCTCGCGCTCACCGACATCCCGGTCGCCGGGATCACCATCCCGAAGGACGCGCCGGTGATTTTTCTGCTCGCCGCCGCCAACCGTGATCCGGCGCGGTTTCCCGACCCCGACCGCTTCGACCCCGACCGCCCCGACAACCGCCATCTCGGCTTCGGCGGCGGGCTGCATTACTGCGTCGGCGCGCCGCTCGCCCGGATCGAGGCGGAGGTGGCCCTGGTCAGCCTCGTGCGGCGGCTGAAGGGCGTGTCCCTGACCGAAGACCCGCCGCCCTACAGGCCGGGCGCCTCGCTGCGGGGGCCGCGGCACCTGAGGCTGGCCCTGGAGGGCGTAGCTGACGAATAGCCGGTGCCGGGTTCCCTCTCCCCGCACAGCGGGGCGAGGGGATGCGCACGCTGCCCTTCGAATCATCGCAGACTCAAAAAGAAAAGCGCCCGGCCTTTCGGCCGGGCGCTTCCCGTAAGTTCGTTCGGACGATCGCTTACGCGGTCAGAACCGTGGACGGCTCGACCTTCACGCCCGGGCCCATCGTCGAGGTGACGGCGATGCGCTGGATGTAGGTGCCCTTGGCGCCCGTGGGCTTCGCCTTGGCGACCGCGTCGGCGAAAGCCTTGATGTTTTCGACGAGCTTCTGCTCGTCGAAGGACACCTTGCCGACGCCGGCGTGGATGATGCCGGCCTTCTCGACGCGGAACTCGACCGCGCCGCCCTTGGCGGCGGCGACCGCGCCCTTCACGTCCATGGTGACGGTGCCGACCTTCGGGTTCGGCATCAGGCCGCGCGGGCCCAGCACCTTGCCGAGACGGCCGACGAGCGGCATCAGGTCCGGGGTCGCGATGCAGCGATCGAACTCGATCTTGCCGCCCTGGACGATCTCAAGGAGATCCTCGGCGCCGACAATGTCGGCACCCGCTGCGCGGGCGTCGTCCGCCTTTGCGCCGCGGGCGAACACCGCCACGCGGACCGTCCGGCCGGAGCCGTTCGGCAGGTTGCAGACGCCGCGGACCATCTGGTCGGCGTGGCGCGGGTCGACGCCGAGATTCATCGAGATCTCGACGGTCTCGTCGAACTTGGCCGAAGCCTTCGACTTCACCAGCTTGATCGCCTCGTCGATGGCATAGAGCTTCATCGGCTCCAGACCCTCGCGGGCGGCGCGGATGCGCTTTCCTTCGCGTGCCATATCGCCCTCCCTTACGCGACGACTTCGAGGCCCATGGCTCGCGCGGAGCCACGGATCATCGCGACCGCCGCATCGACGGAGTCGCAGTTCAGGTCGGGCATCTTCTTCTCGGCGATCTCGCGAAGCTGGGCTTCGGTGATCTTGCCGACGGTCGGGCCCTTGCCCGGGGTCTTGGAGCCGGAAGCCGGCTTCTTGCCGATCTTCAGGCCAACCGCCTTCTTCAGGAAGAAGGTGACCGGGGGCTGCTTCATCTCGAAGGTGAAGGAGCGGTCCTGATACGCGGTGATGATCACCGGGATCGGGGTGCCCTTCTCCATCTGCGCGGTCTTCGCGTTGAAGGCCTTGCAGAATTCCATGATGTTGAGGCCGCGCTGACCGAGCGCGGGACCGATCGGCGGCGACGGGTTGGCGGCGCCGGCCGGGACCTGAAGCTTCACGTAGCCCGTGATCTTCTTCGCCATGGGACTGCTCCCAAGAATTGCGCGTCGCCGGGCTGCCGAGGCACGGACGGACGGGCGGTTGCAGGTCGCGGTGCGATCCGTCGATCCCGGAGGCGAAGCCGGGCGGATCTCCCGCGGGGGTGTGGCGATGCTCTTAACAAAGCATCGCCGTTTCCGGGTCGCGACAGAGCCGCAGGCCGGGAAAATCAGCGATCAGTCAGTGCCGACCGATCGCAAAACGCGAAAAAATCAGACCTTCTCGACCTGCCCGTATTCGAGCTCGACCGGGGTGGCGCGGCCGAAGATCGACACCGCCACCTTGAGGCGCGAGCGGGCGTCGTCGATTTCCTCGACGGTGCCGTTGAAGGAGGCGAAGGGGCCGTCGGAGACGCGCACCGTCTCGCCGATCTCGAAGGAGACCGTGTGCTTCGGGCGATCCACGCCCTCCTGCACCTGGCCCTTGATACGCTCGGCCTCTGCGTCCGGAATCGGCACGGGCTTGGCCTTGTCGGCGCCCAGGAAGCCGGTCACCTTCGGGGTGTTCTTGATGAGGTGGTAGACCTCGTCGGTCAGGTCGCACTTCACCAGCACGTAGCCGGGGAAGAATTTCCGCTCGGCGTCCACTTTGCGTCCGCGCCGGACTTCCGTGACCTTCTCGGTCGGCACCATGACCTCGTCGAACAGCTCGGTCAGCCCGCGCTGGGCCGCCTGGTCCTTGATGGACTGGGCAACCTTGTTCTCGAAGTTCGAGTAGGCGTGGACGATATACCAGCGCTTCGACACGGGTCTCTCAACTCCTCGGCGCCTTGGAGCGCCTGAAACGATCTTTAAGCGCCGATCCCGAGGATCAGGCCGACGCCGAAGCGCATCACCTGATCGACGGCGACGAAGAACAGGCTCGCCACCACGACCATGATGAACACCATGATGGTGGTCACGGTGGTCTCCTTGCGGGTCGGCCACGTGACCTTGCGGCCCTCGTCGCGCACCTCGCCCAGGAACTCCACCGGGCCCACCCGCTTCGGCGCGGGGCGCGCGGGCGGGGTCGGCCGCTGGGGCGCAACGGGCGCCGTGCCGCGCTTGGGTCCGCGCGCCGCGTCGGCTTTCTTGGTCGCTTCGTTCGATGCCATGGCGCAACTGAAACCGGACAGGGCTCCGGGAACCACCGATCGCGGTGCGGGGACTAGCGCGTCCCACACCGACAGCATCTGAGGATCTCGGAATGCGCCCGCTCTAGCGCAAGTGATCCGGCTTGTCGATGGGTTCGGGAAGGGGTGCCGCGGGTCAGGGGTCAGAGTGCGCCGTGGCAGGAGTGGAGGGACTCGAACCCCCAACCCCCGGTTTTGGAGACCGGTGCTCTGACCAGTTGAGCTACACTCCTACGGCGCGCGCGGCGCGGTTCGCGTCATGCCGCAAGCGGACGCTCAAAGCAAGGGCGAACGATTGCGTGCCCAGGGCAATCGCTCGAAGCGATTTCCCTGGTTTGTTGGCATGTCTCAGTCGCCGGCGCCCGCCTCCGCGGGCTCAGGCTTTCGCCCCGCTCGATGCTTTTCAGGACGCAAGTCCTGAAAAGTCCGCTCCGCGCGGCGCTTTTCGCACCGCGAAGCCGCCAAAACGGCTTCGAGCGATGGCCCTGATTGCGCGCCCGAACGCTACCGGTCTTCTCCTTCGTTCGGCTCGAATTCCGCATCCTCGAACGGATAGGCCGCCTCGACGAGGTAGGGCCCGCCGCCGCGCGAGGTGCGGGCGGAGAAGATGGCGGCGCGGCGCGCCGTGAAGGTCAGGCGGGGAAACACCCCCGCTTCCGTCAGCCTGCGCGCCACGGCCTCCGGGGAGGCCTCGCGGTTGAGGCGGGCCAGGGTCACGTGCGGCGTAAATTTGCGCCGCTCTGGTGCAGCCCCGGCCCGGCGGGCGATGCGCTCATGCTCCTCCTGCAGGTCGATGAGTTCCGGGGTAGGGACGACCGAGGCGTAGAGCGCCCGCGGTCGGTCGCCGCCGAAGCTCGCCAGCCCGTCCAGCGTCACGGTGAGCGGTGCACGCACCCGCGCCTCCGCCAAGCCGGCATCGACATCGGCGGCGATCACGTCGTCGATGTCGCCGAGGAAACGCAGGGTGACGTGGTAGTCGCCTGGCTCGATCCAGCGCGCGCCGGGCAGGCCGCCGCGGAAGAACGACAGCCGCTCGGCGATGTCCGGCGGGATCTCGATGCCGGTGAACAGACGCGGCATGGTCGGCTCAGCCCTTCTTCTCCGGGCTCTGGCCCAGACGACCCAGGAATGACTCGACGCTCGGCAGGATGCCCTCGACGATCCGCTCGACGCCCTTGGCGGTGGGGTGCAGCCCGTCATCCATGGTGTTGGCGCGCTGGCCCGTCACGCCGTCGAGAAAGAACGGGTAGAGCACGAGGCCGTGCGTCCCCGCGAGGTCGGGATAGATCGCGTCGAACCGGGCGCGGTACTCCGCCCCGAGGTTCGGCGCGGCCAGCATGCCGGCCAGCAGCACCGGGATGCCCCGCTCCTTCAACCGCACGATGATCGTCTCGAGCGCCTTGCGGGTCACCGCCGGATCGGTGCCGCGCAGCATGTCGTTGGCGCCGAGTTCGAGGATCACGCCCTGCGTGCCGTCCGGCACCGACCAGTCGAGCCGGTCGAGCCCGCCGGTGCTGGTATCGCCCGACACCCCGGCATTGCCGATCTCGACCCGGTACCCCTTGGCCTTCAGCGCCCGCTCCAGCACCGCGGGGAAGGCGGCATCGGCCGGCAGGCGGTAGCCCGCGGTGAGGCTATCGCCGAAGGCGACGAGCTTGAGCGGCGCCGGCTCGGCCCGTGCGGAACCGGGCAGCAGGCCCGCGGCGCCGACGAGCGTGGCTGCGGCGAAGAGGAGCATCAGCGCGGCCCTGCGCCGGGGATGGTGCGGCCCCACATCGGGTCCGTCCGCCTCGCGCCGGGCGCCCAAGCATGACACAAGCCTGCCGGGTCCGGCTTCCGCTTCGTTCGCGTGGTGCAAGACCTTATCCTCTCGCTCGGACATGTCCGGGTGGTTGCCAAGCTGCTCGCCAACTTCCCCGCCAAGATCGGTCGGTGCCTGATGTCGAACAAGGCCGTCTCCCTGTCGCAGATCGAGTTGAGCCTCGGCCGCGGCCCCGCGCGGGTGCATGTCCTGCGCGGCATCTCGCTCGATGTCGAGCGCGGCGAGGCGGTCGGGCTCGTCGGCCCCTCTGGTTCGGGGAAATCGACCCTGCTCACCGTCATGGCCGGGCTGGAGCGGCCCGATACCGGCCGCGTCAACATCGCCGGCACGGATCTCGGCGGGCTCGATGAGGATGGGCTCGCGCGCTTCCGCGGCCGCAACATCGGCATCGTGTTCCAGGCCTTCCACCTCGTGCCGACCATGACCGCGCTGGAGAACGTGGCGCTTCCGCTCGAACTCGCGGGCGCCTCCGATCCGCACGGGCGGGCGGCGGCGGAACTGGAGGCCGTGGGGCTCGGCCACCGGCTGCGGCACTATCCGGCGCAGCTCTCCGGCGGCGAGCAGCAACGCGTGGCGATCGCCCGCGCGCTCGCGCCCGATCCGGCGATCCTGGTCGCCGACGAGCCGACGGGAAACCTCGACGAGACCACGGGACGGCAGATCGTGGACCTGTTGTTCGGGCTCAAGCGCGACCGCGGCGCGACCCTGGTGCTGGTGACGCACGATCCCGGCCTCGCCCGGCTATGCGACCGCACCGTGCGCCTGCGCGCCGGCCGGATCGAAGCGCCGGCTGCGCAAGGGGTCTGAACGAACAAGGGGCCTGGAAAAACGATGCCTTCCGGTGCCGGGCAGGCGCCGAAAGGCAAGTGTTTGTCGAACGTTGAGGTCGCCCGTTCGCGCGCTAGCTCAAGCCGCGCGGCAGACCAACAAAAGAATCAGGCGCTCAGCGGGGCACCGATCCGGGCTCGGAGCTGGGCCCGCAGGTTCTGGTTGGCGGCACTGCGGTCGGCCTCGAGGGCCCACATCAGGCGCAGGAGCCGGCTGATCGGCAGGGCCCGGTCCTCAATGGCTTCGGCAACCTGCTGCTGGATCGATTTCGAGGTCGCCATGAACGTCTCGGCCGTGGTCTGCATGAGTCGCATCCGGAAACGGGCTCGCTCCCCGCGGGGCGGGCTCTTAAACGGTTCCAAATCGCATGGCCATAGGTTTGCCGGCTTGCAGTTAGCGGTTCCTTCGAGAGCCCGCGCCGCGCCTCACAGGTTTTTGAAGCCGGCTCGTTTTCAGGCCAGCGGCGAGCGCGCGTAGCCGTCGAGCAGATCCTGCGGATCGCGGTAGATCGCGATGCAGCCGGCCGCCGACAGCTCGGCCTCGGGGAAGCCGCCGCACAGGACGCCGATCGTGGAAAGCCCTGCGCCGGCAGCGGCTTGCGCGTCATAGGGAGTATCCCCGATCACCATCACCGCGTCTTTGGGAAGGCCGGGAAGCTTCTTCAGCACGGCCTCGAAGATGTCGGGATGCGGCTTGGATCGGTCGGCATCGTCGGAGGTCGTGACCACATCGACAAGATCGGTGATGCCGAGGATCTTCTGGTAGTTCTCCACCTCGTCCGCCTTGCCGGAGGACGCGAGCGCGACGGTCTGGCCTGCATCGCGCACATGGCTGAGCAGGTCCTTCACCGCGGGAAACGGCTTGGCCTTCGCGAGATAAGATCGTTTGAACAGATCCGAGCGGTAGGCCTCGATCGCCTCGCCCTCGCGGGCGAGCCGGTCCGCGTCCACGAAGACCGGCAGGAGCTGGTCGCCGCCCTTCCCGATCTGACGGCGGACGTCGGCCTCCTGCGTCTCGATCCCGAAATGCGCGAAAGCCTCGACCCAGGCGCGAGCGTGCAGATCGACGCTGTCGAGCAGCGTGCCGTCGATGTCGAAGACGACGGCCTTGATGCGAGCGGACATCGAATCGGGCACCGTCAGCGCGGAAACAGTTGGAGGCCGTCGTCGGGAAGGAGATTGCGGGCGGGCCCGCCGGTCTGCTGGCCGCGACCCTGCTGGTAGTAGGGCAGTTCGGGGCGCCGGTCGTTGCCGCTGCCGGAATCGTATTCCCAGGGTGCGTTCCAGGGCGCCTGGCCACTTACCGCCGGAACGGCGGGGCCGGTGGAGAACGAGTCACCTGCCCGCACGGGACCTGCCGCCGCGGCGCTGGCCGCCAGCATCGTGCCGAGGAAGACGGCGGCCGCACTTCGTCCGATCAACGCGCGCATCGCTTGTCATCCCCCGATCGTGGCAGCGCCCCGCCAGCGGAGCGCGAAAGGAAACGGCCGAGCCTGATCCGCGTTCCGGGGTCTCGGGCTCTCTTGCCCCGACTTTCCATGGAGGGGCCCCAAAAAGCGAAGCCCGCCGGCCCCGGAGGGTGGCGGGCTCTCGAACCGCATCTGTTGAGGGGCGGCTCAGTGGAGGACGACCGCCTCGGCTCCGCCACGGCTGGCCGCCGACTTGGCCCGGGGTGCCGCCTTCACCGCCTTGGCGGCGGGCTTCTCGGCGGCCTTGGCCGGTGCCTTCTTGGCCGGTGCCTTGGCCTTGTCAGCGGACTTGGCAGCCTTGGCGGCGACGCTCGCCAGAGCCTCGGTGGGGGCTTGCACCGCCGCCTTGGCGCGGGCGGTGCGGGGCTTGGCGACCTTGGCCTGAGCAGCGGACGCCTCGGCTTCGATCGGCGCCGCAACCGGGGCCTGCCGCAGCTCGGACTCCGCCTGAAGCCAGTGTGCCTCGGCCCGGCCAAAAACCCGGCCTTCACCTTCCCAGATGTAGTAGGCGCGCTCGCGCACGCTGTTCTCGCATAGCACCATACCGCTCTCCCGAAATCGTCCGACGTGAGTTCGAACGATGGAAGCGCATGGTTAAGGGGCGGTTAACCGCGTTCCGCACCGCGGGAGAGGCGGCGGTGGTTCGCACGGACCTTGCGGCGGTAGCCGGCCACCACCGCGCCGTGCGAGGCGCCCGTCGCGAGCTGCATCGCCGCCTCGCTGGCGGCGAACACCTTCTCGCTCACCATGCGCTGCGCCTCCACCTGCGCACCGCTGCCCCCGGCCGCGAGCTTGGCCATCCGCAGGGCGATCACCGACTGTGCCTCGAAGGCGAGCAGGGTCGTGTCGAGGCCGAGCTTCCACCACATTGCGTACATCGAACCTGCCCTCTCGTCGTCACACGGCATCGATCTGATGCCGTCACGACGGCCCGCAGCGGCGCATGGCCGAGCTTGGGAACGACGCGAAGACACAAGTTCGAGAGCCCTCCCCGGCGGCCTCATGGTCGGCCGGGGAAGGCATCGCGGCTCAATCGAAACTGCGGCCTTTGGCGGCCGAACCACCCAGGCTGATCTTGACCTTCTTCGGCGGGGCGGCCTGCCCGCCCTTGCCGCGCCCAGCCGGCACCTCGACCTCCGGCGCCGCCTGGGCGGGCTTCAGCCGGGACTGGCCGTAGATCACCGAGCCGATCTCGCCCACGGCCTGGACCAGGTCGTCGCGCTCGCAGGCGCGGGCCACCTTCAGGCCGAGCTGGTGCATGTGACTCTTGCCATACAGATAGGCGGCGAGCTTGGCGCGGGTCAGCGCCGGAATCTCCTCGAGGATATACGGCAGGTCGTAGTCGTCGGCGCGGTAGACTTCGCCGAGCCGTTCAAGGGAGACCGGGCATTCCGGATCGACGGTCGCGCCGGTGGTCGGATGGGCCTGGGTCATGGGTCACCTGCTGTCGGTGCAAAGGGCGATGGAGAGGGTGACGAAAGCGGCGAAGGCATGTCGGCGGTCGCAGCGTCCGCCACGGAAGACGGCCTGACCGCAATCAGGTTGGAACGCGCGGGAAGGCATCCGGTGCAAACCGAAGCGATCGCGATCCGGGCGCGCCGGTCGCTGCGCTCCCAGACGGATTCGCGCGCGGTCACTGCGGCGGTTGGCCCGGAGGCCGCACTCCCGGAGGCCGAAGCCCCGGCGAGCCGGGCTTCCGGGTTCGCACGGATCCGCAGGTAGAGCGGCTCCTCCGCCCGGACAGCGGAAATTGGACCGCACGGAAACCCAGACACGGCCATCCCGTACACGGCCGCGCCGAGGAGCGCGAGCCGGCCCGGACGTGCCGAAGCCTGGCGCCGCGCGACGCCTCGTGCCGTGCAGCCCGATGTCGTGCCGGTTGTCATGCGGATGCGCGGGTCTCGCCGTGGCGGTTACGGGCGCCGGTTCCCGCATCGCGGGCTTCCGGGCCGAACAGGATCGGCCGGGATAGTCAACAAGACCTTAACCGCGGCATCCCGGCGAGGCGAGCCACCCCACGCGAAAAAGCCCGGCGCGAAGCCGGGCTTTTCTGGGGGAGGTCCGGCGGTCCGGTGAGGGACCGCCGGAGTTCCGGATACTAGTACGAGCCGAACTTGTAGTTCAGGCCGGCGCGGACGACGGCGAACTCGGTCTCGCGGACCTGCTGGCCACCGCTGACGAGCACGACGCCCGGGCTGGTCACGGAGACCGTGCGGCCCTGGTTGTCGGTGGCGAAGGCGCCACGGCCGCCGGTGCCGCGATCGAGGTTCACGTACAGACCTTCGACCTTCAGGGTCACGGCCGACGACTTGAAGAAGTTCAGGAACGAGTCGGTCGGGAGAGCGTACTCGATACCACCACCAGCGGCCCAACCGGTCTGGAAGTCGTTGCTCGACACGCCGGTGCCGAACTCACGACCGCCGCCGGAACCGTAGGCGAAGCCGCCGGTGCCGTACACGAGGGTGCGGTCGAAGGCGTAGCCGAGACGGCCGCGGACGGTGCCGAAGAAGTCGAGGCCCGAGAGACCGGCCGGGTTGAACACCTGCTGGGCGGCCAGCGGGCTGGTCGACAGGAAGCGGTTCCGGTCACGGCCGAAATCGGCGTACTGGGCGTCGGCCTCGACGCCGATCACGACGCCCGAGCCCGGGGTGAACTGGTAGTTGTAGCCGATCTGACCACCGCCGACGAAGCCCTCGTTGGACTCGCGGTTGTTGAAGGCCACCACGGCCGTGGTGCCCGGGGGCACGAGCAGGGAGGCCGGGCCGACGCCGATCACGGTCGGGACGCGGTCGTCCTGGGTGCCGAAGCCGTAACCGGCGTTGAAACCGGCGTAGAAGCCCGTCCAGGTGAACACCGGCACCGGCTGGAACACCGGCGGGGGAGCCGCGCGGCGCGGGAGGTCGGC
>NZ_JAKSYB010000012.1:0-805 GCF_022829505.1 Methylobacterium sp. J-043 | reverse complement strand
TTCCAGACCGTTCCGGTAATCTCAAGCAGAGCACTGGCCTGATCCGCGTTCGCTCGCCACTACTAACGGAGTCTCGTTGATGTCCTTTCCTCCGGGTACTGAGATGTTTCAGTTCCCCGGGTTCGCTTCAAACCCCTATGTATTCAGGATTTGATACCTTCATCTGACCAACTGTATGGAAGCACCAGACCGACTCGCGTCAGCCTGCCACCACCATACAGAAGGTCGAAGGTGGGTTTCCCCATTCGGAAATCCCTGGATCAAAGCTCGTTCGCAGCTACCCAAGGCTTATCGCAGCGTACCACGTCCTTCATCTCCTCTCAGCGCCAAGGCATCCACCGAATGCTCTTAAGGCACTTGATCGCTCTCATGATCGATGTCCGGTGTGATCGCCAGCAGCTATGCTGCTGCCGATCACCCAGCCACGGTCACGATAAAGACCAGTGATGCAGGGCCCTCTCGGACACCCGCATCACATGCTTGCCGAACATAACCTGCAACGGGCACCCTGCTTTCGCAGGACCCGGGGTCACATTCCCTCTTTACGATGTTCATATCGATGCCACCTGCTGCGCTCAGCGCGAACAAGGGCAAACTTGCACTCTCTCTCCGGATCTTGGGTCAATCCACCGCCGCGTCACGCTCTGTTCAGCGCGCCATCAGCCAAAAACATGGTGGAGACGGACGGGATCGAACCGACGACCTGATGCTTGCAAAGCAACTGCTCTCCCAGCTGAGCTACGTCCCCTGATCATGGTGGGCCTGGGACGACTCGAACGTCCGACCTCACCCTTATCAGGGGTGC
>NZ_JAKSYB010000064.1:0-460 GCF_022829505.1 Methylobacterium sp. J-043 | reverse complement strand
TCACCCCCGGCTGCCGCCTCGCTTCGGCGACGACGAGGTCGCCGAAGCCCTCTCCCCGCGTGCGGGGAGAGGGGGGAGACTCTGGATGACCGCCTTTCCCGATCTGATCGACAAGATCCGCGCCGCCGCGCCCGACCTCCGAGGCCGATCACCATGACAGGCACCGACGGATCGAGGGCGGCGAGGAAAGCGGACAGGTCCTCCTCTTCGGCGCGGCTGAACAGCACCTTCGCCGGCCCGCCGACGCGGAACCACGTGAGGTCGGCGAGCGACTTGTTTTCGAGGAGACGGCCGCGGAGGTCGGGCGCGGCGGCACGGGTCTGGTCGACCAGATCGGGCAAGGCGGGCATCCAGAGTCACCCCCGCCTCCCCGCACGCGGCGAGAGGGCTTCGGCGACCCCGTCGTCGCCGAAGCGAGGCGGCAGCCGAGGATGAGGGGGCGGCTCAGAAGGAGGCTCTC
>NZ_JAKSYB010000011.1:47500-48542 GCF_022829505.1 Methylobacterium sp. J-043 | reverse complement strand
GCACCCCTGATAAGGGTGAGGTCGGACGTTCGAGTCGTCCCAGGCCCACCATGATCAGGGGACGTAGCTCAGCTGGGAGAGCAGTTGCTTTGCAAGCATCAGGTCGTCGGTTCGATCCCGTCCGTCTCCACCATGTTTTTGTTGGTCGTGCCGCGAGGCGCGCCGAAAAGATGGGCTGAGATCGGCAAGAGCATCCGGAGAGAAGGTCAGAGTTTGCCTCTGCCAGCGCCTTGCGCAGCAGACGGCATCGTTGAAGAAAATCGTAAAGAGGGAATGTGACCGCGGGTCCTGCGAAAGCAGGGTGCCCGTTGCAGGTTATGTTCGGCAAGCATGTGATGCGGGTGTCCGAGAGGGCCCTGCATCACTGGTCTTTATCGTGACCGTGGCTGGGTGATCGGCAGCAGCGTAGCTGCTGGCGATCACGCCGGACATCGATCATGAGAGCGATCAAGTGCCTTAAGAGCATTCGGTGGATGCCTTGGCGCTGAGAGGCGATGAAGGACGTGGTACGCTGCGATAAGCCTTGGGGAGCTGCGAACGAGCTTTGATCCAGGGATTTCCGAATGGGGAAACCCACCTTCGACCTTCTGTATGGTGGTGGCAGGCCGACGCAAGTCGGTCTGGTGCTTCCATACAGTTGGTCAGATGAAGGTATCAAATCCTGAATCCATAGGGGTTTGAAGCGAACCCGGGGAACTGAAACATCTCAGTACCCGGAGGAAAGGACATCAACGAGACTCCGTTAGTAGTGGCGAGCGAACGCGGATCAGGCCAGTGCTCTGCTTGAGATTACCGGAACGGTCTGGAAAGGCCGGCGCGATGGGTGACAGCCCCGTACGGGACGGTCGATAGCAGAGACTCGAGTAGGGCGGGACACGTGAAATCCTGTCTGAACATGGGGGGACCACCCTCCAAGCCTAAGTACTCCTCAGCGACCGATAGTGAACCAGTACCGTGAGGGAAAGGTGAAAAGCACCCCGACGAGGGGAGTGAAATAGCACCTGAAACCGGATGCTTACAAACAGTAGGAGCCCAAGGTTTG